>JAKEFM010000182.1 GCA_022616055.1 Planctomycetota bacterium
CCTTGTAGGTCGGACCCCTGATGTGGCTGCCGATGCCCAGCACGGTCTGGAAGGCCGCCCTGCCCGTGGGGGCTTCCTGAGTACGGTGGATAAGCATCTTAGATTTTGCACATGCGCTGGATCCGGCGGGAGCTCGAGGCGGAGCTCCGCGGGGCGGCGAGGTCCTTCCCGGCCCTCGTCGTCACCGGCCCGCGTCGCGCGGGGAAGACGGCCTGCTTGCGCCGCACCTTCCCGCGGGCCTCTTACCACCTCCTCGAGGATCCGGACGTGCGCGCCCGCGCGGGCGCGGACCCGCGCGGCTTCCTCGAGGAGGCGCGGACGCCGGCGATCCTCGACGAGATCCAGAACGTCCCGGCCCTCCTCCCCTACGTCCGCACGCGGATCGACTCGGATCCTCGGCGGCACGGCCGGTGGTTCCTCACGGGCTCGCAGGACTTCTCGCTCATGGCGGGCGTGACGGAGTCGATGGCGGGCCGGGCCGCGGTGTTCCACCTCCCTCCCCTCTCGTTCCGGGAAGCGGGGACGTGGGACCTCCTTCGCGGGGGCTTCCCGGAGGTCGTCCTCGAGCCGTCCCGCTCCCGGGCCTGGTTCCGGTCGTACGTCCAGACCTACCTCGAGCGAGACGTGCGCGCGGTCACGGCGGTCAAGGACCTGGGCACCTTCCGTCGCTTCCTCGGGTTGGCGGCCGCCCGCAACGGGCAGATCCGCAACAAGTCGGACCTCGCGGCCCCCCTCGGAGTCTCCGTCCCGACGATCACGCAGTGGCTGAATGTCCTCGAGACCTCGGGCCTCGTCCAGATCGTGCCCCCCTACTTCGAGAACTTCGCGAAGCGGATCGTGAAGAGCCCGAAGCTCTACTGGACGGACACGGGACTGCTCTCGTTCCTCCTCGGCTTCGAGAGCCTGGCCGCCCTCGAGGGCTCCGCATTCATCGGCGGGGTCTTCGAGGCCTTCCTCGCCTCCGAGATCGGGAAGAACCAGGCGAACGAGGGACGCACGCGCGAGATCTACTTCTTCCGGGACCACCAGGGCCTCGAGGTCGACTTCGTCGTCCCCGGGCGGGACGGCGGGCTAGGGTTCGTCGAGACGAAGTGGTCCCGGACCGTCGGTCCGGACGCGGCGAGGGGGATCGCGGCGCTCCTCCCGCGGGTGAAGGGGCGCCGCGCGAGGGGGATCGTCGTCCACCGGGGCACTCCCGGGACGACGCCTGCGACGGCGCTCGCGCCGGGGGTGAAGGCCCTCACGGTGGAGACATTCCTTCGAGGAGGATGAGGACCGGCGACGCGGAGCGCGGTCCCGGGAGTCGGGTCAGGCGCAGGCCCGGGAATCCGGGAACGCGACCAGGGGGAGCCCGCCGCAGTCCGGGCAGGTCTCCGCGCCGCCCACGAACTGGTCGCGACATCGGGGGCAGTAGGCGCGCGCCGCCGGATCGTGGGGCTCCGGCGGAGAGAGGAGCGCCTCCGAATCGACGCCCGCCGCCCGCAGGTCGCGCTCGAGCGCCCGGAGGAGCGCGGCGCGAAACCACCCCGACGTGGATTCCGCCCGGGGATCCCCGTCGAGGGATTCCGATCGGACGGGGTGGCGGACGTCGAGGAGGACGCGGCGGGCGAGTTCGCGGTAGATCCGTCCGGAACAGAGGGCCCGCGCCGCCGCCAGCGGGTGGACGCCATCGAGGAGGTCGCGGGAGAGGTGAGCGGCGGCGCGCGCCGCCGCGGGCGGGGAGAGCGCCATCGCGAGGAGCGAGGCCCAACGCTCCTCCCGATCCTCGGGAAAGAGGGCGCGATGGGCGCGCCGGTAGAGGAGGAGCGCCGCGGCGTCGAGGAGGAGGAGCCCCGCGAGGAGCGGTTTCCAGGATCGCTGGGGTCCCGCTTGTCGCATCACGATCGGCGCGAGGAGGAAGAGATAGACGAGGAGCCCCCCGCAGACCCGGCCGAGGCTCCTCGACCGTGCGAGCAGGACTCCCAGACGCTCCTCCACGACACGGGAATCGAGGGACGAGGCGAGGGCGTCCTCGATGGCGCGCGCCCGCGCGGTTTCCGGGAGACGCCCGAGGCGGCCGAGAAGGTCCGCCAGCCTGCGCGCCGCCGAGGGGGAAGCCGCGGAGACGAAGACCCGGCTGTCGACGATCAGGTCCCGGCCTCGGACCGCGAGAGAGCCCAGCCGTTCGTAGGCGAGGAACTCGCCGTCCCCCCGAGGACGCTCGTCCGCCTCGAGGACGTGCGGAGCGCCGGCGCGCACCCCCGACGGGGAGAGGGAGACGGGCCACGGGTGGACGACGAGGACGTGCCCCGCGGGGAGGAGCGGGTCCGCGAGCACCGCGCCCCGCCTCTCGTTCCCGGAGATTCGCCCGGGGAAGAGGAGCCGCCACCCCCGGAGGGTGCGGCGCGCGAGCGCCGCGCTCCCCCGGGGCAGCCACAGGACGCACTCGGCGAGATAGACGGCGCCGAGGACGAGCAGAAGGACGCCGAGCTCCTCCATGCCCGCGCCGGGGGCTCAGCTCGCCGTCTCGGGGGCCCGCTTCCCCATGAACAGTCGGCGCACGCCGGCGACGACCGCGAGCACCCCGAACACCACGAACTTCCAGATCTTCCCGAGGAGCCCGCTCTTCACCATCGCGGCCGCCGCCCCGCCGACGACGAGGGCCGTCAGGCCGTAGGCGGCGACCTTGTCCCCCTTGCGGTACTCCGAGTACTTGTGGCCCGGCTTGAACGCGAATCCCTTGAGGATGTCCTGGGCGGCCGGGAGGGCGGCGGGGAGCTCCTCCGGGTCGCAGACGAGGGTCACCTCGATCACGCCGCTGCGACCGAGGAGCCGCGTGTTGTGGTTGACGACGAGGTCCTCCCCGCTGCGGGCGCGCGTCGCCCACTGGAGATGCTGGGTCCCCTCGTCGTAGTGCGGCTTCGTCTCCCACCCGACGAACTCGAGCCCCGGCAGGCCCCGCTCCTTGCGCCACTTGTTCGCCTGCTCGTTCCCCTCGCGGAGGCCGTCGAGGATCTCCTCGGGGTCGAGGTTCCCCTTGTCGTCGTCCTTGACGTAGCCGATGTCCGCGAACTCGAAGACGAGGAACCCGTTCGGTCCGACCGGCGCGAGGAGGCCGATCTCCCGGCCGGAGGCGGGATTCCCCATCGCCTCCATCAGCGCGCGCGTCCCCTTTCCGCCCGTGAACCGGACGTCGGCGGGGACGTCGATCTCGGCGATCTCCCCGAGGCCGGCCTTCATCGGGCCGTCCTTCCACACGACCCCCGGGATGCCCGGACCCGAGGCCTCCTCCTCCTGCCCGATCGCCCCCCCGGCGAGGAGCGCGGCGAGGACGGGGCCGAGGACGAGGAGACCGACGGGACCTCCGGAAACGCCGCGCTTCGCGCACCGAACCTCGATCATGGCGACCTCCTGCCTGCCTTCCCTTCCAGGACTTGTCCCGGCAGGTCCGCGGGTCTGGACGCCCACACGGAAAGCCGGAACCCCGCGTCGGCCGAACGGTCGGGCACGATCGCCCACTGCGGACGCCGTCCCCTCCGGCGCGGCGGGACGCTGTATCGGACGGGAAGCGCCCGGAGCCGTAGGCCCGCCGCCCGACCGGCGCGGGAGGATCGCGCCTCGAACCGGGACGCGGCCGGGACCATGATTCCCGCATGAAGTGGTCCTGGAAGGTCGCCCGGATCGCGGGGATCGACGTCCGCGTCCACGCGACGTTCGCCGTCTTCCTCGCCTGGATCGCCCTCGCCGAGTACCTCGTCCGGAAGGACCCCTCCGCCGCACTGAAGGGGGTCGCGTTCCTCCTCGCCCTCTTCGGGATCGTCGTCCTCCACGAGTTCGGCCACGCCCTCGTCGCCCGGCGCTTCGGCGTCCGGACGAAGGACATCACGCTCCTCCCGATCGGCGGGGTCGCGCGGCTCGAGCGGATCCCCGAGAGGCCCCTGCACGAGCTCCTCGTGGCGCTGGCGGGGCCGGCCGTGAACGTCGCCCTCGCCGTCGCGATCCTCCCTCTCGCGTCCGCCTCGCAGACGGTGGCGGCCGTCCAGGCCGCCGACCCGACGGCGGTCCCCTTCTGGTCGAGGATGCTCTTCGTCAACGTCATGCTCGCCGTCTTCAACCTCATCCCCGCCTTCCCGATGGACGGGGGGAGGGCCCTGCGCGCGCTGCTCGCGATGCGGACCGACTACGTCCGGGCGACGGAGATCGCCGCGCGCCTGGGACAGGGGATCGCGATCGTCCTCGGCGCGGTCGGACTGTTCCTCTATCCGTTCCTCACCTTCATCGCCCTCTTCGTCTGGATGGGGGCGACCCAGGAGGCCTCCGCCACGCAGGCGCGCTACGCCCTCGAGGGGATCCCGGTGCGCCGGGCGATGATCGCCGACCTCCGCACGCTCGCCCCGCGCGACCCACTGCGGCGGGCGATCGAGCACGTCCTCGCCGGGTTCCAGGAGGACTTCCCCGTCGTCGAGGACGGCCGGGTGGTCGGCGTGCTGACGCGGGCCGGACTCATGCGCGCGCTCGCCGAGCGGGGGGAGGACGCTCCCGTCGAAGGGGCGATGGCGCGGGAGTTCCGCGCCGCCGAGGCGGGCGAGATGCTCGGGCCGGCCTTCGCCCGCCTCCAGGAGTGCGCGTGCCACACGCTCCCGGTCCTCGAGAACGGCCGGCTCGTCGGGGTCGTGACGATGGACAACGTGGGGGAGTTCCTGATGATCCAGTCCGCCCTGCGCGAACGGATGCGGGGCGCCGCGTGACCCCCGACCTCTCCCGGAGATCCTTCCTCCTCGGCGCCGCGGCGGCGGCCGGGACGGGCCGCCTCGACCTCCCGGCGCTCCTCGCCGACTCCCGCGAGGAGTCGCGGAGGAAGTACGGCGGCTTCGCGATGGGGATCCAGAGCTACTCGCTGCGCGGCTTCCCCGTCGAGAAGGCGATCGAGAAGATCGGCGAGCTCGGCCTCCACTGGGTCGAGCTCTACGACGGCCACCTCGAGCCGACGGACGACGTGGCGGCGCTCGGGACGATGCGCGAGCGTCTCGGGAAGCTCGACCTCTCGATCTCGGCGCACGGTGTCAACCGGTTCGGCTCCGATCACGGGCGCAACGAGCGGCTCTTCCGCTTCGCGGAGGCGGCCGGCATCCCGATCCTCTCCGCCGACTTCGGCCCGGAGGCGCACGGCAGCCTCGAGAAGCTCGTCGCGCAGACCGGCGTCCGGATCGCCGCCCACAACCACGGTCCCGGCCACCGCTGGGCGAGGGTCGAGGACCTCCTGCGCCAGATCCGGGACCTCGACCCCCGGATCGGGGCCTGCGCGGACCTCGGGCACTACATCCGCGCCGGGGAGGATCCCGCCTCCGCGATCCGCGCGTTGAAGGGCCGCCTCCACGGCGTCCACCTCAAGGATTTCTCCGCCCCGCGCGGCGATGCGAAGGGGTGCGTCCTCGGGAGGGGGGTGATGGATCTCCGGGCGGTCTTCCGGGCGCTCGCGGAGGTCGGATTCCCGGCGGACGGGGCCCTCTCCCTCGAGCACGAGGAGAATCCGAAGGACCCGATGGCGGATCTCCGGGCCTGCCTCGAGGCGGCCTCGGAGGCCGCGCGCGCGGTCGCGCCCGCGGACCGCCGGTAGGACCCGTGGCCTCCTCCGGCGCCGCGAAGCCCCTGAGCGACCTCCAGATCGCCCGGCTCGCGCGAGGCGTGCTCGACATCCCCCCGCGGACGCGCGGGGTGATGATCGTCGCCGGCCTCGCCGGGCTCGTGCTCGTCTTCATGGAGAGCCTCGTCGGGCGCCAGGCGGAGACGATCCGGCTCGACAAGATCCTCCACTTCTCCGGCTACGCCCTCCTCGGCCTCGTCTTCGTCCTCGGGCTGCGGCCGCGACTCTTCGTCCCCGGTCTCGTCGGCCTCGTCGCGATGGGGGTCGTCGTCGAGTTCCTGCAGCGCGAGACGGGACGGACCTTCGACCTGCGCGACGGCCTCGCGAACGCCCTGGGGGTCGCGATCGGGGGCGCCCTCGGCCTGCTCGTCCGCGCCCTCCACGCCTACGTCCGCAAGGAGCTGGCCCTCGCCGCGGCGCGCCGCCGGCTCGTGTCGCATCCGGCCGGCGCGGTCGTCCTCCGTCAGGGGGATCCCATCGACCACTTCTACGTCGTCCGCCAGGGCGAGCTCGAGGCGGTCCGGACGGAGGACGGGAAGGAGGTCCTCCGGACGACGGCCGGCGCCCGGGAAGTCGTGGGTCTCCTCGGCCTGGTCCGGGGCGAGCGGCAGTACGCCACGGTGAGGGCCCGGACGCCGGTGCAGCTCTACCGGATGACGCTCGACGAGCTCCTCGACACGGCCGGCGGCAGGGACCAGCCGGTCGCGCTCGTCACCCACGCCCTCGTCAAGAAGCTCCGCGAGGCCGCGGACCGGATCGTGGAGTCGGGGGTCGGGTAGCGCCCGCGCCGCTCCGCACGCGCTCGACCGCGTCCCGCCAGCCTCGGCAGAGGTCGTCGCGCTCCCTCGTGTCCAGCCGGGGGTAGAAGCTCCGCTCGCTCCGCCAGAGGGTCCCGATCGCGTCGAGCGAGGGGAAGACCCCGGCCTGGAGCCCCGCGAGGAAGGCCGCGCCGCGGGCGGTCGTCTCGCGCACCGCGGCGACCTCGACGGGGACCCCCGCGAGGTCGGCGAGGAACTGCATCGCCCAGCCGTTCGCGCTGACCCCTCCGTCGACCCGCAGGCCGATCACGTCGCGCTCCCCGGCCGCGCTCATCGCCCCGAGGAGGTCGACCGTCTGGAACGCGATCGCCTCGAGTCCCGCGCGGACGATCTCGGCGACGCCGGAGTCCCTCGTGAGGCCGAGGATCGCGGCGCGCGCGCCGGGATCCCAGTGCGGGGCCCCGAGCCCGGTGAAGGCCGGGACGAGGTGGACGCGCCTCGCGGGATCGGCGGCGGCCGCGAGCCGCTCGGTGTCGGCGGCGGTGGCGACGACCTTCAGGCCGTCGCGCAGCCACTGCACGATCGATCCGGCCGAGAAGATGCTCCCCTCGAGCGCGAAGGTCGGTTTCCCCTTCAGCCGGTAGCCGACCGTGAGGAGCAGCCGGTTCGGCGGCGGGGCCGCCGACTCTCCCGTGTTCCAGAGGAGGAAGGCTCCGGTGCCGTAGGTCGCCTTCATGCTCCCCGGGCGGAAACAGGCCTGGCCGACGAGCGCGGCCTGCTGGTCGCCCGCGATCCCCGCGACGGGGACGGGGCGCCCGAGGATCTCCGTCTCCGTCGCGCCGAAGTCCGCCGCGCAGTCGCGGACCTCGGGGAGGATCGCCGCGGGGATGTCGAAGGTGCGGAGGAGGCCCTCGTCCCACGCCTGGCGGCGCAGGTCGAGGAGCATCGTGCGCGAGGCGTTCGTCGCGTCGGTCGCGTGGCTCCGCCCCCCCGTGAGGCGCCAGAGGAGGAAGGCGTCGACCGTGCCGAAGGCGAGGGCGCCCCTCGCGGCGGCCGCGCGTGCGCCGGGGACCTCGGAGAGGATCCAGGCGATCTTGCTCGCGGAGAAGTAGGGGTCGAGGAGGAGGCCCGTCCGCTCCATCACCGCGGACTCGGTCCCGTCGGATCGCTGCCGCTCGCACCACTCCGCGGTTCTCCGGTCCTGCCAGACGATCGCCGGGTAGATCGCCCGGCCGGTCTCGCGGTCCCAGAGGATCGTCGTCTCGCGCTGGTTCGTGATCCCGATCGCGGCGAGGGCGGAGGCGTCGGCCTTCGCCCGGGAGAGGGCCTCCCGGGCGACGGAGACGGTGGCGGACCAGATCTCCTCGGGGTCGTGCTCGACCCAGCCGGGCTTCGGGAAGCTCTGTGGAAGCTCCCGCGCGGCCGAGGCGACGGGCATCCCCTCCGCGTCGAACAGGATCGCGCGGGTGCTCGTCGTCCCCTGGTCGATCGCGAGGAGGCGGCGGGGCGAGGCCATCGTGGGGGGCGCATACTACACGCCCATGACGGAGACCTCGGCGAGACGGGATCGGGAGTTCATGGAGGAAGCCCTGAATGAGGCGCGGGCGGGCCTCGCGGAGGGGGGGATCCCGATCGGATCGGTCCTCGTCCTCGGCGATCAGGTCGTCGGCCGGGGGCACAACCGGAGGATCCAGAAGGGGAATCCGATCCTCCACGGCGAGATGGACGCGCTCCAGGACGCCGGAAGGCTCCGGGCGTCCGAGTACCGACGCTCGACGATCTACACGACGCTCTCGCCCTGCGACATGTGCAGCGGAGCGATCCTCCTCTACCGGATCCCGCGGGTCGTGCTGGCGGAGAACCGCACGTTCCTCGGGGCGGAGGTCCTGCTCCGAAGCCGCGGGGTCGAGGTCGACGACCTCGACCTCGAGGAGGCGGTCGACCTGATGCGCAGATTCATCGGGGAGCATCCGGACGTGTGGAACGAGGACGTCGGGGCGTAGGGGCGGGGCGGCTTCCCCCCGGGCTGCCGGCCGCGAGGGTCCGGCGGCCGCGTGCGCGGCCGAGGATCCCTCTCGGATCCTCCGCGCGAGCGCGTCCCCTCCCCGCGAAAGCGTCCACGCCGCGGGGATGGAGGGGGGGCTTGACGCCATTCGAAGTTGCATTAGTAACGCGACGGTTTCTCCGGCGCGCCCACTGGAGGCGGCGCGCCGGCCGGGTCGCTGTCGAGAGAAGAAAGGAGATCCCGAGGCGGTGGTCCCCCTCGAACGCAACCTCTCCCCCGAACAGGTCGACGCACGCCTGCGCCAGGCCCACCGCTCCCGGCGCACCGCCGAGCGCGCGCTGGCCTTCTA
Source organism: Planctomycetota bacterium (assembly GCA_022616055.1). Taxonomy (GTDB): domain Bacteria; phylum Planctomycetota; class UBA1135; order UBA1135; family JAKEFM01; genus JAKEFM01. The sequence continues at coordinate 8,736 of JAKEFM010000182.1, forward strand.
CCTCAAGGAGGTGAACGATCGGCGCCTGTTCGCGGCCTTCGGCTTCGCCTCGATCCGCCATTACGCGCGCGAGGCGGCGGACCTGACGGGCAGGCAGACGCGCG
>JAKEFM010000183.1 GCA_022616055.1 Planctomycetota bacterium
CCTTGTAGGTCGGACCCCTGATGTGGCTGCCGATGCCCAGCACGGTCTGGAAGGCCGCCCTGCCCGTGGGGGCTTCCTGAGTACGGTGGATAAGCATCATTCGGTAAGGGCGGCAGGCGACGTCGATTTCGACGGAGTTCCTGATCTGATCGCCGGTGCGCTTACGGCGCAGTCCGGGAGCTTCAGCAACTCCGGCTTCGCCGGAGTGTTCTCCGGGAGCACGGGAACCCTCCTGGCTTCGACATGGGGTTCGGGACAGAACCAGCAGCTCGGATCCTCCGTGAATGGCCTCGGTGACGTGAACGGCGACGGATCCCCCGACTTCGCCGCCGGCGCGCCGATTGCGGACCTGCCAGGGATTCCGGATGCGGGATACCTGACTGTATTCTCCGCAGCGGGGATTCCACCCGGCTCGACATTGTTCGGCCTCGGCTGTCCCGGAACCGGAGGTGCGACGCCCGGGATGACTACCATGGGGGGATCCCCGTCCGCGACGGCGGCGAACCCGGCCTTCCGCATCGTGCTGACCCGCGCTCCCGGAGGAACCCCCGCCTTCCTGGTGGCCGGCGTGGTCCCCCTCCTCCCCGCATTCGACCTCGGACCCCTCGGGTCCCCGGGGTGCCCCCTCTTTGTCGCGCCCGGCATCCTCCTCCCCGCGACGACCGCCGGCCCGGCGACCCCGGAAGGCGGCGCGACGATCACCCTCCCCGTCCCCCTCAACCCCGCGTTGGCGGGCGCTCCCTTCCTCCTCCAGTGGTACGTCGTCGATCCCGGGCCGAGTCTCGCGCCCGGCACCGTCTCGCCCCCGCTCCTGCTCGTGCTCCAGTAGATCCCGGCGACCGCCGCCGTCCTACGACGGGATCCGCACGAACTTGCCGGCCGATGGGAAGCCGCTCGGCGTGACCGCAAAGAGGATGTAGTAGCCCTCGGGAGCCCAAGTCGCGTCCGCAGGCGACGTCGCCCTCAGGCTGACCGCCGTCCATCCTGTCTGGTCGTCGTACGCCGTGGCCACCTCGCTGAACGCCAGCCGCAGGTACCGCTGCTCCATGTTGAAGGCGTGCGTCGTCGAACCGGGCCTGACCAGCGACACCGAGCTGAACACGCTCGGCCCGCCCGGGGGAACCGCGAGGTAGATCATGAAGTCATTGGCATACGGTATCACCGACGGCGTCGCGGGCAGGATCTGCGGCTGGGGGATCAACGCGCCCGAGGTCGAGAAGAACTCGGGGGGAGTGAAGATCTCGACGTCGGCCCTGCTCGGGTCCGTCGTATGGACGCTGCTCCACTCGCCGCCGAAGGAGAGCACCCGACCGGTCAAGTCGAGCAACGCTCCCGAGTGGTAGTCGCGAGGCGTCTGCGCCTGCGCCAGGATCTGCCAGGGCGACGTCAGGTCGAACGGATTCCTCCTCAGCGGCTTTCTCAGCTCCTGCGTATTCGACAGGCTCGTCGCGTCGGGGTCCGGAGGAACGAGGCCCGTGTCCGCGCTGTGCCGGCCTCCAACCACGAGGATCCTCCCGTCCGGCATGATCACCGTGTCGTGCCACACCCGTCCGTGCCCAGGGGGAAAATCAGGTCCGTTCCCCTGGGGGTTCCACCGGGACCCCGTCCCCGGCGAAGGGTTGTCGATGTAGTGCCAGGTCAGGACCGGCGAGACGGACGCGGCGTGTCCACCCACGACGACGACCCGGCGGAGACCTCCCGCCGCCAGGTCGATGAGGAGGACCGAGTTCTGACTTCGACCCCCCGTCGGCGAGGTCCCGTCCAGGACAGTGTTCGACCCGGGATCCAAGAACTGCGACGGCTGGATGGTATTCGGAGGATAGGGCGGCGAGGAGGCGAAGCCGGTCCCGCCGATCCAGAAGACGTAGCCGTTCGGAGCGCCGGGGGCGGCGGGCAAGAGATGGGCGCGCAGGTACTGGCAGGCAATGACGTCGGCGCAAGCGAACGAGGTCCATGCGACCGGCAATCCGGAGGGCAGCCAGCTTCCGAGGTTCGCGTCGTAGACCTCGTGGTTCGGCACCGGACCCGATGTGCATGTCGGCGCGGAGGTGCCGCCACAACCATTGACGACCGCGACCCGGTTGTTGGCGAGCCGGACCGCGGTGGGGTACCAGCGCGGGCAGAGCATGTCCGCAGGCGGCAGGGTGGACCACGTCCCGAGGGTGACGTCGAAGAGCCACACCTGTCGAAGCGCGGACCCGCAGCCTGGGCCACCGCCGAAGAACATGACGTTCCCGTTCTGGAGGGCGACGTGACCGTTGCAGGACGCCTGCGCGTTCAGCGGAAACGCTCCCAGCTGGTTCCACGCCGAGGCATTCGGCTGGGTCGGATCGAAGATCCACCTCTTCGGCCCGATGGGGGCGGCGCTGTTGTCGATGAACACCACCCTTCCCGCGTCGGGACCGGCGGCGAGGAGGTGCCCATGCTCGAGCTCCTCGGTGTCCACGGTAGGAGAGGAGTTCTTCGTGAAGAGGGTCCCCCATTGGCCGACGTCGCAAGGAGCGCCCGTCGGGCAGGGAGGAGGCGCCTGGGCCCGGGCGGCACGCGGGGCGGCGGCCGTGAAGGTCCCCCGAGCCAGCAAAAACGGAGCCCCTGCCGACGCAGCGGTGACTCCCAGGAACCGTCGCCGATCGAGACGTCGCGCCATCGTTGCACCTCTCCGGGGGCCAGTCCCGTCCGCGAAACCTCGAATTCAACCGCGACGGAGGGGGAGGATACGGCGGCCGCCGCCGGACGCAAGGGCCCCGCGTCCTCTGGGCAGGCACCGCGAGGGCGGGTTCCCTCGGGTGAAGACCGCTCCAGCCGCTCCGACCGTGGCCGCGCGGGGACGCCTCGAGCGCGAGCCCGGGATTCCCGCAGACCCTTCCCGCCACGAAGCAGGGCCTCTGAGCGTGTCGCCCACGAATCCGAGAGGGCGGGAAGGACGGGAAAACCCGCAGAGGGCTCCCGAGGTCCCCGGGAAGCGTGCGTCGGTGGCCACGCTGGGGACGGTCGGCCCGTCGACCGGGGCGGGGTCGGGGGAGACCGTCGAACGTCCCGCAGATGGGGCCGGTCCGCGGCGGCCGGCAAAGCGGGGCACCCCCCGTGGAAACGGGAGCGTCAGGGACGCGGTACCCTCGCCCGCTCGGGCGACCCGGCCCGAACACCCCCGGCGCAGGACCCGCTCCCGACCGTCGGCTCGGGGAGGCACCCGGATCTCGTCCCTCGTCTGGAACCTCGAAGCCGTCTTCGACGTCCTGGAGAACCTCCCCCCTCCCCACAGGTGGTCGTCGGGCCCCGAAAGACCCTCCCTTCGAAGCGGGAGCCCGTACGCGAGCAAGAAGTTGCCCGAAGGGGGAGGGGGAGGTACCCTCCACGCGCTTCGTGACGAGGCGCGTCATGCCCGGAGAGTTTCCTCGGGTGAGGTACTTGGCTCTTGCGCGAGGCCGGCTGGCTGCGTCGTTCGTGGCGACCGTTGCCGGAACGCTCGCCCGACCTGCCCACGGCCAGAGTTACCTCATCTGGCAATTCAGGGGGTCCGCTCCACTCGAGAACGTGGGCGAGAGCGTCTGCGGCCTTGGCGACGTCGACGGGGATGGGTTCGCCGACTTCGCGGTGGGCGCGCCCGGCGGCGGGTTCGGCGGCCAGGTCACCGTCTACTCTGGCGCGACCGGCGCCGTCGTCTATGTCTTGAACGGGATGGCCCCCGTTGAGGCATTCGGCCGGTCGATCGCCCCCGCCGAGGACTTCGACGGCGACGGGATCCGGGAGCTTCTCGTCGGGGCCCCGATCGCGAGCCCCGGAGGCCTGCCGGTCGGAACCGGGAGGCTCTTCTCCGGCGCGACCGGATCCCTCCTGCTCGCGTTCGACGGAACGGACGTCCTGGGACAGTTCACGCATTCGATCGCCTGTCTAGGCGACGTGACGGGCGACGGGGTCCCCGAGATCCTCGCGGGCGCTCCTGTCGCGAACACCTCGGGCCTCATCGACAACGGGCGCGTGCGGGTCATCTCGGGGGCTGACGGGACGACGGTCCTCGACCTGGAGGGGTCCGCCTCGTTCGAGGGCTTCGGATCCGACGTCGCTCGAATCGGAGACCTGAACGGGGACGGGTTCCCGGACTTCGCCGTCGGGGCCCCCGGGGCGAATCCCAGCGGGCTGTCTCCCGTCGGCCAAGTGACGCTCCGCTCCGGCGCCGACGGAACGCCCCTCTTTACTTGGACCGGGACGAACCCGAACGAGAAGCTCGGATTCTCGGTCGCCGGACTGGGTGACGTGGATGGAGACGGGGCGGGCGACGTGGCCGCGGGACGCCCGGGCGCGGATCCAGGGGCGCCGTTCTTCGCAGGAGCCGTCGATGTGTTCTCGGCAGGAGCGGCTAGCGTCCTCCTCTCGATACCGGGACCGGTACCCTTCGGAACCTTTGGGGGGTCTGTCGGAGCGGCGGGAGACGTCGACTTCGACGGGGTTCCCGATCTGATCGCCGGCGCCTATTCAGCACAATCGGGTAGCTTCAGCAACTCCGGCTTCGCCGGAGTCTATTCCGCGGCCACGGGATCGCTCCTGGCTTCGACATGGGGATCGGGACAGAACCAACAGCTCGGATCGTCTGTGAATGGCCTCGGCGACGTCAACGGGGACGGAGCGCCCGACTTCGCCGCCGGCGCCCCGATCGCCGGCATCCCGGGGCTGCCTGGGAGCGGGTACGGATATGTGAGAGTCTTCTCCGCAGCCGGGATTCCACCCGGTTCGACGTTGTTCGGCCTGGGATGTCCGGGAACCGGGGGCGCGACGCCCGGGATGACGACCATGGGGGGGTCGCCCTCCGCGACCGCGGGGAACCCGGCCTTCCGCGTCGTGCTGACCCGCGCCCCCGGAGGAACCCCCGCCTTCCTGGTGGTGGGCCTGGTCCCCCTCTTCCCTGGATTCGATCTCGGTCCCTTCGGATCCCCCGGCTGCCCGCTATTCGTCGCGCCCGGCCTCCTTCTCCCTGCGACGACGGCGGGCCCGGCGCCCGGGCAAGGCGGCGCCACGATCTCCCTGGCCGTCCCCCCTGACCCCGCCCTGGTCGGCGCCTCCCTCCTCCTCCAGTGGTACGTCGTCGATCCAGGCCCTGCCCTCGCTCCCGGCGCGGTCTCGTCCCCTCTCCTCCTGGTGCTCCCGTAGGAGATCGCGGAGAACGCCGAACCCTCTCCACGGTACGAACGACCGGAACCCGCCCGGTGCGGCCCCGAAGCCGATGTGCTCCGGAACCCGAAGCCGGGCTTACCGAAACTGGGAGTCGCCTGATACCCCGACGGAGGGTCCCGCATGCGCCTTCTCCATCCGCTCGAGGAGCTCCTCCGCGTCGAGGTCCCGGCCGGCCCGCAGCGAGGGGATCTCCTTCCCCTCCACGTCGAGGAAGATCAGCTGGGGAGGGTCGAGGCGCTTCTTCCCTCGCATGTCCGTACCGAAGCGGTCGAAGGCCTCGCGCACGCTCTCGCTCGGGTTGCCCGTGTCGGTCACGTCGACCCGGAGGAGGTCGAAGGCGCGAGCCTTCTCGATCACGCGCTCGTCCTTGAAGGTCGTCTCCTCCATCTTCCGGCAGGGGACGCACCACTTCGCCGTGACGTCGATGAAGACCGGGCGGCGGGCGGCGGCCGCCTCCGCGAGGAGCCTCGGCTCGTACTCGCGCCAGACGAGCCCCTCGGCCCGGCTCCTCGCGTAGAGCGCGCCGGCGCCGACGACGCCGACGAGCAGGACCGCGATCCGGGTCGCCCAGAGCGCCCGGCTCCCCCGTCCCGTCTTCTCGAAGATCGCGAGCCAGATGCCAGCGGCGCCGCAGATCAGGGCGAGGCCCGGCAGGAGCCACTCCGAGGGGAGGAGGGGGTTCGCGAACCAGAGGGCGACTCCGAGGAGGATGAACCCGAGGAGCTTCTTCACCCAGTCGGTCCAGTCGCCGGCCTTCGGGAGCGAGGCGACCGAGCCCGAGAACGCGCCGAGGAAGACGTAGGGAAGCGCGAGGCCGGCCGACAGGGTCCCGAACCAGACGAGGCCCTTCGTCACGCTCTGCTCGGTCGCGACGGCGACGATGAGGGTCAGGATGAGCGGCCCGACGCAGGGGGCGGCCGTGACCCCCATCGTGAGCCCCATCAGGAGCGCCCCGGCGGGACCCGCCTTCCCCCCGCCGAGCCTCGAGAGGAGCCAGATCGGGGCGTTCATCTCGAAGAGCCCGAAGCAGGAGAGGGCGAAGGCGGCGATCAGCGCGGCGAGGCCGAGGAGCACCCACCGGTTCTGGAGGAGGCCGCCGAAGGCGCCTCCGGTGAGCGCCGCCACGACGCCGAGCGCCGTGAACGTGACCGCGATGCCGGCGGCGTAGCAGAGCGGGAGGAAGAAGCGGCCCCCCCCGCTCCGGGCCTGGCGCCCGAAGAAGCCGATCGTGACCGCGATCACCGGGTAGACGCAGGGCGTCAGGTTGAGGGCGAGGCCGAGGAGGAAGATCGAGAGGAGGGTCGCGAGGAGCCCCTCCTCGGCTCCCCCCTCCGCTCCTCCTTCCCCGGCCGCGGAGGCCGGGGGACTCGAGGAGGAGACCTTCGAGAAGATCTCCGCGTGCCGCGCCTTCGCCTCTCCCGGTCCGATCTCGATCGCGAATTCGAGGGGGAGCGACTCCGGGGCGAGGCAGCTCTTGTCGTCGCACGCCTGGACCCGGAGGGTCCCCCTCGCCCTCGCCGGGCCGGCGGCTAGGCCCTTCCCCGCCTCGACGGTCGCGCCGATCAGGACCGTCCCGTCGTAGACGGAGAGCTTCCCTCCGAGGATGGGGAAGTTCACTTCCTTGCCGGGGGGATAGCTCGCGTCCCGCAGGGTGAAGCCCGAGTCCTTCGCCAGTTCGAGCGTCGTCGCGATGAAGTTGGGATCGGTCGGCTTGTGGGACTGCGTGTGCCATCCAGGCTCGACCTCGAGCCGCACCGCGATCCGGAAGGTTCCGCCCGGAGCCACGCGGTCGACGGCGACGAAGGGCTCGGCGCGATAGGGGGGCTCGTCCTGCGGGAGGGCGGCGAGCGCGAGGAGGAAGGGAGCGAGGAAGGGGAGGCTCAAGGCGAACTCGTCGGCGGGTCGCCGGCCATGATACGAGCCGCGGCGCCCGGGGTGCCGGGCCGCGACCGGTCGCGCTCCCGGGGCGTGCAGGACTCGGGGTGGGGGTTCACGTGGACCTTCACCTCGCTCGCGAAGGGCTCCGCGGCGAGGATCTCGTCGCGGACGCGGTGCGCGACGGTGTGCCCCTCGCGGACCGTGAGGTCCCCGTCGACGTCGATCTCGAGATCGATGTCGTAGTAGGAGCCGAGGCGCTGGATCCGGATGCGGTGGACCTTGCGCACCTGCGGGTCGCCGGCGAAGCGCGCCTCGATCCGCCGCTCCATGTCCCTGCTCGGCGCGCGCGCGGCGAGGATCGAGAGCGTCTCCCAGACCGAGGGGGCCGCGAGGACGAGGACCGAGACTCCGATGACGACCGCCGCCGCGGGATCGAGGGAGGGGAAGCCGAGGCGCGCCCCGAGGATCCCGAGGACGGCCGCGAGCGAGGAGAGGGCGTCGGCCCGGTGGTCCTTCGCGGCGACGATGATCGAGGGGGAGTTGAGCCGGCGCCCGACCCGCATCGAGTAGCGGGCGAGGACCTCCTTGAGGACGACGCCGACGAAGGCGACCGGGAGCGCCTCGATCCCCGGAGCGCCGTAGCCGCCCGCGAGGAGGACGCGGATCCCCTCGTAGGCGACGCCGACCCCGGTCGCGAGGAGGATGAGCGCGACGCCGAGGGCGGTCAGCGTCTCGATGTTGCCGTGGCCGTAGGGGTGGTCCGCGTCCGCCGGGCGCCCTCCCCAGTGGAAGCCGACGGCGGTGACGAGGGTCTGGAAGGTGTCCCCGACGGAATGCCACGCGTCGGCGAGGAGCGCCGTGCTCCCGGTCGCGGCGGCGGCGACGAACTTGATCGCCGCGAGGAAGAGGTTTCCCGCGACGCCGAGGAGGTTGCAGACCGTGCCTTCGGATCTCACGCCCAGGTCCGCGCGTTGCGGCCGTCCCGGTGGCGTCCTAATGTCGCCCGGGAGCCGGTCCTCATGGTACCGGACCCGCTCTCCGGAGGACCTCCATGAGACGCGCCTCCCTCGCCTGCTTCGCCCTCGGCTGCCTCCTCGGGCCGCTCCTGTTCGCGGCGCGCCAGATCCCCTCCCCCCCCTCGCCGGAGCAGACCGAGGACGAGGAGAAGGGGCTCTCCCCGCGGGAGCGCTACCGCCGGAAGATCGAGAGGGAGATCGAGGGGGTCTGGAAGGTCGAGGAGCTGAGCCATCCCGCCTTCCCCCATCTCCTGAACCCCGAGGGCTACTTCCTCTTCTACCGCGAGCACGTGGCCTTCACGGTGACCGCGACCCTGCCCGCCGCGTTCCTCTCGGGAGTCGAGCAGCAGACGTTCCAGTCGGGGTTCAAGAAGTACGCCGTGACGGACGACGCCCGCTTCGTCCTCCAGAACCTCATCGGGGTGCAGCGGATCGGGAGCGAGGAGATCGAGCGGAACCTCGGCGCAGAGATCGACGAGCGCCAGCTCACCTTCGAGCTCGACACGGTCCGGATCAGCCGGAGCGCCGACGACTACGTCGTCCTCCGGAAGATCGTCACGGGGCCTCCCGCGGCGCGGAAGCCCTTCCCCCGGCCGCGCGCGCTCCCCCGGCCCGGGCTGCCCGACCTGGACGGGACCGGGGCGGGCGCCGCGACCCGTCCCGCGCGCCGGGACGGCTAGGCGCCCTCCCCCGCTAGCACTGGCTGAAGCCGCAGGAGGGGCACTTCACGCACCCCTCCTCGAAGGCGAGCACCCCCTGGCACTCGGGGCACTTCACCTTGAAGGCGGCCGGGTCGCCGCCGCGCCCGCCGCCGCCGTTCTCCGCCACGAGGGCGAGGGCGTCGGGGTCGACCTCGCCGAGGAGGAGGGCCTTCAGGCCGAACTTGTCCTTCGCCCGCAGGTAGCGGCGCAGCCCCTTCGCCAGGCCGTCGGCGAGCGACATGATCCTCCCCTCGCGGCTCGGGACGGTGAGGGAGGAGCCGATCCCCTCGAGCTGCTTGATCGCGAGCTCGATGGAGCCGTTGCACCGGAGGAAGAGGGAGAGGAGGCGGCAGATCGCCTCGAGGTCGCTGTTCGCGATGTCCCCCCCCTTCCCGAGCTGCGCGAAGACCTCCCGCTCGATCTCCGCCTTCGGGTCGACGGAGATCTTGACGTGCATGTTCCCGAAGGGGGTGATCTGGCGGACGCGGAGGCTCGGCATGATCTCGGGGAGGCGCACGGGGACGAGGGAGGCCGCCGCCGCCGCCGCCTCCGCCGTCGCGTCCGGCCGCGCCTCGGGCGCCGCGTCCCCCTCGCGCCGGCGCAGCGAGGGGGTGAGCGCCATCGGCTGGAGGTCGCGGCACCCGTCGCGGTAGACGGTGATCCCGCGCAGGCCGAGGTCGATCGCCATCTGGTAGACCTTCTTCACGTCCTCGACGGCCGCCTCGTGGGGGAGGTTGATCGTCTTGCTCACCTGGGCGTCGGTGTGCCGCTGGAAGGCGGCCTGCATCCGGACGTGCCACTCCGGGGCGATGTCGTGCGCGGACACGAAGACGCGCTTGACGTCGTCGGGGATCCCCTCGAGGTGGCGGATGGAGCCCGCCTCCGCGGCCTTCTCGAGGAGGACCTCCGAGTGGAAGCCGCGGCGCTTCGCCGTCTCGACGAAGGGCTCGTTCACCTCGATCATCCGCTGCCCGTCGAGGACCTGGCGCCAGAAGGCGATCGAGAAGAGGGGCTCGATCCCGCCCGAGCAGTTCGCGATGATCGAGATCGTCCCGGTCGGCGCGACGGTCGTCGTGTAGGAGTTGCGCATCTTCCGGCCGGCCTTCTCCCACTCCGAGCCCTCCCACGCGGGGAAGCAGCCGCGCTCGCCGGCGAGCCTCTCGGAAGCCCGGTGGGCCTCGTCCGTGAAGAACTTCATCAGCTTCTCGCCGAAGGCGCACCCCTCCTCGGAGTCGTAGGGGATCCCGAGCTTGAAGAGGGCGTCGGCGAACCCCATCACCCCGAGGCCGATCCGGCGCGTCGTCTTCGACATCCGGTCGATCTCGGGGATCGGGTAGCGGTTCACGTCGATCACGTCGTCGAGGAAGCGCACGCAGGTGCCGACGACGCGGCGCAGCCCCTCCCAGTCGAAGGTCGCCCCCTCCGCGCTCGCGAACTTCCCGAGGTTGATCGAGCCGAGGTTGCAGGAGTCCCAGGGGTGGAGGTCCTGCTCCCCGCAGGGGTTCGTCGCCTCGATCAGGCCGAGGTGCCGGATCGGGTTCGCCTCGTTCGCCCGGTCGATGAAGAAGAGCCCGGGCTCCCCCGTGCTCCAGGCGCGCGTGCAGATCAGGTCCCACAGCTCCCCGACGGTCCAGGAGCCGCTCCCGCCCTTCTTCCGGAGCGCGGTCCACTCCCCCGTTCGGGGATTGCGCACCTGGTGGACCGTCCCCGGGTCGCGGCGCAGCTCCTCGAGGAAGCGCTCGGTCACCGCGATCGAGAGGTTGTAGTTCGTGAGCTGGGAGAGGTCCTGCTTGATCTCGATGAAGGAGACGACGTCGGGGTGGTCGACCCGCAGGATCCCCATGTTCGCGCCGCGGCGGAACGCCCCCTGCTGGATCGCGTTCGTCGCCGCGGAGAAGACCTGGATGAAGGAGAGGGGCCCCTCCGTCGTCCCCCCCGAGGAGTGCACGACGTCGCCGCAGGGGCGCAGGCGGGAGAAGGAGAACCCCGTCCCGCCCCCGGCCTTCTGGATGAGCGCCGTCGCCTTGATCGCGGAGAAGATCCCCTCGATCGAGTCCTCGATCGGGACGACGAAGCAGGCCGAGAGCATCCCCATCTCCCGGCCGGCGTTCATCAGGGTCGGGGAGTTCGGCATCCAGACCTGGGACGCCATCAGCCCGTAGAACTCGCGCGCCACCTCCTCGACGCGCGCGGGGCTCCCGCCGGGGTAGTTCGCCTCCGCGGAGGCGATCGTCGAGGCGACCCGCCAGAGGAGCTCCTTCGCGCTCTCGCAGGGCTTGCGGTCCGGCCCCTTCTTGAGGTAGCGGGCCTCGAGGACCCGGAGGCCGTTCGGGCGGACGTCGGGCTCGGGGAGCCCCCCGAGGAGGCTCCTCGTCGCTGCAGCCCTCGCCTTCGGCGTCACCGCCACCTCGCCGTTTCCGCTGGTTCCGGTCTTGATCGTCTTCGTCGGCCCCATCGTCCGCCCTCTCCGCGACCGTCTGACTCGTGTCGTATCGGACGACCCCGGGGTCGTCCGTGAACTTTCGACGCCTTGGGAAGGAGCGCCGATTTACTCAAGAATTTGTAGGTGTCAAGGGTCCCGATACAAGGGTTCGCGGCCTCGAACCTTGAGGCGGTGGCCTTGGCGCGCCCGCTCGTCACGGCCGTCGCCTCCACGAGAGCGCCTCCCCGAGATCGCGGAGCGCTCCGCTCCGCAGGCCGGTCGCGAGCGCGGCGGCGCCCCCGGCCGCGATCGCGGCCGCGACGGAAGGGAGGAGGCCCAGGCCGGCGCACACGCGGTGGACCCCGAAGGCGGCGAGCCCGCAGGCGAGCGCGCCGAGCGTCGAGCGGAGCAGACTCCCGCCGAGCCCCGGGGAGGCGGACAGGTCCCCTCGCGCCCGCAGGCCCCGCGCGAGGAGGAGGCAGTTCGCGGCCGAGCCGAGGCTCGTCGCCAGGGCGATCCCCGCGACCCCGAGCCGGCGGACGAGGAGGAGGCTGAGCGCCAGGTTCGCCGCGACGAGGACGCCCGCGATCCGCACGGGCCTGCGGACGTCGCCGAGGGCGTAGTGCGCGCGCGCGAGGATCTGCGCGGCGCAGAAGAAGGGGACGCCGAGCCCGAACATGGCGACCGTCCCCGCGGCCTCGCGTACGTCCTCGGGGCCGAAGCGGCCGTGCCCGAAGAGGAGGTCCGTGATCGGTCCCGCGAGGGCGAAGAGCCCCGCCCCCGCGGGCGCCGCGAGGAGGACGACGAAGGAGAGGGTCCGCCCGAACGCGCGGGAGAACCCCTCGAGATCGCGTGCCGCCGCGCGCCCCGCCAGCGTGGGGAAGGAGGCGCTCGCCGCCGCCATCCCGACCATCGAGAGGGGGAACTGCAGGAGCCGGTTGCCGAGGTAGACGTAGGTGTTTGCCCCGGGGGAGACGAGCGACCACGCGACGACCTGGTCGACGACGAGGTTCACCTGGACGAGGGAGAGCCCGAGGACGATCGGGGCCATGTCGCGGAGGACCCTCCGGAACTCCGGCTCGCGCCGGTCGAGCCGCGGGCGCACGAGGAAGCCCTCCGTCCGGAGCGCGGGGAGCTGGAGCGCGAGCTGGACGACCCCTCCGGCGAGGACGAAGAGCGCGAGGAGGCTCGCCCCTTCCTCGAGCGAGGAGGGAGGGGAGAGGGCGAGCGCCCCGAATCCCGCGATCCAGACGAGGTTCAGGACCGCCGGGGCGATCGCCGGCGCGAAGAACCGGCCCCGCGAGTTGAGGACCCCCGTCGCGAGCGCGTAGAGGCAGACGAGGAGGAGGTAGGGGGCGAAGAGCGCGGAGAGGCGCAGCACGAGCCCCGCCGCCGCGGCCTCCCGGAGGAGGGGGACGATCGAGGAGGGGGGGAGGGCGAGCGCCAAGGCCGCGGTGAGGGCCGCGAGGAGCCCGAGGACGAGGAGGAGCGCGCCGGCGATCGCCGCGACGAGGCGCCCCGCGGCCTCCTTCCCCCCGTCCCGCATGGCCCGGGCGAAGGCGGGGATGAAGGCCGAGGCGAGCGCCCCCTCGCCGAAGAGCCGGCGGAAGAGGTTCGGGAGGAGCCACGCGAGCTGGAACGCCCCGTACACCCACCCCGCCCCGAAGTAGGCCGCGCCGAGCGAGTCGCGCACGAGCCCCAGGATCCGGGAGGCGAGCGTGCCTCCGGCGACGATCCCCGAGGCGCGCAGGAGGCGCGCGCCGCTCGCCTCCCCGGGAGCGGCGAGAGTGGGGGCCGGGCCGGCGGGAGGGGACGGCATGCGACGGGGGGAGGAGAACCACGGGGCTCCGTTTCCGCAAGCGCCTTGCCGGTCGCCTCTCACGACGGGGGGAGGCCCCTCGTACCATGGCTTCCCACCGAGACCGCCGCGGGCCGCCCGGTCCGCGGCATTCCTCCGAAACCCCCGTGACAGGAGGCATCCGGATGCGCTCCGCCTGGTTCCTCCCGCCGCTCGCCGCGTGTCTCTTCGCGGCGTCGGCGGCGCCTCTCCCCGCGCAGGAGGAGAAGGCGAAACCGCCCGATCCCGCGATGGAGGCGTTCACCGCCCTCCAGAAGGAATTCCGGCAGCGGATGCGCGACGCCGGCGTGAACGAGAACGCCGGCCGCGCCCGCGCCGAGGCCGCGAAGTCGTTCGTCCCGAGGTTCCGCTCGCTGGCGGACGCCAACGTCGGGACCCCCGCCGGCCTGGCGGCGATCCGCCAGGTCCTCCGGCTCTCCGGGACGGCGAAGGACGCCGCCGGGGGGGCGGACCTCGAGGCCGAGCTGATGTCGTACGCCGAGGGGTATCTCAAGAAGACGATCGAGACCGCCTCGAACGCGGAGGTGAAGGCGTCGGCGCACGTCGCCCTCGGCGACCTCTACTGGGAGGAGGGGGAGGCGAAGGGGGAGAGGCTCGCGAAGGCCCGCGCGGCGTACGAGGCCGCGGTCAAGGCCCTCCCCGACTCCGAGGTCACGAAGGGGGCGAAGGGGAACCTCTTCGAGATCGACTTCCTCCAGGTCGGGAAGCCCGCCCCCGACTTCGAGTTCCCGGACCTCGCCGGCAAGACGCGCAAGCTCTCGGAGTTCCGGGGGAAGGTCCTCCTCCTCAACTTCTGGGCGACGTGGTGAGGGAGCTGCGTGGCCGAGATCCCGACGCTGAAGAAGATCCAGGATCGCTTCGGCTCGAAGGGGTTCGCCCTCCTCGGGATCTCGCTCGACGAGAGCCGTGATGCTCTCGACAAGAAGGTGAAGGACGCGGGCCTCGACTGGACGATCGGATTCGACGGCAAGCGCTGGCAGGCCGGTCCGGCGGTCCGGTACAACATCCACTCCATCCCCTCGAACTGGCTGATCGACCGGGACGGGACGATCCGCAAGAAGAACCCCGAGCCCGAGGCGATCGGGGAGCTCGTCGCGGAGCTCCTCGGGGAAGGCGACGGCGGCAAGAAGGGCGAGTAGCCCCGTTCCCCGGTGCGTCCACTCCGCGCCCTCCGGCGCCCGCGCGCCGGGGGGCGCCGTCGTCTCAGCGGAGCTCGAAGGCGCGCGTCCCGGAGAGTCCGCGGACCCAGGGATCCCCCTCGTACGCCTGGACGAAGTAGGCGACCTGGAGGCGCCTCCCCCTCAGGGACGCTCCCCCCTCCCGGGCGAGCCGCGCGAGCGCGATCCGGGCGCGCCCTTGCGCGTCGAAGGTTCCCCCCAGCTCGGGGAGGCCGAAGGACTGGTTGAAGACCGGGTCGTCGCGGAACGACTCCGCCCGCAGCGCCCTCGCCCAGGGGGGCGGATCCTCGAAGGAGAGGAGCACCCGGAAGCGCAGGCCGGGGGCGTCCTCGATCTCGAGGGAGAGGGAGCCGGGATCCGCGAGCGTGCCGAGGAGCCGGATCGAGGGATTCGACCGGTCCCGCCCGATCGCCTCCTGCGGGACGGCGTGGGCCGGCTCGAGCCCCTCGAGGGGATCGGCGAGGGGCTCCCCGCGGAAGAGCCCGCGCCGGACGAGCTCGCCGAAGACGAGCCGCGCGATCGCCTCGTACCCCGGGGCCCGCGGGTGGAAGTCCTGGTAGTAGAACTCGGTGTACCAGCCGCGGCGCGCGAGCTCGCGGGCGAGGGGGGCCACGTCGACGAGCGCCTCCCCGCTCGTGGCCGCGAACTCGCGGATCACCGCGTTCACCGAGTCGAACCCCCCCTCTTCAGGTCCGTAGGTGAGGAAGACCGGCGTGGCGCCGGCTTCCCGCGCGGCGCGCGCGATCGCGGCGAGGTTCGCGCGGAGCCGTTCGTCAAGCTCGGACGATTCCGGTGGAGGGCCGGCCCTCGACTCGACGAGGACGTCGGCCCCCGCCCGTCCCTCAAGGCGGAAGGCGGGGCCCCCTCCGGTCGGGTCCGAGATCCCCCGAGGGGGGCCCTTCCGCGCGAGCAGGATCCGCGCGGCGCGGACGAGGCGCGACGAGGAGAGGAGCCGGCCGATCGCGCCCCCGGAGGGGCCGGCCTCCCTCCAAGTGTCATTCACCCCGACCAGGACAAGGACCGCGACCGGGGTGTAGCGCGAAAGGCTGGAGGCGACCTCCTCGCGCACCTCACGGCTCGTGCGCCCGGGGACGCCGAGGTTCACGACCTCGACGGTCGGATCCGCGACTCGGAGCCGCGCGCGAAGCCTCGCCGGGTAGGTCTCCTCCTCCTTCATGTAGGCGCCATAGGTGTTCGAGTCGCCGAGGCACAGGATGGTCCGAACGTCGCGCGCGGCCGCTCTCGAGCGAAGGGTCGTGAGGAGGGCGGCCCCACGCAGCCCTCCCTCCAGGAGGGCCGCGCAGAAGAGGAGGGCTCCGAGGACCAGCGCGAGGCGCCGCCACACGCGGGTCATCGTAGCGGGGCCTGGCCGGACCGCGGCGATGGCTTCCGCTCGGAGGCGCGTCCACAATCCCGGGCCCACCCGGGACGTCCCGACACGCTTGCCCCCCGACCGATGGAATCGGGCGAAGTCCGGCGTCGTCCTTGCTCTCCTCCTCCTCGCGCCCGCGGCGGTCCGGTTCGGGATCCCCCCCGGTCCGCCCCCCTACTTCAAGGGCGACGACTTCCCGACGATCGAGTACGTCTCGCGGGAGGGGGGCGCCCTCCACGGATTCTCCGACCCCCTCTGGGGCCGCCGCTATTCCTCCCTCTACTGGCGCCCGCTCTTCCTCCTCTCGTTCGCCGCCGACAGGTTCCTCTTCGGGACGGATCCATGGGGCTACCAGCTCCACACGCTCCTCGCGCATGTCCTCGTCTCCTGGCTCCTCTTCGCCCTGCTCCTCCGGTTCGGCCTCTCCGAGGTCTCCGCGGGCATCGCCTCGTTCCTCTTCGCGCTCTGCCCGGTCGCGCAGGCCTCCTTCTTCTGGAACTCGGCGCGGGTCGACGCGTACGGGACGGGGTGGCTCCTGCTCGGCCTGCTTCTCCACCTGCGAACCTCCCCGGGGCGCCTCCCGCTCGCCGCGCTCGCGGCCTTCCTCGCTGGACTCGCCTCGAAGGAGAGCGCCTTCGGCTTTCCCCTCGTGGCCCTCGGTGCCGACGTCGCCCTGCGGCGGCGAGTCCGGATCCGGACCTACGCGCCCTACGGCGCGGCGGCGATCCTCTATCTCGTCTGGCGCGGGCATGTCCTGGAGAGCACCCTCGGAGGGTCCGCCGTCTGGGCCGGCCCGACCGGTTCCGGCGGATGGGGATGGCTCCTCTCCCCGGCCCTCCCGGTGCTGCGGCGGCTCGGGCGATTCCTGTGGCCGGTCCCCTCCGCGGCCGTGGCCGGGACAGGCGCGCTTGCCCTCGGATGGATCTTCCTGCGCGCCCTGCGGCGAGGATCCCTGCGCGGGCGGGTCCTGACCGCCTGGGGACTGGGCGCGGCTGGAGTCGTCGTTCCGGTCCTCCCTGCCCTCCGCGGAGAGGGGACCTCCGGCATCGAGCTGCGGTCCTTCTATCCGGTCGCCGTCGTCACGCTGGCGGCGGTCGCGCTCGCGGGACGCTCCGCGCCCCTGCTCGCGGTCGTCGGGGCTCCCCTCTTCCTCGGGAAGTGGCCTTCGCGGGAGATGCGGGACCAGGAGCGATTCGCCCGCGAGCTGCACCGTGCGGTGCTGGCGGTCGGCGCCGAGAGTCCTCCCGACACGCCGATTCTCCTCGACATCCCCCGCCACAGGCTCTTCTGGGGGGTCGACCGCCTGCACGCCCCCCCCTTCGCCCCCTCCTTCCGGAGAGTCCTCGTCCTCACCCGCGAGACGCCGCAGCCCCCGCCCTCCGACCCGGCCCGCTGGCCGATCCTCGACTCGCTGCGCGTGGGGACGACGGCCGAGGGGAGGGCGGTCGTCCGCGTCGCCGGTCCCCCCCCCGCGGCTTCCCGCACGATCGCGGACCTCGGGGGACCGATCGACGGGGGTCTTCTCCGGTCCCTCGCGGCAGGCCGGATCTCTCCGACCCTTCCGTCGGAAGCTCCTCCGCACACGCGGGTTTCCCTCCTCTTCCTCACGGGCCTCGTCTCCTTCGCTCTCGAAGTCGGGACCGACGCCCGGGGGGCGATCCCGCTCCGCGACCTGTTCACCGCCTCCGTGGGCGGGGGCCGATCCCCCGTTCCCCTGTTCAGCGTCCTCCCGGTCAACCTCGACCTGGAGCTCTCGACGCGCTTCTACCTCGCGCTCCCGGGCGAGCCGCGCCCCCTCCTCGAGCTCGAATTCGATCGCAGCGCCCAGCCCGTCCTCCTCGAGTTCATCGGCGGGGCGGGACGCCCTCCCTAGGATCCCGCTCCCCATCGAGACCGAAGCCATGCGCAACCTCCCCTTCCTGTTCGCCCTGGCCGCCCCCGCCGCCGCCCAGGAGGTCCCCTTCTTCACGCCGCAGGAATGGGCGTGGCTCGCCTCCGAGATCTCGGGCGACCGGGCCTACGAGCACGACCGCTGGTTCACGCACTACCACAAGCCCTTCGCCTCGGAGGGGCTGATGGCGGTCGCGCGCTACGCGGAGGCGAAGGCGAGGGAGGCGGGCCTCGAGGACGTGCGCCTGATCCTCCAGCCGAACGATCCCGAGGAGGGGATGGAGTGGACCCCCCGCCGGGCCGAGCTCTGGACGCTCGAGCCGGACGTCGGCCGCCTGTGCGACATGCACTCCGTCCAGACGAGCCTCGCCGACCGCAGCCGGTCCTGCGACGTCACCGCGCCCCTCGTCGAGGTCGGGCCGGAGGCGAAGGACTTCGAGGGGAAGGAGCTCGCCGGGAAGGTGATCCTGACGAACGCCTCCTTCGGGACCGCCTTCGCCGAGGGGGTCTGGAAGCGCGGCGCCCTCGGCGTCGTCTGGTATCCGGGGCCCGAGGCGCTCCTCGACTACCCCGACCAGGTGCGCTGGCAGTCGATCCCGGCGAAGAGCGAGGAGGGGAAGCCCGGCACCTTCGGATTCGTCCTCTCCCGCCGCCAGGGGGTGGACCTCGCCCGCCGGCTGCGCGCGGGCGCGGTGTCCGTCCGCTCCCTCGTCGAGGCGGAGGTCAAGGAGCCGGGCTGGCTCGTGATGGTCGAGGGGAGGATCCCGGGGACCGAGCCCTCCCTCCCCGAGGTCGTCTTCACGGCCCACCTGCAGGAGGAGCGCTTCTCGGCGAACGACGACGGCAGCGGGTGCGCGAACACCCTGGAGGTGGCCCGCGCCCTGACCCGTTGCATCGCGGAGGGCCGGCTCCCCCGGCCGCGCCGCTCGATGCGCTTCTGGTGGACGACGGAGATCGCGAGCGAGAACCGCTTCTTCTCCGAGCATCCCGAGGAGGTGGGGCGCGTCCTGTGCAACGTGAACCAGGACATGGTCGGGGCGAACCAGGCCGACACGACGATGCGCGTCCAGAACGTGACGCGCCTCCCCTGGGCGCGCGCCCACGTGCTGGAGGACGTCGTCGAGGAGATCGTCGGCGCGCTCGTCGAGGGGAACACCTCCTACCTCAACGCCTCGCGCGGCTCCTTCTCCCCCTTCACGAGGCCGGTCCTCGCGAGGCTCGGCTCCCGCCACCGCTACAACGCGCGCCTCATCCCCTTCCACAACTCGACGGACCACCAGTGCTTCACGGCCCCGCCGATCGGGAAGCCCGGCTTCACCTTCACGAACTGGCCCGACGACTTCATCCACTCGAGCGACGACGACCTGCGAAACATCGACCCGACCCAGCTCCAGCGCAACGCCCTCGCCGCCGCCGCGATCGGCGTCACGATGGCGCGCCTCACGGCGAAGGACGCGCCGCGCCTCGCGGCGATCTCCTTCGGGAACGCCGCGCGCCGGTTCGGACGGGAGGTGCGGATCGCGATGGGGATCCTCACCGACCCCGGCGACCTCCCCGTCGGGGAGCGCGCCAAGCGGGCGCGCGCGCAGCTCCGCGTCGCCCGCGACAAGGAGGCCCGCGCGCTCGCCTCGATCGAGGAGACGACCGGCTGCTCCGACCTGGAGGTCGGACCGTTCCTGGAGGAGATGGGCCACCTCCACGAGCACGCCCTCGACCTCCTCGAGCGGACGGCGATCGGGCTCGCCGGCGGGGTCCCCCCCGAGGAGAGCCCGGGCGAGGCCGAGGCGGAGCTCGCGAAGACGAGGCCTCGCCTCGCCGGCGCCGTGAAGGACTACTTCGAGCGGCGCGGGAAGGTCCGAGGCGACTTCCACGGACTCGGCGGCCTCATGCAGTGGGAGGTGCTCTCCTTCGCGGACGGCTCCCGCACGGGCCTCGAGGTCCACGAGTGCACGGCGGCCGAGGCGCGCTCCGGGGGGACCTGGATGTACGGCGAGGTGAAGCCCGGGGGGGTCCTCGCCTTCCTCCGGGCCTGCGCCGAGGCGAAGGTCGTCGAGCTCGCGCCCTGACCCCTCAGGCGAGGATCCGGCCGGCGACTTCCTGGGCGATCTTGCCGTCGATGTCGCCCCGGAAGCGCCCCATCAGCTCCTTCATGAGGCGCCCCATGTCCTTCTTCGACGTCAGGCCGAGCTCGGAGGCGAGGGCGCGCGCGGCGGCCTCGGTCTGGGCCGCGTCCATGAGCTTCGGCAGGTAGGTCCGGATCAGGGCCGCCTCGGCGCGCTCCTTCGCCGCGGATTCGGCCCGGCCCCCCTTCTCGAATCCCTCCGCCGCGTCCTGGCGGGCCTTGAGCGCCCGCCGGAGCACCTCGATCTCGCGGGCCTCCTCGAGCGCCGCGCCCGTCCGGACCTCCTCGTTCCGGAGGTCCGCCACGAGCATGCGCAGCGTGGAGGTCCGCGCCGCGTCGCGGGCCTTCATCGACTCCCGCAGGTCCTTCTCGAGCCGGGTTCCGAGGGGTCCCATCGCCGTTCGTCGGGGGCGCGGAATCCTACCGGCTCCCGGCGCGGGAGGCCCCTCCAACGAAGCGGGCGCGCCTGGAGGGGCGCGCCCGCGGTGGAAACGGCGGGTGGATCCCGGTCTAG
>JAKEFM010000184.1 GCA_022616055.1 Planctomycetota bacterium
GCCTTGTCGGTGGCGTCGAGGGACTTCCTCGAGAGGTTCTCCGCAAAGGAGACCTGCAACGCCTCGTCGTCGCTCGTCCCGGCCGGCAGCACGCTCACCTTGACCGGGAAGGCGCTCGGGGCGATCCCCTTCGTCCGGGCGAGGAAGGAGAGGGCCGCGTGGCGGCGGAAGCCGCTCACCAGCTCGAAGAGGTCTCCCTTCCTCCGGACGGTCAGGGGGTGGATCAGCCCCTGCTCGTCGATGGAGGCGGCGAGTTCCTTCAGCCTCGCGTCGGGCTTGATCGCCCGGCGGAACCGGAACGGGCTCCCCTCGGCGTCGATCTGCGCGAGGGGGACCGTCCAGGTCTCGAGGCCCGGGTCGGTGTCGGGGAGGGGCTTCGCCGCCCCGGCGGCCCCACCGGGGCCCGCCGCCCCCGCCGGGGCCTCCGCCGGCGGCACGGGCACGGGCGCCGTCGGCTCCTCGGCCACGGCCGCGATTCCGTTCACGTTCTGGACCACTGTGCTTCTCCCGGGAGCCCCTCGCGGGGCTCCTCGAAAGGGGCCCCCCCCGGGCCGAGCCGACGCGCGGGAGGGGAGGACGGGTTGCGCGGTCGGCGGGGTGCCGGCCCGCAATCGCGGGCCCGACGCCGGCCGCCGGGCCGCCGCCGACTCGGGTTCGCCACCTTGATCCAGATGGCGGCCGCGGGATCGGCGGACCCCGCCGGCGGACCTGCCTCCGCCCCGGGGACTTGCGCCCGTCCGCCCCCCCCCGCGCGCCCTCTCGGGCCCGGCGGGGAGGCCCAGCCTCTGGGGGATCCCCCCGGCCTCGGCCGGGTCCGGGGTCCCCCATCAGGTAAGGACGATCGAGCGCCCCGAAATCACGACGAAAAAAAACCGTCGTGAAAACGACCCTCTCGATCGTCATTACCTGTAGAGGGACGATCGTGACTGCCGCAGCCACGGCCCTGAACGAGCTCACGAAGGAGGCGCTCGCCCGGATCTTCCGGGAGGAGTGGAAGGCGCTCCTCGGGCGCGCCTGGCGGAACCTGCGCCGCGTCCAAGAGGCGGAGGAGGCGGTCCAGGAGACGGCGGTGAAGGCGCTCGAAGCGCTCGACTCGCTCCGGGATCCGGAGCGCGCCGCCGCGTGGCTGTTCCGGACCCTCGAGCACGAGTGCCGGGACCGCCTGAAGCGAATGCGGATGCTCGAGGAGAGGAGGGCCGCGCGGAGCCCGGAGGACCGCATGCCGAGGCCAGAGGGAGACGAGGAGATCCTCGCGGACGCCGTCGCGGAGGCCGCCGAGCCCTACGAGGCCGAGGACTTCCGCGAGTTCGTGAGACGGGAGGTCGGCGCGCTCCCCGCCGACCTGCAGGTGGTGGTCGAGCGCGAGGGCATGGAAGGCGAGAGGATCGCGGCCCTCGCGCGCGAGCTCGCGGTCCCGTGGACCACCCTCGCGAGCCGCCGCCAACTGGCTTTCAAGATGCTCCGCCCGCGTTTCGCCCGCCTCATGAGGGGGCTCCAGGAATGAACTGCGAAGAGATCGGGCCGCTCATCATCGCGATGGTCCACGAGGACCTCCCGGCCGCCGAGGAGCCGGCGGTCCGGGAACACCTCGCCTCGTGCGCCGCCTGCCGCGCCGAGGCCGCCGACTTCCGGCAGATCCGGGCGATCCTCCGGGAGGCGGGGCGGCGCGAGGCGGCCGAGGAGGCTCTTCTCTGGGAGCGCTCGGAAGCCACCAAGGCGAGAGTCCTCGCCCTCTTCGAACGCGAGGCCGCGCGCCCGGGCCCCTCGCCCGCCTCCCCGCGACCCGATCCTGCAGCGGCCCCGGTCCCCCACTACCCGCGGGTGGACCTGGTCGTGAAGAGCGCCTTCCGCATCGCCGCGGCGGTCGCGATCGCGGCCGGCGCGTTCGTGGCGTTCCTCGCGCTCCGCATTCACTTCGCGCCTCGCCGCCCGCCGCCCCCGGATCGCGCGCAGCTCCTCGCGGGGCCGGTCACGGTGGAGGTCGAGGAGGGCCGCCGCGAGTTCATCCAGGTCGACGGCTCTCGCATCGAGGCGCGCGGCCCCGCCGCGTTCGCCGCGAGGCTCTGGGAGTCGAGGGAGGCCTTCGAAGGAGGCGCGGACGTGAAGACGAAGGAGTGGGTCGTCGGGTCGGGGCTCATCCTCGCGGCCTTCCCGATCCTCGAGGTCTCGGTGCTCTCCGGCTCGGCCTCGGTCGAGAACGAATGGGGACGGGTCACGGCGAGCCCCGGCGAGGTCGCCTTCGCGCCCCCCCACTGGCTCCCACTATTGAAGGAAGGCGACCTCCCCTCCCCGCCGGCCGCCGTCCTGCGAGGGGTGGTGACCGGGCCGGGCGAGGGGGGACCCTTCTTCGCCGACCTGTTCGACCTGCCCACCCTGAACTGGCTCGCCCAGCCCAAGCCGATGCGCCGCGCCTTCCTCGAGAGCTACGGCGAGTTCAGCCTCCCCGTGCCGAAGGAGGGCATCTACCTCGTCCTCCCCACCTCGGTCCGCGATCCCGTCCTCCCCTCCCGGGGCGCGGTCGTGGCGGTCGGGGACCACGGAAACCTCGGCGACTTGGCGCTGATGGCCAAGGCCTCCTCCGGCACCGGGGCGGTCTTCGACCCGATCCGGGTCGACCGGGGGGCCTCGGTCTCGGTGAGCCTCGAGCTGCGAGCGGCCGGGACGGTGAGGGGCTCCGTCCGCCATCGGGCGGGAGCCCCCTGCGCGGGGGCCATGGTCGAGGTGCGCCCCTCGGTCCTCCAGGGGGGCCGTGGGCGGAAGGTCGTGCACACCGACGCCTCGGGA
>JAKEFM010000185.1 GCA_022616055.1 Planctomycetota bacterium
GAGATGCCGACCTCGAAGGAGGAGAAGACCCTCCTCTACGCTGGCTCCTACGCGCCGGGCCGCTACCGGGTCGTCGTGCGATCCCCGCGGATCGGTACGCACACGGACGCGGAGTTCGCGCGCGACTGCGTCGAGGTCGCGGAAGGAGTCGTGATCGAAGCGGGCAAGGACGCGCGGGTCCGGCTCACGCTGGACCTCGTCCCCTCGGCCCCGCGCTGAATCCCGGGCCCCCTCCACGAGGTCGCCGCCGCCGCGAGCGGGAGCGCGGCGCGAGGCAACAGAACCTATGAGGGAACGGGATCCCGGCCGAGGAGCCGGACCCGGCTGCGCGGAAAAGGCCGCGCCAGGGCGACGTCGGCGGTCACGAGAGGACAGTCGAGACGCTCGGCGAGGACGACGAAGGTGGTGTCGTAGAACGTGAGCCGGTGGTCCCCCGCAAGGGTCAGGGCTCGGTGCGCTCCTTCCAGGTCGAGTTCATGCGACCGGACGGGCGCTCCGAAGAGGTCGCTCAGCGGCCGGGCGTTGGGGCTCCGCCCGAGGCGCCGCGCTTTCATGGCAAGGGCGTTCCCGACTTCGAAGAAGAGGAGCGCCGGGGCGTGGATCTCGACCCGCTCCTCGAAGGCGGCGTCGAGGACGGCGACCGCCTCCTCGCGGTGAGGTTCCCCTTCGTGGAGCATCCACCGGACGACGATGCTGGAATCCACGACGAGGCGCGTCATCGCGGATCGCGGCTCTCGCGCATGCGCCGGATCTCGGTCACCGCGTCGACGCCGTCCTCGAGACCGTATTTCCCGGCCCGGAGCCTCTCCCACGCCTTCCGGGCCCGGGGATCGTCCAGGAGCCGCCGGCCGGTCCCGCCATTCAGGTAGCGGTCGAGGGCCGCGGCGAGGAGGGCGCTCCGGGTGACGCCGGCGTCCCGCGCCGCGCGGTCCGCCCGACGGAGAAGATCGTCCGACAGGGTCACGAGGACCTTCTTCATGCGGGGAATGGATATCTCATGGATATCTACGCGTCAATCCCGCGAGGGAGGCGGAGGAGCCGGGAGCGGTTCGCCGGATTCAACGAGCCTCCCGCGTCCGCCGGATCTCTCGGACGATGTCGACGTGGCCGACCCAGTTGAACTTGCCGTCGCGGATCTTCTCCCAAGCCTTCCGCACGCGGGGATCGTCGAGTGGTCTCCTCCCGTTGGCGCCTCGGAGGTAGCCCTCGAGCACGGCCGCGAGGAGACGGCTGCGGGTGAGACCGGCGTCCCGTGCGGCGCGGTCGGCCCGCCGGAGCAGTTCCTCCGGGAGCGTCACGAGGACCTTCTTCACGACAGACAAGTAGATATCCGGTGGATATCCATCGTCAAGGGAGCGGCACGGGGGAGGCCCTTGCCCCCCTCGCCGGCGTCGGCGGGGCTCCCCGCTTTCTGCGAAGAGTCGGCGGCCCGCGAGCGCGGCGGAGGGCCCGCCCTCGTCAGCGATCCCTCGGCTCGCCGGGGGCCCCTCGACTCGAGGGGCCTCGTTCGGGCGCCGCGGCCTCCCCCTCCCGCTCCAGGGCGGCCGCCTGTTCCTTCAGCCAGGTCTCCGCGGCGACCGTCCTGCCGTCCTCCAGCTTGACGCGGTAGGGCTCCCCGGTCGTCCACGACCGGCTCGCGACCTTCTCGATGAACTCGTCGAGGTTCCTCGCCTTCGGCCCGGCGCGCTGGTACTTGTCCCGGATGTGCGCCGTGGCCTCCTCCGGACCGTACTCCACCCCTTCCCGGAAGAAGACGACCTTGGAGGTCTCGATGCGGCGGATGAGCCTCTCGATCCTCGTCGACTCGGCGGGCTCGAGCTGGGAGACGGAGAAGACGACGTAGTCGTCGCCGGTCAGGAAGTTCCGGAGGCGTTCGATGGAAAGGGTGTACTCCTCCCGGCCGACGCGAAGGGGGAGGCGGTCCCCCTCGCGCACCGGCCTGTTCGCGAGCATGATCTCCCCTTCGGCATTCTGCACCTCGAGGAGCACCTGTCCCGCGGTCACGTCGCCCGCATGGACTTCGAGGTAACCCCGAGATCCGGGCACCTCCACCGAGTGGCGCTGATGGACGATCCCTTCGGCTTTGGTGGCGGCGAGGTCGAGTCGCTGCGGCCTCGAGCGGAGAGCCACACCCCCCTCGCCGTCTGTCGGGCCGACTTGGAGACCGCCGTTCTCCTCCCAGGCGGCGCGGATCTCCGGGTCGAGCTCGAGGACCAGCGCCCTCCGCTCCCTGTCCGGCTTGAAGGTCCGCTCCACCTTGCCTGCCCGGGCCTTGTGCGAAGCCTCGGGCAACGCGTCCTCGCACCGGAGCTCGATCCGGTCGACCTCCTCCGGCGAGAGCCACCGGGCGTCGCGGCTGGACGTTCCGGCCTGGAGATACTTCCCGGCCTCCCGCACGAAGCAGATCCACCGTCCGGCCGGCCCGGCGCGGATGCTGAAGGAGACCGGCAGGCTCTGGAGGAGGTCTCCCCGGTCCGTCTCGGCGAAGATCCGGAACTGCCCCTCGCTCTTCTCGTGGAGGAGAACGGTCGAGACGAGTCCGTCGGCCAGGTTGATCTGGTACCGCCTCTTTCCGGCCTCCGACAGCAGGACACGGCCCTTGGATCTCAGGCTCGCCGCGAGCCAGACGGCCTTCGGCCTGGGTCCCTCCACCTCCGCCGTCAGGATCAGGTTCCCACCGGCACGGATGGGGAATTCCAGCCTCTCGGGCACGCCGGAGAGTCGGATCCCCGACTGAGCGAGGGCGGAGGTCGCGAGCCCGATCAGGAGGAACGAGGATTTACGGAATGCGGACGCTTCCATCGTCGAGGCCTCCGGGAACCGAAGGGCGCATCGGGAGGACCCGAGGGCGGAACGCGGGGCTCTCCTCAGCGCGCGTACGCGCGGCGGGCGAACAGGAGCGACAGCGTCGGGACGAGCCTCCGCTTGTTCGGGAGGAGCTTCAGGAACCGGAGCATGCGGGCCGGCGAGAGGTAGAAGGAGACGTAGGCCTTCCTCCGAAGCCGCGCGATCTCCCCCTCCGGGACGGCCGAGAGGTTGATGTCCGAGTAGTAGGGCTCGTACTGCGACCAGTCGGTCGGGAGCGCGTGGCCCGCCTGCTGGACCTGCTCGTAGAGGGCCGTCCCCTTGAAGGGGATGACCCGGAAGAAGGCCGCCGTGTGGAACGGGGAGCGGCGCGCCCAGCGGATCGTCTCCCGCATCTCCTCCCGGGTCTCGGTCGGGAAGCCGAGCATGAAGAAGCCGTGCGTGAGGACCCCGGCCTCGGCGAGCCGGCGGACGTTCGCCTCGGTCCGCGCCAGGTTCAGGTTCTTCTTCATCACCTTCTGGAGGCGCGGGACGGCCGACTCGATCGCGATCGAGGTCCGGTACATCCCAGCCTTCCGCATCAGGCCGATCAGCTCCTCGTCGAGGAGGTCGCCGCGCAGCCCGTTCGGGAAGGTGAGCTTGAGGCGGTAGTCCCTCTCGATCAGGCCGCGGCAGATCCCCTTCGCCCGCTCCGGCTTGAAGTTGAAGATGTCGTCCATGAAGACGAGCTCCTTCACGCCGTAGCGGGAGACGAGGAGGTCGATCTCGGCCAGCACGTTGCGCGCGGAGCGCTCGCGGAAGACCTTCCCGTACGAGTTGTGGCAATAGGTGCAGCGCCAGGGGCACGCCCGCGAGGAGAAGAGGGTCGCGAACTCCCGGTGCCAGTAGATCACCCCGCCCCGGGGGACGGTGTGGTACTTCTCCATCGGGACGAGATCCCAGGCCGGGAACGGGAGATCGTCGAGGTTGGCCGGCGGCGGCCGGTCGGGATTGCGGGCGAGGGTTCCGTCCGGCCGCCGCCAGGAGATCCCCGCGATCGAGCCGAGGTCGGCCCCGCCGAAGTGCGCGCGGAGGAGGTCGGGGAACGAGAGGTCCGCCTCGCCGCGGACGACGTAGTCGACGCTGGGATCCTCGAGGACCTCGTCGGCGGCGACGGAGGGGTGCGGGCCGCCGGCGACGACGAGGACGCCGGGGAGGCGCCGCTTCACCTCGGCGGCGAGGGAGTGGAGGCAGCCCGCCTCGTAGGTCATCGCGGAGAGTCCGACGACCTCCGGCCGGAGTCGCTCGAGGCGGTCGGCGGCGTCGGCGACCGAGAGCGTCTCCACCTTCATGTCGATCAGGTGGAGGTCGGTGAAACCCGCCGCCCGCGCCCCCGAAGCGACGCACATGATCCCGAGGGGATGGACGTGCGTGAACTGGGTGTAGGGGTGGAAGGTCTGGACGAGGGCGATCCGCGGGTTCATCGCAGGATGCCCGGACTCTAGGGCACGTCCGCACACCGGGCAATTCCGGCGCTCCCGTCGCTATCCTCCCGCGAACCCCAGCCGGGGGACTGCGTCGAAAGGTCTTCCTGCTGCCCCCTCGTCGAGGTCTTCCATGGCGCCGATCGCCCTCCTCCTCTCGCTCCTGCCCGCTTCGCCTCCCTCCGAGGAACCTTCGCCGCTGGTGACGAAGATCGCCTCGGTCGTCGTCTACGGGGACCGAGCGCTCGTCACCCGGAAGGGGGAGGCGGACCTCGCCGACGGGGTCCGGAGGTTCACGATCGGGAAGTTGCCGGCGGGCGTGGCGGACGACTCGGTGCGCCTGAAGGTCGGCCGAGGCGCGATGGTCGTCGGCGTCGAGGTCCGGCAGAAGTCCGACCGCGAGGCGGCGAGCGCGGCGATCGAGGAGCTGCGGAAGAAGCGGGCGGAGGTTGCCCGGGCCCTCGACGCAGCGAAGGACGAGGTCGCGACGCTGGAGGCGGCGCGGGAGTACATCACCGCGCTCCGGGCCGCCTCGGCGGAGAAGATCTCGAAGGGGATGGTCGAGGGCGCCCTCGATCCCGCGAAGTGGGGCGAGGGGCTGAAGTTCGTCTTCGCCAACCTGACGGAGAACGCGAAGGACCTCCGCGAGGCGAGATACTGGATGGCGGGACTGCAGGAGGATCTCGCCGCCCTCGACCACAAGATCGGCTCCGTTCAAGGCGGCCAGCTCGTCCCCTACAAGGAGGCGATCGTCTCGATCGCGGCCGGGGGGGCGGGGAAGGCGCCCGTCGAGGTGGAGTACCTGATCGGCGGGGCGGGGTGGAGGCCGGTCTACGACCTGCGGGCCGCGGAGGACTTCTCCGGCGTCGCCCTCGCCTACCGCGCGGCGGTGCGGCAGCGAACCGGGGAGGACTGGGGCGACGTCGAGCTGACGCTGTCGACGGCCCGCCCGCAGCTCGGGGCTTCCCCGCCTCCGCTGCGGACGATGCGTCTCGCCATCGCGCCCCCCGCCACGACGGTCTCGTGGGGAGCGGTCCCCCCGGCGGCCGCGGCTCGCCGGGCGCGGGAGGGGGCGAAGGTCGCCCTCGGCGAGGAGCTCGTCGAGGCCGACGCGGAAGCCGCCGGGGGGGGGTCGCTCGCTCCCGCCGCCCCCGCCGAGGCGGCGGTCGAGGAGCGCGGGATCTCGATCCAGTTCCGCGTGTCGCGGGCGGAGACCGTCCCGGCCGACGGGGAGGAGCATGTCGTGCTCGTCTCCGAGTCGACGATCGACGTTCGCCCCGAGCATTTCGCCACGCCGAAGTCGGCCGCCCGCGTCTTCCTCAAGGGTAAGGCGAGGAACACCACCGCCTTCCCGATCCTCTCGGGACTCGCCTCGGTCTACTTCGGCCCCGACTACGTCGGGCGGGCGCCGCTCAAGGACATCCGCCCGGGGGAGGAGTTCGACCTCTACCTCGGGCAGGACCCGGGCGTGACCGTGGAGCGGAAGAAGGTGAAGGAGTTCCGGGAGGGGCCGGGGCTCCTCGGGAGCGACGAGACGATCACCTACGAGTACGAGATCAAGGTGAAGAACCTCCGGTCGGGGCGGGGGCCCGCGCGCGTCGTCGTGAAGGAGCCCGTGCCCGTCTCCGGGGACGACCGGATCACGGTGAAGGTGAAGACGGCGCTCCCCGCGCCCGCCGGCGGGGAGGAGGCGGAGCGGGAGAGAAAGCAGGAGGGGCTCCACCGCTTCGACCTCGACGTGGCCGAGGGGAAGGAGGCGTCGATCCGGCTCGTCTACGCCGTCTCCTTCCCGAAGGGGATGCCGATCCACGGGCTCCCGGAGTAACGGGCCTCCCGCCGATTGACCCGGGTTCGTCCGGCGCCTAGCGTCCGCCCGCCCGAAGTGGGAGGGAACGAATGCGCGCACTCGCGACCGGGGCCACGGGTTTCATCGGGCGGGCGCTGCTGCGCCGGCTCCAGAGCCCGGTCGTCCTGACGCGGGATCCGGCGGGCGCGAAAGGGGCGCTCGCGGGGGCGGCCGTCCACGGCTGGCAGCCCGACATCACCCCGGCGCCGGCGGAAGCGCTCCGCGGCGTGGAGGCCGTCTTCCACCTCGCCGGGGAGTCGGTCGCGAGCGGCCGCTGGACCGCGACGAAGAAGGCGCGGATCCGCGACAGCCGCGTCCTCGGGACGAGGAACCTCGTGACGGGGATCGAGCGGTCGAAGGAGCGCCCCCGGGTTCTCGTCTCCGCCTCCGCCGTCGGGATCTACGGGTCGCGGGGGGACGAGGAGCTGGACGAGGGCTCGGCCCCCGGGACGGACTTCCTCTCGAAGGTCTGCCGTGAATGGGAGGCCGAGGCGGCGAAGGCCCGCGCGCTCGGGGTGCGAGTCGTCCTCGCACGCATCGGCGTCGTCCTCGGGAAGGAGGGAGGCGCCCTCCCGAGGATGCTCCCGCCCTTCCGGCTCGGCGTCGGCGGCCCGCTCGGAAACGGGCGCCAGTGGCTCCCGTGGATCCACGTCGAGGACGTCGTCGGGCTCCTCCTCCACGCGGCGGAGCGCGGCGAGGTCGACGGGGCGCTGAACGTCGTCGCCCCGCAGCCCGCGACGAACCGCGCGTTCACGAAGGCCCTCGCCGCCACGCTCCGTCGCCCGGCGTTCCTCCCCGTGCCCGGCTTCGCCCTGCGCCTCGCCCTCGGCGAGTTCGCCGAGGTCCTGCTCGGGTCGCAGAAGGTGCGGCCCCGCGCGGCGGAACGGTCCGGGTACCGGTTCCGGCATCCGTCCGTCGAGGGCGCGCTCCGGGACCTCCTCGGCGGGCCCGGCGCAGCCCGTTGACCGACGGGCCGCCGCCCCGAGGATTGCGGCGTGGCGAAGAAGGGCGGTCGCGCGGGCGCTCCACTCCGGGTCGTCGCGGCCGGCGGGCAGATCGCGCTCGAGGAGGCCCTCGTCCGGGACGTCCTCGGATGCAAGGCGAAGGACCCCTGGTCGCGCCTCGCGATCGTCGTCCCGTCCCGCCCCGTCCGGCTCCACCTCCTCGAGGCCCTTCCCCGCAGGGCGGGAAAGGCGGTCCTCGGCGTGGAGATCCTCACGCTCGGGGGGTTCGTCGCGGCGGTGCTCCGCGGCGCGGGGGAAGCGATCCCGCCCCACGCGGACTCGCCCCTCGTCGAGGGGGAGGCGATCCGGAGGCGCCTCGCGGCCGGGAAGGGGAGCCTGCGCGGGCTCGCCGAGTTCGCCCGGGGACCGGCTGCGATCGCCTCGACGCTCCGCGACCTGCGCGACGCGGGGGTCGATCCGCGGGCGCTTCGCAAGGCCGCGGGGGAGTCGCCGAAACTCCGCGCGCTGGCGGACCTCGCCGAGGAGATGGCGGGGGAGTTCTCCTTCGCCGCCGACGCCGCTCGCGCGGCCGCGAAGGCCGCCGGTCGTTCCGCCTTCCTCCGCTCGCTCGCGGCGGTCCACTACTACGGGCTCTACGACCTCGTCGGCGTCCAGCGGGAGCTGCTGCGGGAGGTCGCTGCTGCGGCCCCCGTCACCCTGTTCCTTCCTCTGGGGCGACCCGCCTTCGAGTTCGCGCGGCGCTCCCTCGACCGGATCGCCGCGGGACTCGAGGTGGAGGAGGTCGCGGCGGGGGAGGAGAGAGGCGCCGTCCCGGGACTCGAGCGGCTCTTCGAGAAGGAGGCGAAGAGGGGGGAGGGGCCTCCTCCGCGCGAATCGGTCGAGGTCGCGAGCGCCGGGAGCCTCGAGGAGGAGGTGGCCGTCGCCGCGAAGGAGATCCTGCGCCTGCGCGCGCGAGGGATCCCCTCCCATGCAATCTCGGTCGTCTCGCGGGACCTCGCCGCGCATCTCCCCGTGATCCGGGAGGTCTTCCCCGAGCACCGGATCCCCTTCGCGAGCGCGACGGGGCCGCCCCTCGGCTCCCACCCCTTCGCGAAGGCGGCGGTCGCGCTCGCGCGGCTCGTCGGGTCGGAACTTCCGCGGCGGGACCTCCTCGATCTCCTCGCGTCTCCCGCCTTTCTCCCCGCCGACGGCGCTCCGGCCGCCTCCGAGGTCTGGAACCGGATCACGCGGGCTCTCGCCATCGCCGGGGGGGAGGACTGGGACCGGCTCTCGCGGGAGGTGAAACCCGCAGGGGCTCGGGACGAGGGGGAAGAGGGGCGAAGGGGAATGGAGCCCGACGTCTGGACGCGCGAGGCGCGGAGGCTGCGGGAGATCGTCGCGGCCCTGCGTCGCGACCTCTCCCTCGGACGGGACCGCGCGACCTGGGCCGGCCACGTGGCGTCCTTCCGCGAGCGGCTCGGCCGGCTTCTCGGATCCGGCGGGACCCGGCCGGAGGAGGCTCGCGAGGCGCTGGAGAGGATCCTCGACGAGATCGCGCGCGTGCCGGGCGGGGCGGTCGAGTCCTCCCGATTCGCGGACCTCCTCGACCAGGCCGTCCGGGAAGCCGCGCTCCCCGGCCCCTCCCTCGAGGGTCGAGGAGTCCGGGTCCTCGCGCCCGAGGCGGCCCGGGGCCGGACCTGCGAGGCGCTCCTCCTCCTCGGCGTGAACGAGCTCGTCTGGCCCCGGCGCGGGGCCGAGGACCCGCTCCTCCCCGACGCCGAGCGGAGGCGGCTCGAGCCGATCCTCGAGCGTCCCCTCCCGCTCAAGGGGGAGGCGCTCGAGGAGGAGCGCCTCCTCTTTCCTCTCCTCCTCTCCTCCGCCCGGAGCCGGGCCTTCCTCGTCTGGCGGCGACGCGACGACCGGGGGCGGCCCGCGAACCCCTCCTGGTTCCTCGAGGAACTCGAGCGCGCGACGGGAGGTCTCGCGCGGACGGAGGTTCCCGGCCCCCTCGAGAGCCGACTCTCGTCGGGGGGGCTGTGGAGCCCCGACCTCCTCACGCCCGCGGAGGCGGCTCTCGCGGCGCGATGGGCAGGGGGAGATCCCCTCCCCGCTTCGCGGGCCGCCGCGCAGGCTCGTCCGGAACGGGATGCGCTCCCCGGCCTCCTCGAGCGGGGGCTGCGCTTCCTCGACGCGATCGAGACGTTCGACGCGGACGGCGCCCGCGACGGGGAGACGGGGCCGCTGAAGGAGTTCTGGGACTCCCTCGTAGGAAGGGGTGTCTCGCCGACCGCCCTCGAGCGCTACGCGCGCTGTCCCTTCCAGTACTTCGCGCACTCCGTCCTCCGGCTCGAGCCGCTCGAGGACCCGGAGGCCTTCGAGACGCTCGGCCCGCTCGAGGCGGGGGAGCTGTGCCACGACGTCCTGCGGCGCTTCTACGAGGGGGTCGCGAAGGGGCGCGAGACCCTCGCCGCGCTGCGCGAGAGCCTCGGGGAGCGCCTCGATCGGGCGGCGGCGGCGGCCTTCGCCCGATTCGAGGAGAGCCGCCCGGTCGGCTACCCCCTCGCCTGGGAGCACTGGAAGCAGGAGATCCGGAACCTTCTCGGCGAGGCGTTGCGCATGGACCTCGACGCCCTCCTCGAGGAGGGGCTCGCCCCGACGTTCCTGGAGGAGGAGGCCTCCGCCCCGCTCCCGATCCCGGGGAAACCGGTGCTGGCGTTCGGGAGGCTCGACCGGATCGACGGAGGGAAGGAGGGGAGGTTCCGGGTGGTCGACTACAAGTTCACGCTGAGCGGCAACCCGCGCCACCTCACGGGGGGATTCGAGCGACCGGCCCTGAGGGGGGAGAGGCTCCAGCCGCCGATCTACCAGGTCCTCGCCCGGGAGAAGCTCGGCGGAGGGGCGCGGGGGACCTCGACCTTCTTCGTCCTCGCGCCGCGCGCGGAGGAGCGCTTCGAGCGGCTCGAGGGACTGGCGGAGGGCTTCTGGGAGTCGCCCGCCGGAAAGGAGTGCGGAGCGACGCTCCGCGCGATCCTCGACGGGATCCGCGGGGGAGGGTTCCCGATCACTCCGGGCGAGGACGGCAACGGACCCTGCGGGAAATGCGACTTCGGGGCGGTGTGCCGGAAGGGGCACTACCCCTCCCGGTGGCGCGCCTCCCGCTCGCCCGCCGCGCTCGCGATGGAGGCGCTCGCCGCGAAGGACGTCCCGGGCCACGGGGGAAAGGCGAAGGGATGAGCGCGGCGCGACTCCCGGACGCCGAGGCGAGGAAGCAGGCGGCGGCGACGTTCGACCGCAGCGTCGTCGTCACGGCGAGCGCGGGGACGGGGAAGACGACTCTCCTCGTCGAGCGCGCGCTCCACCTCCTTCTCGGGAAACGGAAGGGAAAGGGGGGCCTCGCCTTGCCGGTGCCCCCCGAGGAACTCCTCGCCGTCACGTTCGGCGAGAAGGCCGCGGGGGAGATGCGCCTGCGCCTGCGGGAGGCGCTCGACGGGCTCGCCGGGCGCGCCCGCCCGGCTCACGAGGGGCGGCGCGCGTGGCTCGCCGAGGCGGAGCAGAGGATCCGCGCCACCCACGGCCTCGGCGCCGCGGAACTCGCGTCGGGCGCGCGGGAGATCCTCCCTTCCCTCGAGCGGGCGCGGGTCACGACCCTCCACGCCCTCGCCTCCGAGATCCTCCGGTCCGCTCCGCTCGAGGCCGGCGTCGACCCCGCCTTCGCGGTCGACGAGGGGGAGGCCCGCGCGTTCCTCTTCGAGGCGGCCTGGGACCGCTACCTCGCCGAGGCCCTGGGTGGACGCGAGGGGCGCGCCCGCGAACGCTGGCTCCGGCTGCTCGAGCGCGCGAGTCTCGCGGATCTCCGCGCGCTCGCCGAGGCCCTCGCCTCCTTCCAGATTCCGGCGGAGGAACTGGAGAGGATCTTCGAGCCGCCGGACTCGGCGCCCTACCGGAAGTGGATCGGCGAGGCGGCGTCGGAGGCGGCCCGGCTCGCCGCGTTCGCGCGAGGGACGGGGAAGGACCGGAACGTCGAGAAGGCGGCGATCGCGGCGGAGAAGTTCCTCGCGGCGCAGCGGGCGGGGAAAGAGAAGGATGCGGCCGCGGCAGCGGAATCGCTCCGGGCGATCGCGAGCGTCGGTGCGGTGAAGGGGTGGGAGGACGAGGAGGTCGAGCGAGTCGGGCGACTCCGGCGGATCTCGCTCGCCCTCGCCGGATACGACCCCGCGTTCGCCGCCGACCTCGCCTCGACGCTCCTCCCCTTCGCGCAGCGGTTCCGGGAGGAGTTCCTCCGGGCCGGCTGGGTCTCCTTCGACGGGCTCCTGACCCTCGCCCGGGGCGTGCTGCTCCGCGACCGCGAGGTCCGGGACC
Organism: Planctomycetota bacterium; assembly: GCA_022616055.1. Lineage (GTDB taxonomy): Bacteria > Planctomycetota > UBA1135 > UBA1135 > JAKEFM01 > JAKEFM01. The sequence continues at coordinate 11,418 of JAKEFM010000185.1, forward strand.
GCTGGAAGCGCCGGTTCCGCGCGATCCTCGTCGACGAGTTCCAGGACACGGATCCCGTCCAGGGGGAGATCGTCCTCCTCCTCGCCGAGGAGGAGGGGAGTCACGCCGCGAGCGGGCGCGAGGCGCGGCCGGCGCCCGGGAAGCTCTTCCTCGTCGGGGACGACAAGCAGTCGATCTATGCCTTCCGCGGGGCGGACCTCGACGCCTGCGGCCGGGTACGGGAGCGGGTCCTCGAGGGGGGCGCGCGGGAGACCCTCTCGACGAGCTTCCGGAGCGATCCGCGGATCCTCGAGGTCGTGAACGGGCTCTTCGGGACCCTCTTCGTGCCGGGCCCCTTCCAGCCCGACTACGAACCGCTCGCTCCCGGACCGACGGAGCCCGGAAAGGGACCCGCGGTCGAGCTGCGACTCTGGCACCGCGGCGCCGATCTGATCCCGGCCGAGGAGGCCGCGCGGCACGAGGCCGAGTCGATCGCCGAGGAGATCCTGCGCCTGCGCGGGGAGGGACGTCCCTGGAGGTCGGTCGCCCTCCTCTTCCGCGTCCTCACGCGCGCGCAGGTCTACCTCGGGGCCCTCGCGCGGCGCGGGATCCCCGTCGCCTCCGAGGGGGAGAAGTTCTTCCACTCCTGCCCGGAGGTCCTCGATTTCGTCAACCTCCTCGCGGCGATCGAGAACCCCGACGATCGACTCGCGCTCGCCGGGGTTCTGCGCTCCCCGCTCGGGGCCCTCGCCGACCGCGAGCTGGTCGCTCTCGCCGAAGAGGGCGGGCTCGACACGCGCCGGCCTCCCCCCTCCGGCCTCCCCTTCTCGGGACCCCTGGCGCCCCTCTACGGGGAGATCCGCGCGGCGCGGGAGGAGTCGGCCTCGCGCACGCTCGGGGAGTTCCTCACCTCCCTCTTCGATCGCCTCCCTCTCGCGACGCTCGCCGGGGCCGGCTTCCGCGGCGGGCAGGCCGCCGCGAACCTGGCGAAGATCCGCGCGCAGGCGCGCGGGCTGGCCGAGGAGCCGGCGATGACCCTCTCCCGCCTCGTGGCGGAGCTGCGCCGGAGGGGGGAGGAAGGGGTGGAGGAGGGGGAGGCTCCCCGCTTCGAGGAATCGGTCGACGCCGTGCGGGTGCTCTCGATCCACCGGTCGAAGGGCCTCGAGTTCGAGGTGGTCTTCGTCCCGGGCTGCCGCTCGGGCGCACGGGCCGGGCCCGGGGAGTGGATCGGCGCGCGGTTCGACTGGGCGGCGGAGGCCGCGGGGGCGCGCCTCGGGGACTTCCGGACCCTCGCCGAGGTCTTCCTGGAGGAGCGGGACCGGGAGCGCCAGGAGACGGAGCGCGTGCGGCTCTTCTACGTGGCGGCGACGCGCGCGCGATCGAGGCTCGTCCTGAGCGCGGCGCGCACGAGGGGGAGCGGGGAGTCGTTCCTCGACGCCCTCGAGCGGGCGCGGGAGGAGGATCTCCCGGTCCCCGCCGGACCGGAGGAGGAGAGCGAGCGGACGCTCCGCGTCGGCCGCGGCGAGATCCTCCTGCGGCTCGCTCCACCCGCGAGCGCCGCGCGGCCTCGACGCGAGGGAGCGCCCGCGGCGATGGCCGCTCCCGACCCCGCCCGTCTCGCCCGCGCCTGGTCAGAGCGGGAGGAGGCGTTCCGGAGCGAGGAGCGGTCTCCCCTCCTCGTGACGGCGGGGAGCCTCGGCCCGCAGGAGGGGGAGCCGCTCCACGGATCCGAGATCCCCGGGGAGGACGAGGTCGGGATGCCCCCTCCCCTTCGAGGCGAGCGCGGAAGGCTGGTCGGAACCCTCTGCCACCGCGTCCTCGAGTCGTGGGACCTCGGCGGGGACCTCCGCGCGCTCCCGGGAGCCCTTGCGCAGGTCGCGGCGAGCCTCGGGGAGCCCGAGAGAGGAGAGATCGCCCGCGAGGCGGAGGAGGTGCTGCGGGGCTTCCTCGGCTCTCCCCTCGCCGCGGAGGTGGGCCGCCTTCGGATTCGGGCGAGGGAGCTCCCGGTCCTCCTCGAAGGGGAGGGAGGCTCGGTGCGCGGGACCGCCGACCTCGTGGCGGAGGAGGGGGACGGATCCCTCCTCGTCCTCGACTGGAAGACCGACGCGGTCGACGCCGCCGGCGCGGTCAAGCGGTCGGCGGCCTACGGCCCCGCCTGCGGGGCCTACGCGAAGGCGGTCGGCTCCGCGTTCCCCGGGCGGACGGTCCGGGTGGCCCTCGTCTTCCTCCGGCCCGCCGTCCGGGTCGAGCTCCCGGTCTAGCGGGGAGGGGAGGCTTGTTGTTGAGAGTGAGTCTCATTATCCTCTGCCCCGGTGTTGCGCCCCCTCGCCGTCCTCTTCTCTCGCCTCCTGCCGGCCTCCCCGCTCCTCGCTTGCGCGCTGCCGGGGGGGGAGGGAGGGCCCTTCCGCGTCGAGCGGCGGCTCGGCGCGATGGGGACGAGCCTCGTGGTTGTCCTCGAGGCGCCGACGCGGGAGGAGGCCCTCGAGGCGAGCGAGCGGGCCGTGCGCGCGATCGAGGCGGCGGAGGCGCGGCTCTCGACCTGGCGGGAGGACACGGAACTCGCCCGGCTCAACCGCGCGCCGGTCGGCGAGGCGGTGGAGATCTCCGCCGAGCTCGCGCGAGACCTCGCCGAGGCCCGCCGCTGGTGGCGGGAGACCGGGGGGACCTTCGACCCGGGGTGCGGCGCGCTCGTCGAGGCGTGGGGCCTCCGCGAGGGAGGGCGCCTTCCCTCCCAGGGGGAGGTCGTCTCGGCGCGCCAGGCGGGGTTCGCGGACCTGGCGCTGGAGGGCCGGTCCGCCGTCCGCCGGCACGACCGCCTCCGGATCGAGGAGGGAGGCTTCGGGAAGGGGGCCGGCCTCGACGACGCGCTCGCCGCCCTCGAAGGGACCGCGGTGAGCGAGGCCACGATCGACCTCGGGGGGCAGGTCGCCGTCCGAGGGAGAGGTCCGTTCCCCGTCGCGATCGCGAATCCCGACCGGCGGGACGAATCCCTCCTGCTCGCCGAGATCGACCGGGGTTCCCTCTCGACTTCGGGGAACTCCGAGCGCCGCTCCACGGTCGGGGGCCGGTCCTTCGGCCACCTCCTCGACCCTCGCACGGGAGAGCCCGCCCCGGACTTCGGGAGCGTGACCGTCTGGGCCCCGAGCGCGACCGCCTCCGACTGCCTCTCGACGGGCCTCTTCGTCCTCGGCCCGGAGGAGGCGCTCGCATGGGCCGACGGCCGGACCGGGATCGAGGTCGTCGTGATCGAGCGCGCCTCCGGCGGGTGGCGCGCGCGCGCGACGCCCGGATTCCGGGGGAGGCTCCGCCCCCTCGGCCAGGACGTTCGACTCGAGTTCCTTCCTTCGGAGACCTCTCGATGACGGATCACCGCCGTGGGAGGTCCGCGCCCTGCGCGCGGGTCCTCTCCCTGCTCCTCCTCGCGGCCCCGGCCGCGGCCCAGACCCAGGAGGAGCGGATCGCCGCCCTCGAGCAGGAGATCGCCCGGCTCCGCGCGCTCCTCGAGACCTCGCGCCAGGAGGCCGGCCGGGCCGACACGCGATTCGCCGAGCAGGAGCGGCGGATCGAGGCGCTCGCCGCGGAGATCGAGCGGATCGGTCTCGGGGAGGCCGCCGCCCCCGCCACGGCCGACCGTCCCGGGCAGGGTCTCGGTCCCGCCGCCTCGAAGATCTACCGGACCCCGCGCGGCGTCTCGATCGGCGGGTACGGGGAGGCGATCTACACGGACTTCGAGGGGGACCCGAGCCGCCTCGACTTCCTCCGGGCCGTCCTCTACGCGGGCTACCGGTTCGACGAGTCGTGGATCTTCAACTCCGAGATCGAGTTCGAGCACGCCTCGACGGGGGAGGACGGGGAGGTCTCGGTCGAGTTCGCGTACCTCGACTATCTCTGGCACCCCGAGGCGAGCTTCCGGGGCGGCCTCCTCCTCGTCCCGATGGGATTCCTGAACGAGCTCCACGAGCCGACGACCTTCCTCTCGGCGGACCGGCCGGAGGTCGAACGCCAGATCCTGCCGACGACCTGGCGGGAGAACGGGGCCGGGCTCCACGGGGAGGCGGGGCCGCTCGCGTACCGGACCTACGTCGTCAACGGGTTCGAGGCCGCGGAGTTCACCGCCGCCGGGCTCCGCGGCGGGCGCCAGCAGGGATCGGAGGCCCTCGCGGACGACTTCGCGTGGGTCGGCCGGCTCGACGCGGAGGCCCTCCCCGGCCTCGTCGTCGGCGGATCCGTCTACGTCGGGGACTCGGGACAGGACCTCGGGTTCGACGTGCCGGTCTCGATCGTCGAGGCGCACGCCGACGCGCGGTGGAGGGGGCTCCAGGCCCGCGCCCTCGTGACGCAGGCCGACCTCGACGACGTGGACGACCTCAACGCCGCCCTCGCCCTGACGGGGGACGACTCCGTCGGGGAGCGGATGCGGGGGGGATACGTCGAGGTCGGGTTCGACGTCCTCACGCTCCTCCCCGAGGCGAGCAGCTCCCTCGTCCCGTTCGTCCGCTGGGAGACGCTCGACACGCAGGAGGAGGTCCCCTCCGGGTTCTCGAGGGATCCCGCGAACGACCGGGACCTCTGGACCCTCGGGCTCGCCTTCCGCCCGATCGACACGATCATCCTCAAGGCCGACTGGCAGTGGATCCGGGACCGCGCGGACGAACGGCTCGACGAGTTCCATGTCGCGATGGGGTTCGTGTTCTAGGGCGACGCTCGCCCTCCTCGCGCTCGCGGCGCCCGCCCGCGCGGAGGTCCTCCTCACCCAGGCGGAAGCCCTCAAGCTCGCCTTCCCCGGGTGCGAGGTCGAGCGCGGGACCGTCTTTCCCACGAAGGAGGAGCTGGAGCGTGCGCGGAAGCTCGCCGGCGTGGACCTCCCGGGCGCGATCTTCCACCCCTACGTCGCCCGGAAGGACGGGCGGGTCGTCGGGACGGCGTACTTCGACGCCCACAGGGTGCGCACCCTCCCCGAGACGGTGATGGTCGTCGTCGACCTCGAGGAGCGCGTGCAGCGCGTCGAGGTCCTCTCCTTCGACGAGCCGAGGGAGTACCTTCCCCGGGGCGCCTGGTACGAGCAGTTCCGGGGGAAGGGCCTCGACGCGGACCTCGCCCTCCGGCGGAAGATCCCGCCCGTCTCCGGGGCGACGCTCACGGCCCGGGCAACCACGGAGGCCGTCCGCCGCGTGCTCGCCCTCCACCGGATCCTGCGGGAGAGGGAGCGCCGGTGAGCCGGTTCGAGGCCTGGCTCCTCCACGTCGCGACCGCGCTCGTCGCGGGGACGGGAGCCGCGTACGCCGTCTTCCTCTACCTCCTCGAGCCGGCCGACCCGTTCGCCGTCGCGAGCCACCCGCTCGAGCCCGTGGTCCAGCGCCTCCACGTCCTCGCCTCCCCGGTCCTCCTCTTCCTCGTCGGAGTCGTCTGGCAGCGTCACGTCCTCAAGGGGCTGCGGTCCGGCCGCCCCGAGCGGCGCCACTCGGGGTGGGCGCTCGTCCTCCTGCTCCTCCCGATGGTCGCCTCCGGCTACTTCCTCCAGGTCGCGGTCGAACCGGTCTGGAGGAGCCTCTGGCGCGTGGTCCACCTCGCGACCTCCGTGGCCTGGGCGCTCGGGTACCTCGCGCACCTGTTCGGACCCCGGACGAACGGCGCGAACGCGGAGAACCTCGCGAACCGTCGTCGGGCCGCCGCGGCCACGGCGGCGGCGACCCTGGGCGCTCCCCTGCGGGCGGCCCGGTGAAGGGGACGCCCCGATTCAAGGCTGCAGCCTTCCCGCAGGCGCGTTCGAGTCCGAGTACTCCTGCGGGGCGACCATGTCCACCACCCCGAGCTGCGCACCGTCCCGGTACGGACCGGGACCCCTCCGGGCTACGGGCACCGGATGGGGAGTCGTCCCCCGACGGGGTTAGGGCTGGATCGAGATCGCGAGCGCGTTCGATGCCGAGAAGCCCGCGGGCCCGCAGGGGTCGGCCCACAGGAATTGCGCGTGGGCGGACAGTCCGGCGAGCGAGGGGATCGGCGGAATCGGGGCGAGAAAGAGAGCCGTCCCGATGCCGTTGCTCGCGGCGGGGAGAACCGCAAGGAGCGCTGAGGGGCTGGCGTCGATCCAGACCGAAACGCCGAGGAGCGAGAGGGGAGACGGCAGCGCCGCAGCCGAAAACCCCAGGAGACCGAGAGCGTTTTGGGGCCCGTGGGAACAGGTCAATGCGAACCCGAGATTCCCGACCTGCGGCATCCCGTTCACGCCGATCGCGAGGGGGCCCGCGCACCCGGGAGTCGAGGCGCCGTAGGCCGAAGCGCCCGTCGGCAACATGTCGAGGACAGCCACGAATCCGTCCCCATCGAGCCCGCCGCCGTTGTAGGACGTGTCGAGCGCGCCCGACGAGACGGGGAAGTCGGGGGAGGAGGTCGAGCCGCCGACCAGGGCGAACCCCCTCGGGTCGACCGAAACCGCCCGAGGCCGGTCGTTCCCGACCCCGCCGAGGAAGGTGGAGTAGTAGAGGTAGTCACCGTTGGGCGAGACCTTCGAGAGGAAGCCGTCGTACGTGGAGCCGAGGCTCGAATCGAGGACGCCCGGAGTCGTCGGGAAGTTCGACGAGCTCGTGCTCCCCCCGACGACCGCCGCCCCCGTCGCGTCGACCGCGACGGCCAAGGCCTCGTCCAGATTGGGGCCGCCGAGATAGGTGGAGTAGAGGAGCGCGTCGCCGGCGGGGGTGAACTTTGTTACAAAGGCGTCCCGGAAGGTCCCCGGGCCCTCGAGCGTCGTGTCGAACGCTCCGGGCGTCGTCGGGAACAGCAGCGAGTTCGTGGAACCCACCGCGATCGCCGACCCCGCAGGGTCGAACGCGAGCCCCCAGGCCGTCTCCCCTGCGAAGCCGATTCCCCCGCCTCCCAGGAAGGAGGAGAAGAGGAGGGCGTCGAGCGAGGGGGACAGCTTCGCGACGAATGCGTCGGTGAACAGACCCTGGAAGAACTGCTGGAACGAGCCCGCGGTGACGGGAAAGTCGGTCGAGTGGGTCTGCCCGGCGACGGTCGGGTTCCCGGCGAGGTCCCAGGCGAGACCGTAGCCTCTCTCCGCCCCAGTCGACCCTCCCAGGAGGGTGCATCCGAGGATCGCGTCGCCCGCGGCCGAGACGCGGGCGAGGAAGGCGTCCTGGAATCCTCCCAGGCTGGTGTCGTAGGCGCCGGCCGTCGTCGGAAAGTCGGAGGAGAACGTCCAGCCGGCGAGCGTCGTCCCCCCCCCGGGCTCGAGGAGGAGCCCTCCGGGGACGTCGGGACTGGAGCCGCCAAGGTAGGTCGAGAACAGGAGCGCGTCGCCGGCCGCCGAGAGCCTGGCGAGCCAGACTTCCTGGGAGCCGTTGTAGGTCGGGTCGACGGCACCCGGCGTCACGGGGAAGTCGGAGGAACTGGTCGGGCCGATCACCTGCACCGCGCCTCCCGGCTCAACGACGAGGGAGGACGCGAAGTCGCTGGCCGCGTCGCCCCCGAGGTAGGTCGAGAACGCGAGGACGCTCCCCGTTGGATCGAGCTTCGCGACGAACGCGTCGGCGGAGGCGCCGTACGAGTTGTAGGTCGTGTCGTAGGCGCCCGGCGTCGTCGGGAATCCGATCGACTGGCTGAGAGCCTGAGCAACTTTCGGGCGTCGCTGCCTGATCGCGGCGGCGGCGAGCAGGGGGCGGGAGGCGGGAGGCATCGCCTGGGTTCCCGGAGGAGCGA
>JAKEFM010000016.1 GCA_022616055.1 Planctomycetota bacterium
AAGGGCGCTGAAGCGCTAGGGGAGCGCCAGGACCATCCCCTCGTGGGGAGGTCGGCCCTCGCCGAGGAGCGAGGGGTTGCGCGCCACGATCTCCCGCCACCGCTGTCCATCTCCGAGGGCGCGGACGGCGATCGACCAGAGCGTGTCCCCTTTCCTCACGGTGAAGGTCCGGACCGCCAGCTTCGGTGGAGCCGCGGAAGCAGACTCTATTGCAGGCGCTCCAGCGGGCGCGCCCGCCTCGCGCGCAGGGATGCGAATGGACTTGCCGACGCGGAGGCGCTCGGGCTCGAGCCCGGGATTGGCGCGCAGGATATCGGCGACGCCTTTCCTCGAGCCCATCTCCCGGAGGGCGATCGTCTCGAGCCGGTCCCCGTCCCGCACGACGTAGGTCCGCTCGAAATCCCCTCCGGCCGGCGCTTCCGAAGTCTGCGCACCGGACCCCGACTCCAGCGTGCGGGGGATGGCGATCGGGATCGTGGAGGAAGGAGGCACCCCCTCGGGACCGAGGGGGGCGGGCTCGGGGAGGGGCCGGCTCAGGTCCCAGGTCGGGGCCCCGAGCGCGACCGCCCCCGTCTGCGATGCCCCCGGCTCGCGCAGCGTGCGCGTGACTTCCCCGGTCCAGTAGAGCGAGAGTCCGAGGAGGATCCCAACCAGGGTGACGACGGAGGCGACGGCGGCCCTTTCGAGGTGGAGCATGCGTCCGGGGGGGCCTCGCGCCGGCGCGAGGGGGCGCTCTGTTACGGGCGTCCTTCGGGACTGTCAAGCCCGGCCCGGTCGCCGCCGGCGCATCCGGCTGAAGAACCAAAAACGGCGGATCCTCTCGAACCTCCGGTGACGCTCGGCCTCCTCCGGCCCGACGGTGGCCGGCCGGTACTTCAGCCGGAACTTGAGCGCCGCCGTCCGGTCGATCGCGCGCAGGGGAGGGGAGAGGAGCGAGGGGGGGCAGAGCGCGCCGCCGAAGTCGACCACGCGCGGGAAACCGTCCGGCCCGACGAGGACGTTCCGCTTCTGGCGGAGGTCGAGGTGGACCACGCCGCGGGCGTGGATCGCCCCGATCAGGGCCTCGAGCCTCTCGAAGAACTCGGGGGCCGCGTCCCGCGCCGACTCGCGGGAGAGCGGCCGCCCCTCGAGGCGGGTCATCGCGATCGCGTTGCGGTCGACCCTCCCGAGGAGGCGCGGCACCCCGGCAACTCCCTCGAGCCGGCGGAGGACCCGCTCCTCCATCCGGAGGAGGAGGCGCAGCACGGGCCGCCACAGGGGAGTCGCCCGCGAGACGTCCTTCACCACGACGGGAGCGCCCCCGCTCCGCACGACGAGGACCCGGGCCTTCACGGCCGAGCCGCCCGCAAGGACCTCCGCGCGCGAGGCCTCGACCTCCTCGCGGCCGGGAGGCTTCACGTTCCCTGCCCGAGGAGCGAGCCGATCTGCGGGCGCAGCGCGATCGCGGCGAGGATCGCGAGGACGACGAGGTCCATCGGCGGCTCGTGGTTCTCGACGACGAGCCGGAACCGGAAGCGGCGCGGGTCCCCGGAGCGCCAGGGGATCGGGCGCGGCAGGAAGTCGGGGACCGCCGCGTCGTAGCGGTCCCAGGACTCCCCGAACTTCGCGCGCATCCGGTCCCCCTCCTTCCGCTTCTTCCTCGGCATATAGATGACGAAGAAGGCGAGGAGGAGGACCGGCACGCCCGCGTAGAGCACCCATCCGCGCTTCCCCGAGACCGCCGCCGTGCACAGCCCCGCGGCGATGAGGAAGGAGCCGACGTAGAGGGGGTTCTTCACGTGGGCGTAGGGGCCCGTCGTCACCACGAGCTTGTTCTTCTCGAGGTGACCGCACGCCCAGACCCGGAGCGCGATTCCGAGCGCGACGAGGCACCCGCCGACCGCGACCCTCTCCGGGGAGGGCTCCGCGAGGGCGACGAGCCCGACGACGAGGGCGTAGACGACGAGGCGGCGGGGCGTCGGCTTCTTCGAGGCGGACACCGTGGAGGAGGCGAGGCGGCGGGAGGCTAGGGGCCGCATTCACCGCGCGCAACGGCCGGCCTTCAGGCCCTCACGAGGCGCGGCTATACTCCCTCCTATTCCCCTCCCCGTGAAGCGGCACCCCTATTGGATCGCCTCCGCCTGGACCGCGAGCCTGCTCGCCGCCTGCGCGTCGGGCGCGCCCCGGCTGCGCGAGGGGGAACGCTGCCGGGTCACCCTGCGCGACCAGCGCACGCAGAGCGCCTTCCACCTCGTCAACGGGGCGTACGGTCCGCGGGAGGCCTACTACAGCCGCCAGCGGGACGAGGCGGCGACGAAGGTGCTCGTCGACGACGTGATGCAGGTCCTCCTCGACCGGCTCGAGGAGCAGGGCTTCGGCGGGATCGCCACGGCCGGCGAGCCGGCCGCGGGCCCGGCCGGGGGATCCTACGTCCTCACCGTCGAGCGGGGCGGGATCGTCCGCTCGGTCCGCCGTCAGCCGAGCGACCCGCAGGAACGGGCGACCGCGATCGTGAAGATGGTCGCGGACTTCCGCGAGTTCTACGACGGGACGAACGCCCTCCAGACGGTCGTGAATCCGGAGGGGCCCGCCTACTTCGAGCGGGTGAAGCAGGAACTCGACGCCACGCGCCGGCGGAGTGACAGACCCCAGGGCTCGTGAGGCCGGAGCCGGCCCGGGTCTCCCCACCCGGGAGGTCGGGGTGTCGGCCCCTCCCGCCCGCCTCGCGGTCATCCCCGCTCGCCTCGGCTCGACCCGCCTCCCGCGGAAGGCCTTGCTGCGCGAGTCGGGGAAGTACCTCTTCCAGCATGTCGCGGAGCGGGCCCTCGCGGCCGGGTGCTTCGACGCCGTGATCCTCGCCACGGACGCGGAGGAGATCGCGGCGGCCGCGCGCGCGGTCGGCGTCGAGGCCCGCCTCACCTCCCCGGACCTCGCGAGCGGGACGGACCGGGTGCTCGCGGTCGCCGCGTCGATCCCCGCCGCGCGGATCGTCGTGAACCTCCAGGGAGACGAGCCGGAGATGGAGCCGCGCGACCTCGCGCGCCTCGTCGAGGCCCTCGAGACGGGGGAGGAGCCGGTCGTGACGCTCGCGACGCCGTTCCGCGACGGGGAGGACCCCACCGACCCGAACGCGGTCAAGGTCGTCGTCTCGCTCGAGGGGGAGGCGCTCTACTTCTCGCGCGCTCCGATCCCCTTCCTGCGGGGGGCGGGCCGGCGGCTCCGCCACCTCGGGGTCTACGGATTCCTCCGGGAGGCCCTCGAGGCCTTCGCGGGATGGCCCCGCTCCCCCCTCGAGGAGGCGGAGGGGCTCGAGCAGCTGCGGCTCCTCGAGCACGGGATCCCCCTGCGGGTCCTCACCACGGATTGCTCCCCGCGGGGGATCGACACCCGCGCGGACTACGACGGCTTCCTCGGAAGGCTCCGGGCGAAGGGAGGGTCGGGATGGCGAAGCACCTCTTCGTGACGGGCGGGGTGGTCTCTTCCCTCGGGAAGGGGCTCACCAGCGCCTCGATCGGTCTGCTCCTCGAGCGCCGGGGGCTCAAGGTCTCGATGCAGAAGCTCGACCCCTATCTCAACGTCGACCCCGGGACGATGAGCCCCTTCCAGCACGGGGAGGTCTACGTCACGGACGACGGGGCGGAGACCGACCTCGACCTCGGCCACTACGAGCGCTTCACGAACGCGGCCGTCGCCCGGACGAGCAACTACACGACGGGGGCGATCTACGGGGCGGTCATCCGCAAGGAGCGCCGCGGGGACTACCTCGGCCAGACCGTCCAGGTGATCCCCCACGTCACCGACGAGATCAAGGCGGCGATCCTCTCCGCCGTCGGGCCGGACACGGACGTCGCGATCACGGAGATCGGGGGGACGGTCGGGGACATCGAGAGCCTCCCCTTCCTCGAGGCGATCCGCCAGTTCGCCCTCGAGCGCCCCGCGGGGGAGGTCGCCTTCATCCACCTGACGCTCCTCCCCTACCTGCGGGCGAGCCACGAGGTGAAGACGAAGCCGACCCAGCACTCCGTCGGGAAGCTGCGGGAGATCGGGGTCATCCCCCACGTCCTCATCTGCCGCACCGAGAAGCCGCTGACGGAGGAGCTGCGGGCGAAGATCTCCCTCTTCTGCAACGTCCCCAAGCGCGCCGTCGTCGAGGAGCGGGACGTCGAGTTCTCGATCTACGAGGTCCCGCTCAACCTCCACGCGCAGGGGCTCGAGGGGCTCCTCGCCGAGTTCCTCCGCCTCCCCGACGCCCCCGCGCTCGACTTCGCCGACTGGCGGGCGATGCTCGAGCGGATCGCCCGCCCCTCCCGCGAGACGGAGGTCGCGATCGTCGGGAAGTACATCGAGCTCAACGACGCCTACAAGTCGATCTACGAGGCCCTCACCCACGCGGGGGTCGCCAACGACGCGCGCGTGCGGATCCGGAAGGTCCGGCCCGAGGACATCGAGGCGCGCGGGGCGGCCGACCTCCTCGCGGGGGCCGCCGGGATCCTCGTCCCGGGGGGGTTCGGCAACCGCGGGATCGAGGGGAAGGTCGCCGCCATCAAGTTCGCCCGCGAGAACGGGATCCCCTTCCTGGGTCTGTGCCTCGGGATGCAGTGCGCCGTGATCGAGTTCGCGCGGAACGTCGCCGGGCTCGCCGGGGCCCATTCGACCGAGTTCGAGCCGCGGACGCCCCATCCCGTGATCGACTACCTCCCCGGCCAGGAGAAGGTCCTCGACCGGGGGGCGACGATGCGCCTCGGGGCCTACGCCTGCCGGCTCCGGGAGGGATCGACCGCGCGTCGGGCCTACGGCTCCGAGACCGTGAGCGAGCGCCACCGCCACCGCTTCGAGTTCAACAACGCCTACCGCTCCGCCCTCGAGGCCCGGGGCCTCGTCCCCTCCGGCGTGTACGAGGGGCAGGACCTCGTCGAGATCGTCGAGATCCCCGACCACCCCTTCTTCGTCGGGGTCCAGTTCCACCCGGAGTTCAAGAGCAAGCCGATGGCGCCCCACCCCCTCTTCCGGGAGTTCGTCCGCGCGGCCTGCGAGGGGGGGGCCGCGACCGCGGCGCGCGCGAGGGAGGCAGTCTCCACGCGATGAGCGCCTCCGACGCGGACGCCCGGGAGGCTCGCCAGGCGGGCGACGCTCCGCTCCCGGGGGGGGACTTCCGCCTCCTCGTGACGAAGTTCAACGTCCAGGGCCTCCTCGCCCTCGGCCTGCTCGAGAACCCGATCACGGGGAAGACGGAGGTCCGGCTCGACCACGCGCGCGCCCTGATCGACGACCTCCGGATGCTCCGGGAGAAGACGAGGGGCAATCTCACTCCGGAGGAGGAGCGCGCCCTCGAGAAGTCGATCTCCGACCTCCAGTGGCAGTTCGTCGAGCGGTCGAAGGGGGACGAGCCGGAGTAGCCCCGCGCCCCGCGGGAAGGGGCCGGGGACCCCTTGCATCCCCGAGCGGGCCGTCGCGAGAATCCCCCCGGACGCTCGTTCCGGGCTGCGGTAGGGCGCGGCAGCCCGGAACCCCCGGAAAAGGCGGAACCGGTGTCACGAATCCTCCCCGCATCCCCGCGGGCGCTTCTGGTGCTCCTCGCGGGGGCGCTCGGCTCGTGCAGCCGCCGGGAGCCCCCGGTCCAGGCCGGCACGACCCTCTTCGACCTCCTCGACCAGTCCCGGCTCGAGGCGTACCCGGAGACGAACCTTCCTCCGGAGATCGCCGCCGCGGCCGCCGAGCCGTTCCGGATGCGAGGGATGGAGATCCTCCCCGGCGAGTGGACGTACGGCGGGGACCCTCCCCCGCCGTTCGCGGGGAGCCTCCCGGCGAGCGCGACTCCCCGGTACTGGCTCTCGCGGCCCGACCTGCCCCTCGCGGCTGGCGCCGATCCGCCCGTCGTGCTCCGGGGCGGAGCCGCCGTCCGGCCGTGGGATCCGGGGAAAGAGCCCTTCCCCGGCGAGGCCGTCTGGTGGGACCAGGAGAACGGGGACCTCTGCGCGCTCGGGCCCTCGCCTCCCGAGCGGGTGCAGCTCGAGTTCCTCGCCGATCCCCGACTCGCCTTCGACCTCCTCGAGGAGTCCCTCGCGCGACCTCCGGGCGCCCCTACGCCTCCCCGACCCCGGGACCTCGTGAGGCAGATCCGGATCGGAGCCATCAGCCGCCGGTGCCTCCTCCTCCCCGCGCCCGCTGCGCTCTCCACCCCGGCCGTGGACCTCCGCGCGGAGTCCCTCCACCTCGCGGTCGCGGTCGTCGCCAGCTCCTGGCGTCACGAGGAGGGCCGGATCGAGGCCTCCCGCGAGGGGAGCGACGGCGTCGAGTTCCGCGTCGACGTCCTCGAAGGGGGGCGCGTCGAGCGGGTCTTCTCCCACTCCGTCCCCGCGGAGCGCGTCGGCGCCGGATTCGAGAACGTCGTCGTCGACCTGACCCGCTTCCGCGGCCGGCGGATCGCCCTGCGGCTGGCGACGGAGCCCGGTCCGGGTGGGGATCGGCGCTTCGACTATGCGGTCGTCGGGGCGCTGCGCTTCGCCGGAGGCGAGAGCCGAGAGTTCGATCGCCCGCACGTGATCCTCGTCGATCTCGACACCCTCCGCCCCGACCGCCTCGGCAGTCACGGCTACGCGCGCGCCACCTCCCCGAGGCTGGACGCCTGGGCGGCGGCGAACGCGGTCGTCCACCGCGACGCCCTCTCGACCTCCAGCTGGACCCTCCCCGCGACCGCCTCGATGGGGACGGGACTCGCCGTCCACCAGCACGGCCTCCTGGGCTTTCCCGGGACGATCCCGTCCGCCGCGGCCTCCGTCGCGGAGAGGCTCCGGGACGCCGGCTATGCGACCTACGGCGTCGCGGAGGGGGGCTTCCTCGGCGGCGCGTTCGGGTTCGACCGCGGCTTCGACCTGTACCACTGGGGCTCGACGGGATCGGAGACGGACTGGCGGGGGTTCCTGCCGGAGATCCGCCGACGCGGCAGCGGTCGCCCCCTCTTCCTCTTCCTCCACACCTACCTCGTCCACTCCCCCTACCTCCCCGACTCCAGGTTCGAGGACTCGGCCCGCCCGTACGCGGGCTGGCTCGCCGACCGGCCGATCGACTTCGCCGGCGTCATCGAGCCCTTCCTCCAGGGAAAACTGGAGCTCGGGCCCGAGGATCGCGACCACATCTCCCGGTGCTACGACGCGGGGATCGCCCGGATGGACTCCATGCTCGGGGAGTTCCTGGAGGAGATGGAAGGGGCGTTCCGGGACCGGGACTTCCTCCTGATCGTCACGGCGGACCACGGGGAGGAGCTGTTCGAGCACGGAGGGATGGGGCACGGGCAGACGCTCTACGGGGAGGTGCTCCGCATCCCGCTGATCGTCCGCTTCCCCGGGGAGCAGGGGAGAGCGCGGGCCGGAGTCGAGGAGGCCCCCGTCTCGATCCTCGACATCGTGCCGACGATCCTCGACTACGCCGGAATCCCGGTGCCGGACGACCTGCCCGGGACCTCCCTCCGGACTCCGCCGCCGGCGGGCCGCGTCCGGGTCGCCGAGCTCGCCGGCGCGGCGGCCCTCCAGCGAGGCCGATGGAAGCTGATCCTCGGTCGCGCGCCGGGCCCGCGGCGGTCCGGCGAACCCGAGGAGCTCTACGATCTCGAGCCCGATCCGGGAGAGACGAGGAACCTCGCGCGGGAGCACCCCGACGTCGTCCGGGACCTCAAGGAGGAACTCGACAGGTTCCGGACGAGACACCCGCCCGTCGAGGGAGCCGCGTCGCCGGGGGGCCGCCTCGGGGTCGCGGAGCTCGATCGCCTGAGAGCGCTCGGCTACCTCGGCGAGGGGCGATAGCGGAGGCGTCGCCTCCGACCGCTCTACTCCCCCATCGCCTGCAGGAGCACGCGCCGGCGCCGCGGCCGGGTGTCGAAGTCGACGAGGACGACCTGCTGCCACTCCCCGAGCAGCGGCGCCCCCTCCGCGATCGGCACGACGACGGAGGGGCCGAGGAGCGCGGCCCGCAGGTGGGCCGCCCCGTTGTCGTCCCCCCAGGTCGCGTGGTGGTGGTAGTCGGCCTTCTCGGGCGCGAGGCGCTCGAAGAGCTCGGGGAGGTCCTTCCGGAGCCCCGGCTCGAACTCGATCGTCGTCACGCCGGCGGTCGAGCCCGAGACGAAGACGAGCGCCTGACCCTCGCGGATTCCGGACTCGGCGATCGCGCGGCGGAGAGGCTCCGTCAGGTCGTGGACGTCCGTGTGCCCGCGGGTCTCGACCGTGCAGAACGCCCGGTGGGTCTTCACTTCCTCGCCGGAGCCGACGCCGAGGGAGCGGAGGAAGGAACGGGGAGCGGCTCCCGCCGCTTCCCGAGGCGGTCCCTCCACCCCTCGATCGCCTCCCGCTGCTCGTCCGTGAGAGTGGAGGCGTCCGAGCAGGTCCGGTAGGGCGAGGCGAGGCCCGTCGCGATCCGCAGGGCCCGGTCGGCGTTCCGTCTCACGCGGGCGTCGGGCGAAGCGAGGTCTTCGAGGAGGTCGTCGTGGGTCCGGCCGGAGACGTCGTCCCCGGCGGGGTCGAGGCCGAAGAGCCCCCCCGCGAAGTCGAGGAGCTCGAAGAGTCGGATCTCGACGCTCGCGCCGAGGAAGAGGTGGCCGCCGATGCCGACGTCGAGCCAGCGCCGATCGGTCGTCGTCTCCCACTCGAAGGGGTGGGGATCGAAGCCCGGCTCGCCGAATCGCGCGGTCCGGTGGCCGACGATGGAACGGGAAGCGTCGTGCAGGTCGAGCTCGTGGAGGAAGAGCGGGCCCACGCCGAGCTCGGAACGCACCTCCGTCCAGGTGCCGAGGAAGCCGTCCCGCAGGCCGGCGTGGTAGGCGTCCGCGGACCCGATCCCCACCTGGGCGAGAGGGCTCGCCCCGGCGTAGGCCCTCACGCCCGGACCGAAGGCGACGTCCGCGTCGAGGATCTGGCCGAAGTCGCGCGCCCGGTCGCCGAGCCAGGTCGAGCCGCAGGCGGGGGCGCAGAGCGCGAGCGCGAGCGGGGCGAGGGATCCCGGACGGCGGCGGCGGCGGCAGATCAACGGGGCAGGGGGGGGCGGGGGCGGCGGGGGGGCGCCGGATCAGCGGTAGGCGGGGATGCCCGTCAGGGCCTCGCCGATCGCGAGGGTGTGGATGTCGTGGGTGCCCTCATACGTGTACACGGACTCGAGATTGCAGAGGTGGCGCCCGCTCTGGTACTCGAGGGTCACCCCGTTCGCGCCGAGCATGTCGCGGGCGACGCGCGCGCAATCGAGGGCCATCGCGACGTTGTTGCGCTTGGCGAGGGAGACCTGGAGGGGGGTCGCCTTCCCCTCCTCCTTCAGGCGCCCGAGGCGGTGGCAGAGGAGCTGCGCCTTGACGACCTCCGTCGCCATGTCGGCGAGCTTCTTCTGCGCGAGCTGGAAGGAGGCGAGCGGCTTGTCGAACACGACCCGCTCCTTGCTGTAGTTGAGCGCCTCCTCGAGGCAGGCGAGAGCGGCCCCCACCGCCCCCCACGCGATCCCGTAGCGCGCCTGCGAGAGGCAGGCGAGGGGGCCCTTCAGCCCCTCGGCCTTCGGGAGGAGGGAAGATTCGGGGACCTCGACCTGCTCCAGGACCAGCTCCGAGGTGACGGAGGCCCGCAGGGAGAACTTCCGTTTCTGCTCGGGGGCGGAGAACCCGGGGGTCCCCTTCTCGACGAGGAACCCGCGGATGCGGTCGTCCTCCCCCTTCGCCCAGACGACCGCGACGTCGGCGATCGTGCCGTTCGTGATCCACATCTTGCGCCCGTGGATCCTCCAGCCGTCCTTGGTCTTGCGCGCGCGCGTCTGCATCCCCCCGGGGTTGCTCCCGAAGTCGGGCTCCGTCAGGCCGAAGCAGCCGATCTTCTCCCCCCGGGCCATCGCCGGGAGCCAGCGGCGCTTCTGCTCCTCGGACCCGAAGGCGAAGATCGGGTACATCACGAGGGCCCCCTGGACGGAGACGCAGGAGCGGACGCCCGAGTCCCCGCGCTCGAGCTCCTGGCAGATGAGCCCGTAGGCGACCGGGCCCAGGCCCGCGCACCCGTACTCGACCGGGAGGTTCGCGCCGAAGAGCCCCAGCTCGGCGAGGCCGGGGATCAGCTCGAGGGGGAAGCGGGCCTCCTCGAAGCACTCCCCGATGGTCGGGAGGACCCGCTCGTCGACGAACTTCCGGACCGTGTCGCGGACGAGCCGCTCCTCCTCGGTGAGGAGGGCGTCCGTCTCGAAGAGATCGATCCCCTTGAATCTCCAGGGCATAGGCGGGTCCCGGGGCCGATCGTAGCGGGGCTCCGCCGGGGATTCAAAAAGATGCTTATCCATTCAGCTCAGGAGCCGTCAATTCCTTGTAGGTCGGACCCCTGATGTGGCTGCCGATGCCCAGCACGGTCTGGAAGGCCGCCCTGCC
>JAKEFM010000186.1 GCA_022616055.1 Planctomycetota bacterium
CCCCATTCCGACCTCCCCAGGAATGAAATAACCCGCCCGAGGGCCTTGCGGCGTGTCGAGCGGGCGGAAGTCGAACGGAACCTGTCTAGTCGAACCCTCCCTGAGCGTCAAGGCCCCCGACGCGACAGGAGGCACCGGCCCGGGCTCGCCCGCCGGCCCGGCTTCGAATCCGGGCACATATACGACGCTCGAGGCGGGAATGGTTACATCCGCGGGGAAGATCGACCGCTGCCGTCTCTCCGCCAGCCGCTCCTCCTCGCCCACGACCTCCTCCGCACGGCGATCGGGGAGGACTCCGTGAAGCGGGGCCTCCGCCTCATCCCCTCCCGACCCGGGTCAAGTGTCAAGGGACACGTAGTCTTGCGAGTCGTCCTCGGCCAGGGCTTCGTTCGCGGTCCACGGTTCTCGGTGGACGTCCCCCTCGGGAGAGGGCTCCCGAGGGGGGAGGGGGCCCGCGCGCCCGCCGAGGGCTGTCTCCCCCGGCCGTCGCACGCCCCGTGGCCGCCTCCGGCACGCCCCTCGTGGATCCTCCCCGTACGACATGGCATCGTCATGGCATGAGAACCACCATCGACCAGGCAGGCCGGGTGGTGATCCCCGCCTCCCTGCGCGCGAGGCTGGGGCTGAAGCCGGGGACGGAGCTCGAGGCGATCCTCGACGACGGTGCCGTCCGGCTGGTCCGGGCGGTCCCGGGCCCGAGGCTCGTCCGCGCCGGCAGGCGCGGGGTGGCGCGCCCGACGGCGCCGGCGAGGAGTCTGCCCCGAGTGGACTTGCCGGGACCGATCGACGAGGAGCGGGGCCGGTGGCCGCGATAGCCGGGTCCGGCTCGTTCCTGGATTCGAGCTTCCGCCTCCCCCGCGGATCGACCTCGGCTCGGGCGCCGAGGTCGCCCAGTCGATCCGGGAGGCCGTGGCGGATCGTCGCGTCGCCCGACCGCACACCGCCTGGCACTGCTGCCTGGAGTTCTACTCGGTCTCCACGCGGCTCCCGGAGGAGTTCCGTCTCGTCCCCGAGGATGCCCTCCGCCTGATCGAGGAGG
>JAKEFM010000187.1 GCA_022616055.1 Planctomycetota bacterium
ACCGCTTCTTCCCCAAGGAGCTCGAGGACGCCCTCAAGGCCCTCGGCGCCTCCGACGGGGACGAGGAGTCGCGGTACGACGCCCTCCTGAAGATCTCGCGCATGCGCCCCCTGGAGGGGGCGACGGACCCGCTGAAGGCAGACGCCTTCGTCCCCGTCCTCGCGAGGTCGCTGGAGACGCGGCAGGACACCTTCGCCGACACCGCGGGTTCCTTCCTCGCCGCCCTCGACCGGCCGCGGCTGCTGGCGGAGGTCAGGAAGGCCGCGAAGGGAGACCCGGACGCGGTCCGTCAGCGGAACCTGACCTTCCTGGCCGAGAACCTGGGCTCCCCCGAGGGCGTGGAGATCCTGGTCGAGGAGCTGGCCGGCTCCACCGCCCGCGAGGTCCGCGTGCGCGCGGTGGAGGCCCTCGGCCTCCTGCGGTCGAAGGAGGGGTTCTCCTCGGCGGCGGCGCTGATGAGGGACGGGGACCTCGAGGTCCGCAACGTCGCGGCGCTGGCCCTCGGCCGCATCGGCGAACCCCGGGCGGTTCCGCTGCTCATGGGGGGCCTCGACGAGTCCAAGTCCTTCCACGGGTGGTACTGCGCGGACGCGCTCACCCTGATCGAGGACCCGGGCATCTTCGAAGGGCTGCTCGCGCGCCCCTCCTCGGGGGCGGGGACGGGGCCGAGGGCGCGCGCCCTGGAGGGGTGCGCACGCGGGCCCCACGTGGATCAGTTGGTCGGCCTGCTCTCCCGGGGCACCACCTCGGAGGTGCGCGCCGCCGCGGCCTTCGCACTGGGCCGCATCGTCGGCGACGACCCCGCGTTCCGCGAGTCCCTCAAGCCCGAGGCGCGCGAGGCCGTGGCCGACAACCTGCTGGAGGGGATGCTCTCGGACGGGGAAGCCACGGTCCGCGCCGGGTGCCTGTGGGCGCTCCGCAAGTGCCGCGTCGCTTCCACGGGGCCGAAGGCCGTCAAGCGGCTCACCCAGGTCAAGGGCGAGGACAAGGTCCTCTTCCTGCTGACGATCCTCGGGGAGGCGGGCACGAAGGAGGCGGCGACGATCCTCCTGCGCAACGGGATCCTCGGCGCGAAGGAGCCCATGGTGAGGCGCGCCTCGGGCGTCGCCTTCTGGCAGATCGGCGACGCCGACGCGATCCGGGAGTTCCGCCAGAGGGCGGTCGACGCGACCGACGCGGGGACGATGCAGCGGATCGGCGAGGCCCTCGGCT
>JAKEFM010000188.1 GCA_022616055.1 Planctomycetota bacterium
AGACGCGGACGCGGCCGGCAGTTCCCTGGCCGATCACAATGGGAGGGGCCGTGTAGTCGCCGACGAGGAGGTCGGGCACGGCGTCTCCATCCACGTCCCCGGCGCTCTCGGGCACGCTGAACTGGAATTCATTGGCCGAAGGAAGGAGGGTGGTGACAAGCGAACGATCCGAGCCGGAGTAGACGAACAGCGCAGGCCCGTAACCCGCGCCGATGATGGTCACGCTGGCCCTCACTGCGAAATCAGGCACTCCGTCCCCGGTGCAGTCACCGAGGCTTGCGACGCCGAGGCCCACGCCCGCGAATATCTCCGTCGACGGCGCAAGGACGTCGAGGAGCGTCCCACCTCCCGCCGAGGAGTAGACGTACGCGGCGGAGGGACCCGACCAGACTGGATAGTTGTACGGCGCCCCGGCGGCGATGTCCGGAAGCCCGTCGCCGTCCAAATCGCCGACGCTGGCCAGCCTGCCGCCGAAGCCGCTTCCGCCGCCGGGACCTGCGACCGTCAGCGCGGGGGTCCACGTCGCGCTCGAGATCACGACGACCTGGCCCGTGAAGCCGTTCCAGTAGTAGTCGCCGATCAGGATGTCGGGGATGCCGTCGCCCGTCACGTCCCCCAGGCGCTCGACGGTCGTCGTGTTGTAGCCGTAGATCTCCTGGACCAGGGCCCCGTCCGGGCCGGAGCGCACGCGCACGATCCCGTCCCCATCGATCGAGACGTCGGAGATCCCGTCCCCGGTCACGTCCCCGACCCCTGCCACGCTCCAGCCCAGAGCTCCCGCAGAAACGACCCCCTGCGAAGTCCAGAGCGTCGACCCGTTGAGCCCCGACAGCATAAAGACCGTGCCGTTCCCGCCGAGGCCGCTAGGATTGGCGCCGTAGGGAGCGCCCACGATCAGGTCGGACCTCCCGTCGCCGTTCACGTCGCCGACGGCGTCCATGCTATGACCGTAGCCCGTTCCGTTGATCCAAGACGTCTCCCAGATCACGGTCTGAGCGGGCGCCGGGTCGGCGGTGAACGAGAGCAGCGCGATCGCGAACGACACCCGTCGCAACCACTTGCGTGACGGGGTCGATCGGGGGATCGGCGGGGGTCCGCCCGACGGCGTTCCCCTTCGCATGGCTTCGATGCATCGATCCATCGGAATCACCTCCGCTCCGGAGTATCGAACCCGAGGGTCACAGCCGCACGAACCGCGCAGCCGACGGAATCCCGAGGAAGGGTTTCGCGACGGAAGGCGTCGGGTTGGCGAGGACCGCGAAGAGCATCCAGTAGCCCGGCTGGGCGGCGTTCCCGTTCGCCGGAGCGGTCACGGTCAGGGTCCATGTCTCCCATCCGGGCCCCGCGGCGACTATGTTGTCCAGCTGGTAGGGGAGCTCGAGGTATCGCTGCTCGAAGTCGACGCCATGCGTCACCGAGCCGGGTCGCAGCATCGTGATCTTGCCGAGCGAGGATCCCGTCGGGACGGCCACCTGCATGACGAACGGGAGGCCGTAGGGAACTACCGAGGGCGCGCTAGTGATGACGGGGCCGGTGCCGTGGAACCGATACGCCGGAGTGAAG
Organism: Planctomycetota bacterium; assembly: GCA_022616055.1. GTDB lineage: Bacteria > Planctomycetota > UBA1135 > UBA1135 > JAKEFM01 > JAKEFM01. The sequence continues at coordinate 1,564 of JAKEFM010000188.1, forward strand.
ATCTCGGCGTCGCTCTCGAAAGGGTAGTCGGCGTCCTGTACGAGTGCTGAAGCTGCGAGGGAGTCGTTGTTGAAACTGCAGTTGCAGGGCGCTGGTAGTTGGGCCGGACAGTCAGGCGAGTAGAAGTCCCCGGCGCCCGAGACAACGGTCCCGTCGCCGAGCAGAGTGGCGGTCGAATGATACAGACGACGGTGCGCTTGCCCTCTCATCTGGAGCCAGCCGACGCCGGGGACGTACAAGTAGGGAAGGAGCCGGGCAACGATGGACGTCTCGAAAGGGTGCTGGTAGTTCCTCAGCGAGCCGCCGATCACGAGGATCGTTCCATCGGGAAGGATCACGGCGTTGCAGAACACGCGACCCTGAAGCGCAGGGAGCGGCGGGAGCTGGGTCCAGACAGGATTCGGCGCGACCGCGAGGGGCGCGACAACGTCGACCGCCTCCAGGCCTGCGGCGAGCGTACTGGGGGGCCCGTAGACGGGGCAGGGCGGCGTCCCTCCCGGGGGACAGGGAACGCAGGGCTGGGCGGTTCCGGCGCGGTTGCCCCCGATCAACGCGAACTGGTCGACCGCCCAGGGGAGGGGAACCGAGTTGCCCTCGACGCGCCGGCCCGTGGAGATCCCCGGATAGCTCGGGGACTCCTCGGGAGGGTCTTGGAGAGCGGTCGCGGCCGGCCCTCCAACCGCGCTCGAGGCGAGCCAGGCGACGTCGCACAGAGGCGGGGTTCCCGTAGCCCCGCCGCTGATGATGTACCCTTCGTTGTGCTGGACGGCGTCTTGATGCATCACCAGCGCGAGGTCTCGGTTGCCCGTCGGCGGAAAGGGGCTGAGGAGGCGGAACTGCGGGTACAAGCGCATGTCCGCCCCGGGGAGTCCCGGAAGGGCGACCCAGCCCAGGCCGAAGGGATTCGAGGCATCGAGCCTTTGGAGGAAGTCCGACCAGATCGGCGTTCCGTCGTTCAAGCCGGTGCATCCGTCGAGCACGCCGCCGCCGATCACGACGTCCCCGTCCGCGACCGTGAGGGCTCCGGGGTACCAGGTGCCGTAGATCAGGCAGGGGAGATCCGCCCAGGGGGTTCCGCCAGGGCCGAAGGCAGGAAGGAGCGAGGGATTGAAGAGCCATGCCTCCCTTGACCCGAAGACGGAGTCCGGCGGAGGGGGAGAACCGCAGCCATACGGGTCGGCTCCGCCGGCGCCGACGAGCCGCCCGTCTCCGAGGTAGGAGTGGCCCCCGCAGAAGAGGTTCCCTCCGATCCCGGGGCCGCACCACGTGGGGCCGGGAGCGAGGAGATAGGTGTAGACCGTCGCGGTCCCCGGCCTCCAGAGGTAGGTGGGCTGGGGTCGATCTGCGACGAATCTCCAGATCAGGAGGGATCCGACCTTGTCGTTGCTCGCGGCGGGATGATTCGAGATCAGGGTCGAGTGGCCGAGCTCGTCTCTCGGATTCGTCCCCGGACGGCACGTCCCGTCGTAGTCGGTCGCGCCCGAGAGCATCTGCCAGATGTTGAAGGGCGCCGACCAATTCCCGTACTTGTCGCAGTCGCCCTCCAGGCAGGAGTCGGACTGACCGGAGGCCGGTCGGGAAGCAGCGCAACAGAGCACAACCGCGGCCGCAGCGCGGGCGACTCGGATCGCGATCATGGGCACCTCCACAACTGTCGCGTCCCGTGCGAGCCTCCACGAGACCGTCCCGCGAGCGACCCGGCGGACGGCGCGACGCAGGAAAGATCTACTCATCCCCCCCCGCCTGTCAAGGGGCACGAAGGGCCTCAGTGAGCCCGATCGACCGGGTCTGGCGGCCTCCCCACGCGAACGTCAGGCGAAACCACTGCTGCCTCACCATGACCAGGCTCGTCGTCGACTGCGAATCTGGCTCTGCCGCCGTGCCCGGCGTCTCGCCACCCCCCTGCGGAGGGTGGTGTGAGCTTCCGTTCGCGAAAGGTGAACGGTCACTTAGTCCTGTCCCGGCCGCACGGCTACGGCGGCGCGCGAAGGAGCGATTCAGCGACTTCCGTCGGGCGACGGGAAGGACTCGACGCGACCGAACCGCTCCAGCGTGGGACGGACCACCTCCCCGTCCCCCTCGACGAAGAGAAGGAGGTTCTTTGGATCGGGGAGGAGCGGGAGGGCCCGGCGGACCTCATGCTCCGTCACGGCGAGGAGGGAGGGGACGAAGGAGGCGAGCCCCTCGACGCCGATCCCGAGCCCCTCCGCGGCGACGAGGGCCGCGCCGAGGGCGGGGGAGGTCTCGACCGAGAAGGGCCACTGCCCGGCGAGGTAGCGCTTCGCCTGCTCGACGGAACCCGGAGGGAGGCCGCCCGAACGAAGGCGACCGAGCTCCTCGCCGATCACCTCGATCGTCTCGGCGAGGGAGGCGTTCTTCGTGAAGGTCTCGATCCGGATCGCGCCGCCGGCCCGGCGCGCGTCGAGGCGGCTCGAGATCCCGTAGGTGAGGCCGCGGTTCACCCGCACGGCGTCGACGAGGAGGGAGGAGAAGCCGCCGCCGAGGACCGTGTTCGCGACGAGGAGGGGGAAGTAGGACAGATCCGCGCGCGGGATCGAGGTCGCCCCGAGCCGGAGCTGCGCCTGGGTGGCGCCCGGACGGGGGGAGAGGACGACGCGGCGGTCTGTGGCCTTCGGGGCGGGGAGTCCCGCGGCCGGGAGGGGATCCCCGCGCCAGGACTCGAAGGCCCGGAGCGCTGTCTCCCTGCGATCCTCGCCGACGTCGCCGAGGAGGAGGAGGAGCGCGCTTCCGGGAACGAACAGGCGCGAGTGGAGGGCGAGGAGGTCCTCGCGCCGGACCGCCTCGACCCCCTCCGCCGTCCCGCCGGGAGGCCGGCCGTACGGGTGGGTCGGAAAGAGCGCCCGCTCGAACTTCTTGCTCGCGGCCGCGCGCGCGTCCTCCTCCTCCTGCCGGATCTCGGCGGCGAGGCGGCGGCGCTCCTTCTCCACCTCGGAGGGAGGGAGGGTCGGACGGAGGGCGAGGTCGGCGAGGAGGGAGGCCGCCTCCTCGAAGCGCTCGGAGAGGACCTCGAAGCCGAGGAGCGCGTAGTCGGAGGCTGCCCGTTCGAGGAGCGAAGCCCCGAGGGAATCGAGGGCGGCGGCGATCCCCTCCGCGTCCCGGCCCCCCGCCCCCTTCTTGAGGAGGGAGAGGAGGAGACGGAGCGCGCCCTCCTTCCGGGGCGGATCGTGGACCGTGCCGGACCGGAGCCCGACGCCGAGGAAGGCGAGGGGGAGCCGGCGGTCCTCGCGCGAGAGGAGGAGGAAGTCGCGGGATTCCCGGCGGAGGTCTCGCAGGAGCGGGGGGGCCGTCACGATCCGGAGGGGAGGAGCGTCGCCACGGTCCGGTTCGAGGCGCGGAAGATCCGGCCCGCGAGTTCCCGGACGGGGCCCGGCTCGAGGGCGCGGTAGCGGGCGGGGAGGGAGAAGGCGAGCGCCCCGTCGCCGAAGAGGGTCTCCGCCTGGCCGATCGCCTCGGCCCGGCCCCGGACGGTCCGGAGGTGTCGCAGGCTCTCGGAGACGAGTGCGCTCCTCGCCCTCTCGAACTCCTCGGCGGGGATCTCCTCGGACGCGAGACGGTCGAGCTCCTCGAGGATCGCGGCCTCGACACGAGCCGGATCGGCCGGTGGAGCCACCTTCGCGAAGGCGAAGGCGAGGCCGGGATCGATCGTCCAGGGCGTCTCGAAGTGGACGGCGAGGGCGGACTCCTCGAGGCGCAGGAGGCGGCGGACAAGGCGGCCCGATTCCCCGCCGGCGAGGATCCGGCCCGCTAGGTCGAGGAGGAAGGGGTCCGAGGCGTCGGCGGCGCGCGGCCCGTGGAAGGCGATCGCGACGGCGGGGACCTCCGCCTCCCGGTGGAGGGTGAAACGCTTCTCCCCTTTCTGGGCGGGCTCGACGGTGCGGACGGTGGGGGGGGGAGTTCCGGGGGGGATGTCCTCGAAGGAGGAGCGGATCGCGTCCCGGGCGTCGGCCGGATCGAAGTCCCCCGCGACGACGAGGAGGGCGTTGCCGGGAGCGTAGTAGGTGGCGAAGTAGGCGCGAAGGTCCTCGACCGTCATCGCCTCGAGGTCGGACATCCATCCGACGATCGGGGCCCCGTAGGGGTGGGCGTCGAAGGCGACCGCGTAGAGCCGCTCGAAGAGATCGCCGTCGGGGTCGTTCTCGACGGAGACGCGCCGCTCCTCGCGGACGACCCCTCCCTCGGAGCGGAGGGATTCCTCCGTGATCGAGAGGGAGCGGAGGCGGTCCGCCTCGAGGTCGATCACGGTGCGGAGCGCGGCGGGGGGGAACTCCTCGTGGTAGATCGTGGCGTCCCACGAGGTCGAGGCGTTCGAGGATCCTCCCTCCCGCTCGAGAGTCCGGTCGAATTGCTTCCGGCCGTACTTCGCCGCCCCGTTGAACATCATGTGCTCGAAGAGGTGGGAGATCCCCGTGATCCCCGGCCGCTCGTTGCGCGAGCCGGCCAGGACGTGGAGCTGGAAGGAGACGAGGGGGAGGGAGCGGTCGGGGGAGAGGAGGACGGCGAGGCCGTTCCCGAGCGCGAAGCGCTCGAGCGGGAAGGGGGATCCCGCCCGAGGGGAGAGGGGGGACACGGGACCGCTCAGACGTCGAGGGGGCTCACCCGGTCCTGCTCCTCGGGGCGGGGCCAGTAGGCCTCGTCGGTGCTCGCCGGGGACCGCACGAGGAGGAGGATCGCGACGAGCACGACGACGAGTCCGACGAGGTAGCCGAAGGGCACCCACCAGGGGAAGGCGTCTCCCATCCCCGCCTCGATCGCCTCCTGCAGGGTCTCGAGGCCGAGCGCGCGCCGCATCATCGCGACCTTCGCGCCCCAGGCGAAGACGAGGAGGGAGAGGATCGAGAGGTAGTTGCGGGCGAGCCTCGCCCTGAAGGCTTGGAGGATGGAGATCTTGAACTCGGGGGCGAGGAGGTCGCGCGCGACGAGCCGGCCCCACGACTGCTTCGGGCTCACGAGGTCGCGGCGCAGGATCGGGCCGTAGAAGTTCTCCTCGATCATCCGCACGCGCGCGCGCCAGACGTCGAAGAACCGGAACCGCCGCGCCTCGTAGCCGAGGAGGAGGAGGACGAGGGCGGTCCCGAAGAGGAGGACGACGTGGCTGTGGGTCGGGTCGCCGAAGGAGTAGGAGAGGAGCGCCGCCGTCGCCCCGATCGCCCAGTTCGTCGTCGTGTCGAGCCGCGCGCGCCAGGCGTTGGAGCGGGAGAGCTCGCCGCGATAGAGGTGGACAATCGCCTGGATGTACTCGATCCGGGTGAGGGGGTACTCCTCGAAGGACTTGTCCGTCGCCGGCGCGGGGCGCGCCGGCGCCTCCCGCTCCCCGGGTTTCGTCGCGCTCGCCTCTCGTTCGCCGGCGGGGCTCACCGTCCCGTCTCTTTACGCCTCGGCGGAGGCCGGAGCAACCCTCCTCGGAGGGGAGGTCAGGGGGGGATCCCGTAGACCCCCTCGACGTCCGCCCACTCGACGCCGAGGAACCAGTGGATCCAGGTGAAGGGCCAGAAGACGTTCGGTCCCTGGCTCGCGGAGGTGATGCGCGCGTTGGGGAGGCCGCGGTCGGACGCGCCGTCGAACGCGTTGGCGAGCGGGACGCGCGGGAAGGATCGCCCGAGGAGCCGGAAGGCCCGCGCCTCCACGTGGAAGGACCCCGCGACCGTCGAGGTCGGCCGGACCGTGATCGACCGGCATCCCGCCGCCATCGGGACGGCGAGGAGGAGGGGGAGAATCCGGAGGGCGCGCACGTCTTCAGTAGATCAGAACGCCGCCCGCGCGGCGAAGGTCGAGGATCCGCTCGCGGCGGCGCTCCCGGCGCAGGTCCTCTCCGACCTCCCCTCGCACGGAGTTGAAGTCCGGATGGCGCGCCGTCCGGCGGTCGAGGATCCGCAGGACGTGGTAGCCGCGCTCCGACTCGACGGGTCCGAGGATCTCACCCGGGTGCCCCGCGAACGCCGCCCTCGCGACCTCCTCGGGCACCCTCCCCGTGCGAGGGAAGAAGCCGAGGTCCCCTCCGCGCTCGAGGGTGGCGGGATCCTCGGAGAGGGTCCGGGCGAGCTCGGCGAAGTCTTCCCCGGCGTCCGCGCGCCGCTTCGCCTCCTCGGCCCGGCGCTTCGCCTCCTCCCGCCGCGCGAGCGGGAGACGCGCGAGGGTCTTCGGATCCGTCGTCTGGAAGAAGAGGTGCGCGGCCCGCACCCGGCCGCCGTAGTTGAGGGCGCTGCGGTAGAAGTGGCCCCGGAGCGCGTCGGCGGTGAGCGGGGCGAGGGACTTCTCGAGCCGCAGGTCCCTCTCGATCGAGATCCCGTCCTGCTTGCGGCGCCGGTCGAGGAGGGCCGCCTCGATCTCCGGATCGGTCCGGCGCCCCTCCCGGCGGAGCTTCTCCATCTCCGGCTGGATCCTGCGCCTCGCCTCCGCGGTCACCTCCTCGTCGGAGGCGAGCACCTGCGGGGCCTCCTTCTCGAGGAGGAGGAGGTCGACGTGGTCGGAGACCCAGCGGTCGAAGAGGGGGGAGTGGATGTGGAACCAGCCGTAGGGCCCCGCCAGGTCCGCGGCGAGCCCCGGCCACCAGCGCCTCTCGACCCGGTCGAGCACCTCCCCGACGGTCACGTCCCGGTCGAAGACCCGCGCGACCGGCCGGGGCGTCTCCCGGGCGAGGGAGAAGTCCGCCGCCGGGCTCGAGGCGGGCGCGGACTGGAGGAGGAGGAGGAGGACCGGGACCATTCCGCCCCCCGATTCTAGGAACGGCCGCGCGGGGCGGTCACGGGGGGTATCTTTTCCCCGTGCCACTCCCGCCCCGTTCCGGCGCGAGGGACCGTTCCGTCGAGCGCGCTCTCCTCGCGCGCCTGCGGGAGCGCTTCGAGGACAGGTACGGGAGCCTGCGGGGGGCCCGGGCCGCCTTCGCCCCCGGGCGGGCGAACCTCCTCGGCGCCCACCTCGACTACAACGGGGGCCCCGTGCTCCCCGTCGCGCTCGACCGCGGCACCGGGGTGGTCGCCCGCCTCCGGGAGGACCGGCGGCTGAGGTTCGCCTCGCTCGACGCGGAGCCGGCCTTCGAGGTCGAGGCCCGGGACCTCCGGCCGGATCCCGACCTCGGCTGGGGGAACTACCCCCTGGGGGCGGTCGCCGCCTGCCGCGAGGACTGGGGAGACCTCCCGGGGGCCGACTTCCTGTTCGGGGGAAATCTCCCGATCGGGGCCGGGCTCTCCTCCTCCGCCTCGCTCCTCCTCGCGACGGCCTTCGTCTACGCCCGCCTCGCCGGCCGGGCCGTCGAGCCGAGGGCCCTCGTCGACCTCGTCTGGAGGGCGGAGACCGGCTTCGTCGGCGTGCGGTGCGGGATCATGGATCCCTTCGCCTCGGCGCTCGGCCGTCGCGGTCGCGTCCTCTACCTCGACTGCGCGAACCTCGAGTTCGAGCATCTCCCCTTCGGCGAGAACGCTCCGACCGTCGTCGTCGCCGACACGGGGATCCGGCGGGCCCTCGCCTCCTCGGGATTCAACGCCTGCGTCGAGGAGTGCCGCTCCGCCCTCGAGAAGATCCGCCGCCGTCGGCCCGGCCTCCCTTCCCTCGCCGCGCTGGGCGGAGGATGGGAGGAGGGTCTCGCCGAGGGGCTGACCGACGGCGAGGCGCGCCGCGTCCGCCACGTCGTCGAGGAGACCGCGCGCGTGCGCGAGGGGGCGGCGGCGATCCGGGCGGGGAAGATCGATCGCCTCGGCTCGCTCCTCGACGCCTCGCATGCCTCCTCCCGCGATCTCTACCGCGTCTCCTCGCCCGAGCTCGACGCCCTCGCGGAGGCGATGCGCGGGGCGGGGGCCCTCGGCGCGAGGCTGTCCGGCGGGGGGTTCGGAGGTTGCGTGGTCTCGCTCGTCCCCCGCGGACGGCTCCCCCTCCTCGAGCGGAGCCTCGCGGAGCGGTTCGCGGGATGGGGGGCGTCCCCGCCGCGCGTCCACGCCTTCCGGCCCGCGGACGGCGTCCGCGAGGTCGCGGTCTGACGGGCGTCAGCTCCCCCGGCGGAGACTCGCCTCCAGCGCCTCGAGCCGCGCCTCCGCCCGGCCGGCCTCCGCCTGGGCCTCCTCGATCCCGACCGAGAGGAACGAGAGCCTCCCGCCGGTGGGGAGCTGCGCGACCTTCCAGACGTCGGCCGCGATCACGGTCGCGATCCTCGCATAGCCTCCCGTCGCGGGGCGGTCCGCGAGGAGCACGATCGGTCTCCCGTCGGAGGAGACCTGCACCGTCCCGCGGGTCACCGCGTCCGTGCGGATGTCGGCGCCTCGCCGGAGCCGGAGAGAGGGCCCGTCGAGGCGGTATCCCATCCGATCCGACCGCGGGTCCACCCTGTACGGCTCGGAGAGGAGGACCGCCACCGCCTCCTCCGTGAAGCGGTCGAGGTCGGGCCCGAGGATCACCCGGACCTCGGCGTCGCGCGCATAGACCGGATGGGGTCCCTCGAGCCTCGCTCGCGCCTTCGAGGGGGGCGCCGCCGGCGTTCCCGTGGGCACGACGTCTCCCCGCGCGAGCGTCCGGCCGCCGAGGCCCCCGAGTCGCGCGCGGGTGTAGGTCGCGCGGCTCCCGAGCACCGGATCGACGAGGATCCCCCCGGCGACGGCGAGGTAGGCCCACACACCCCTCCGCGCCCTCGTGAAGGCGAGCGACTGCCCAGGGTGAACGGCGAACGACTCCCAGCGCGGGGCGGGCTCCCCCTCGAGGCTCGCCTCGAGGTCGGCCCCGGTGAGGGCGACCTCCGCCTCCTCCCGGAATCGCAGGATGCAGGCGCCGAGGGCGACCTCGAGCGCGGCGGCGTCCCGGGGGTTCGCGACGAGGAGGTTGCCCGCCTCGAGCGCGAAGGGGTCCATCGGCCCGGAGGGGGGGACCCCGTACCTCAGGTAGCCGAAGCGGCCCGGGTCCTGGACCGTCGTGAAGGGTCCCGGCCGGACGACCTCGAGCGCACCCGTCACGGGGGCCCGAGCCGGCGGACCTCGACCCCCGCGCTCTCCAGCGCGGCGCGGACGCGGCGCGCGATCGCCAAGGCCCCCGGCGTGTCGCCGTGGACGCAGATCGTGTCGGCGCGGACCGCCCGCTCGCCTCCGCCGACCGTGGTCGCCCTCCCCTCGACGACCATCCGCACCGCCCGGCGCGCGGCCTCGTCGGGATCCTCGACCAGGGCTCCCGGGGAGTCCCGGGGGACGAGGCCTCCGTCGGCGCGATAGCCGCGGTCCGCGAACGCCTCCTCGGCCACGGGGAGCCCCGCCTCCCGGCCGGCCTTCACGAGCGCGCTCCCGGGAAGCCCGACGAGGATCAGGTCCTTTCCGGCCGCGCGGACGGCGGAGGCCACCGCGCGGGCGACCTCGCCGTCCCGCGAGGCGATGTGATAGAGCGCGCCGTGGGGCTTCACGTGTCGCACCCGTTCTCCCTCGGCGGCGGCGAGGGCCTGGAGGGCCCCGACCTGGTAGAGGACGAGGTCGAAGGCCTCCTCCGGCGCGAGGGGGACCTCGCGACGCCCGAATCCCTCCGGATCCCGCAGTCCCGGGTGCGCGCCGACTCCGACCCCCTTCGCCGCGGCCGAGCGGACGATCCGCCGCATGAGCCCGGGACTCCCCGCGTGGAAGCCGCAGGCGACGTTCGCCGACGTGACGACGTCGAGGATCGACTCGTCGTCCCCGGCGCCCTCCCCGAGGTCGCAGTTGAGGTCGATGCGCGATTGCGGGGCCACCTAGGTTTCCTCGTGAGGGGCGCACTCCACGGCGTAGGCTCGCCGGCGCACCCGATCCTCGACGTCGCGGTACTCCTCCGTCCCGACCGGCAGGAAGCGGACGAAGTCCCCCGCCGCGAGGAGCGCGGGCGGCGTCCGGTCCGGATCGTAGAGCGGGACGGGGGTGCGGCCGATGATCCTCCACCCTCCCGGAGTCTCGAGCGGGTAGACGCCGGTCTGCTCTCCCCCGATCCCGACCGAGCCGGCAGGGACGGAGGTGCGCGGCGTGTCGAGCCGCGGCGTCCAGAGTCGCTCGGGAAGGCCTCCGAGATAGGGGAAGCCCGGGGCGAAGCCGATCATGTACACGCGGTACAAGCCTGTCCGGTGGGTCTCGATCGCCTCCTCCGGGCTCATCCCGTGGGAGGAGGCGAGGGACTCGAGATCGGGGCCCCAGGGACCGCCGTAGCGGACGGGGAGGGTGAAGCGTCTCCCCGCCGGGACCTCCCCTTCCCGCAGACCCGCGAGCGCCGACTCGATCGCGCGCTCCAGATCGGCGTAGCCGACGACGGTGGGGCGGTAGAAGACGGTCACCGCCTCGTAGGTCGGGACGCATTCGAGGACCCCCGGAAGCCGGGCCCGGTCGAGGGCGAGGCAGGCGGCCCGCACGCGCCGGTGCACGGAGGGATCGATCCCCTCGCCGAGGCCGATCCGGATCGCGGCGTCCCCGAGCGGGCGGAGGCTTGGGTGGGGGTAGAGGCGGACCTCCGTCACGCGAAGGACCTCCTCCACTCCGAGAGGAGCGCCCCGACCCCCATCCACGCCGTGGCGACGACGACGAGGGCCCCCGCGAGCGTCATCCACCGGGGATGGCGGTACTCGCCCACGAGGTCCCTGCGGTGGGCGGCGAGGAGGACGGCGCCGAGGGTGATCGGGAGGATCAGCCCGTTCACGGCTCCCGCGAGGACGAGGACCCGGACGGGGTTGCCGTACGCGAGGAAGGCGATCGCGGAGAGCGCGAGGAACCCGAGGACGAGGGCCCGCGGCCTCCGATCGAGCCGGGGGGAGAGCCAGCGCAGGAAGGAGACCGACGTGTAGGCGCAACCGACCACCGAGGTGGCGGCCGCCGCCCACAGGACGACGCCGAACAGTCGGTGGCCCGCCTCCCCCGCGGCGAACCGGAAGACGGAGCCCGCCGGGTCCGCGGGATCGAGGCTCCTCCCCGGGACGAGCACCGCGAGCGACGTGAGGAAGAGGAGGATCCGCACGACCGCCACGACGGAGATCCCGGTAACGGCGCTCCGGGTGATCCCGGGAATGGAGGAGGGACCGCGAACCCCCGCGTCGAGCAGGCGATGGGCGCCGGCGAATGTGATGTAGCCGCCGACCGTGCCCCCGACCAGGGTGACGGTCGCGAGGAGGGAGACCTTCTCGGGAGCGATCGTCCGGACGAGCGCTCGACCCGCCGGGGGGGAGGTCGTGGCGACGACGTAGACCATCAGGGCGATCAGGACGAACCCCATCGCCTTCGCGAACCGGTCCATCGCGCGCCCGGCGTTCGGCGCGAGGAAGAGCGCGGCGCAGACCGCCGCGCTCGCGGCGGCTCCCGCCTCGACGCTCCATCCGAAGAGGACGTTCAGTCCCAGCCCGGCTCCCGCGATGTTCCCGATGTTGAAGACGACGCCGCCCGCCACGACGAGCGCCGTCACCGCCAGGCCCAGGCCGGGGACGACGCGGTTCGCCACTTCCTGGCCCCGCATCCCCGCCGCCACGAGGATCCGCCAGATGTTCACCTGCGCCACGAGGGCGAGGAGGAGGGAGGAGAGGATGACGAACCCGAAACTCGCCCCCTGGCTCCCGGAGAAGAGGCAGGTCTGCGTGAGGAAGCCCGGCCCGATGGCCGAGGTCGCCATCAGGAAGGCCGCCCCGAGGGAGACGCCGCCGGCCGCCGAAGGCGCGCGCGACCCGGGGCCGGCCGCCCTCGGGTCCTGGGTGAACTTTCCGACCGGGGAGACGTCCAAGACGCGGGTTGCCCTCGCCTCCCACTGTACGGGAAACCGTCGACGTCCCGGCTGCCGCAGCGCGCCTTCGGCGCCGGGCGCGGGCGGGTGCGCTCTCCCCGGAATAGGAGGCGGGGATCCGCCGTCTGAGGACCCCGGCCATGCGCAAGAAGAGAGTCGCCTTCGTCCTGATCGTGGTCGCCGCCGCCCTGGCGCAGCACTACCTGGGAATCCTCCCCAGCTTCTAGCCCCGATTGTTCACGATGGGAGGCTGTCGCGCGGGCGGCGACGTCGTAACGAGGGCTGCTGTCGGAGGGGACTCGAGCGCGGACGAGGGCGGCCCCACGATGATCGAGACCGAGCGCATGAGCCGGGTTAGCGGCCGTCCCCCGGTTCCGGGACCGTCACGCGCGACTCGTGTCCTGCATCGAGCCATCTCCTGGCTGCGACGTCCCCGCCGCGCAGGAAGATGACTTCGGCGCGGTCGAGTGCCCCCGCGAGTACGCGGACTCGGCCGTCCGAACCTGTTCTCGCAGCGCCCCACGCGGCGTCGAGCTCGCGAGGCCAGTCGGGATGGTCGACGCGCACCTCGAGGCCGGCGAGCCCGTTTCCCTCGGCGTCGACCGCCCGCGCCCCGAGCCACGAAGCCGAGGCCATCGGCAGCTCGATCTCCCGCCGTTCGCCCGCGGAGACGGACACGGAGGTCTGTCCGTAGAGGTCGGGCCCGCGCCATAGGACGAACAGGTTGAAGGCACCGGGAGGAACCTCGTCGATCTCCAGCGGGAACCCCCAGACGTGCCCGGAGAACGTGCGATCGAAGTCCCGGTCGAGCAGGAGGTACTGGACCGCGCCCTCGCCCATCGCGACCTTTTCGCTCGGCATCCTCGGGACGATCACGATCTCCCCGACGGCCTCGAACCGCAGCTGGAAGAAACGGTTGTCGACGACGATCTCGAACCGGGGCGTGGAGCCGTATCTTCGGTGGTAGGCCGCGACACTGACCCGCTCCCCGAAGGGATAGGGAAGCCGGAACCGCCCCCGCACGTCGGTCCGGGTGGTACGGATCATCGGCACGATTACGTCTCCCTCCAAGCCGACCGGCTTCACCGATACGACGGCGTCGGGAAGCTCCTTCCCGTCGGGATCGAGCACTTCGCCCCCGATCGCGTCCTCCTCGACGAGGCCCCGCAGGAAGACCGATCTCTCCACCCTCGCGCCCTCCTCGGCGAGGTCCACCTCCCCTGACGCCGGGGCAAACCCTTCCTTGCCGACGCAGTAACGCACCGCGCCGAGGGGCAGCCATGCTTCCGCGCGGCCTTCCCTGTCTGATTCGAGCGCAGCGGGGTGAGCCTCAGGGCAGGAAGGGAGCGTCGTCCGGACCTCGGCGCCCTCGAGCGGGCGGGTCTGCTGGTCACGGACGAACAGGCACAGAGTTGCCATTCGAGTTCGGATCTCGGCACCCTCGGGCGAAACGAGCTCGGCCCTCGGGACCTCGGTCTCGAACGCGAACCCGACCGGACCCTGGAACCGTAGGAGATAGGACTCGGCGCGGACGCTCGGCCGCACCCGGAACTCGAACCGGCCTTCCCCGTCGAGCTTGGACCGCCCGCAGTAGACGGCGGCCGCCATCCCTCCTGTGCCGAGGGGCGTGTAGGCCACCACCCCGACCCCCGCGTAGGGGAGAGCCTCCCTTGCGAGGAGCCTCCCCCGCAGGACGTCCGGGGTCCGCGCGACCAGGAGAAGGTCTTCGACGGCCGGGACGGAGCCCCGGAAGAGCGGTTCTTCGTCGTCGCCGATGAGGATCCGACAGAACTCGCTGGGCAACCACCGGTCTGCGGGAAGCTCCAGCTCGAAGCGCCCGTCGCCGTTTGTCCGGGTCTGCGCCGGGACGGGCCGGGAATCCGACGATGGGGGGTTCGAAGGCGCCGAGGGCGGGGAGAGGAGGATCCTCAGGCCGGGTAACCCCTTGGCCGACGATTCGTCGACGACGACGCCGGAGACTCGCACGGGTGGCCGCGCGAGCGCGGCATGGGTCGAGGGGCTAGGCTCGGGATCCGGTGCGGGGAGGGGCTCGCGGCGCGATGGTTCCGCATCTCCCTGAGATCCAGCCGGTTCGACGTCCGGAAGAGACTCGACTCTCGGCGCAGGGGCGAGTCGGACGACCTCGTCGAGCTGCCCGCCGAGCCTACCCTTCGACGCGACGAGGGCGACGAGTACGACCCCGAGGAGCGCGAGGGATGCGAGGCCCCAAGTGAGAGCCCTTCGCCCGGGACTCATCACCGCTTTCATCGCTGAGCTCGATGCTAGCGTGGGCGAACGCAGGGGTACCCCCGAGGAACGCTTCCCCAAGTGGGGTGGCCCGGGGCGCGGCGGCCGCCCCGCTTGAGTGACTGGATTGGGCTAGGGCCCCTCTCCGGGGCACGGGCCCGGCGCTCCGTCGATTCCAGGGGCCGGCGCTGGGCCGGCCCCCGGAACCCCCGCGGCTACTTCACGTCGCCGGGGGCGGCCTTCGTCGCGGGCCTCGCCTCCTCGGCCTCGCGCACGTCCGCGGCGGCGAGGAAGAGATCGACCGCCTTGTCGGAGGGGAGCCGGTCCTTCGCCTTCAGGAACGCCTCCTTCGCCTCCGAGGTCTGCCCGGAGAAGTGGAGGTTGTAGCCCAGGACGAACCAGGCGTCCCCGTCGTTGTCGTGGTCCTTCAGGAACTTCTCGAGCTGGGCGAGGTGGGCGTCGAAGTCCGCCGGAACTGGGTAGAACTCCCGCTTGTTCGCCCGGCTCTCGACGAGCGTCGGGTCCTTCTCGAGCGCCCTGCGGATCGCGTGGGCGGCGAAGTGGTAGTCCCCGATCCCGAGGAGGGCGTCCGAGAGCATGAACCAGAGGGAGGCCTGCTCCGGGGCGAACTCCGTCGCGCGGAGGTAGTTGTCGACCGCCCGGTCGTAGCGCCCCGCGCGGAAGTAGAGGTCGGCGAGTCGGACGTACTTCTCGGTGATCGACTCGGGCCCCCTCCCGGCATAGCCCGGGCCCGGGGGCTCGGCCGGCTCGGCCGCCGGAGGCGCCTGCTCGACCGGGGCGGCGGGCTCGCTCGGCTCCGCGTAGACCGTCTGGTCCGGCTCCCGCTCCACGTAGACGACGGTGGAGGTCGGGACGTAGGCCACGCTCGCGTACCAGGGCCAGTACCAGGAAGAGGCCCAGAAGGGGTCGCACCAGCTCCCCCAGGACCAGCTCCAGCGGCTGCGGCACCAGGACCAGTTCCACCAGGAGGACCAGCCGAAGGAGGAGTGGCAGAAGGGGCTCCACCAGAAGCCGGGGCTCCAGGCGAATCCCGAGTGGCACCCGGACCACCAGTTCACTCCCGTGTTCCAGCAGTGGGAGTTCCAGCTCGAGTGGACGACGGTGCGGGGGGACCTCGTGAAGGCCGCGCTCGTCTCGCGCCGAGCCGCATCGAGGGTCCGCTTCGCCACGATCCCACGGGTGCGCGCGGGCGCGACGGTCGACCGGGCGCCCGTGGGGGCCAGCGTCCGCCTGCCCGGCGGCGAGGCGTAGTCGATCCTCCCGCGCGGCGAGACGGACGGGGCCGCGACGCCCCGACCCTCGCGCGCCGCCGACCCCCGCGGGGCGTCGGCGGACCCGCGCGTGAAGCGGTCGCGGTACCGAGTGTCGAGCGTCTCGCGTCCGGTCCCCAGGCGTCCGGGGGAGACCCTCGACCGGCTCTCTCCGCTCCGCCCCGCCTCCCTCGACCTCGGATCGTCGAGGGATCCGCGGGGGCGCTCGGAAATGAACCGCGGGTAGGGCTCGGGATCGACCACCCGGATGCGGGGCCGCTGCCCCTCGTCGTACGGCGTCGTGACGGGCCGGGCGGGCTCCTCCCTCCGCTCCCCGGCTCGCGGGGTCGCGGGGCTCTCGATCGGGCCCGGCCCGGAACGGCCGGGGGAGGGGATCCGCACGATGTCCCCGCCGAGCCGGGGCTGATCCCCGCCCGGGATGCGCACGATGTCGGGCGCGGAGCCGGAGGGAACGCGCGAGCTCCCGATGCCGCCCGGGATCCGGCCACCGGAGGAACGGGGGACCGAGACCCCGCCCTCGGACCGCCCGGAGCCGCCGCTCGATCGCCCCGGCTGCCCGACCGAGGACGAGCCGCGGCCCTCGCCGGAGGACCGGGCTCCGCCGGAAGACTGTCCGCCGGAGGAGGATCCGCCGGAGGAGCGGGAGCCGCCGCCGCCGCCGGACGAGCCCCGGGACTGTCCGGAGCCGCGCTGGCTGGGCGCCGCACCCATCAGGAGGATGGCGAGGATGGCAAGGGGGATGAAGCGCTTCATGGTCGAACCCTCGCGGACGGGGGGGAGGGCCGGAGGCTGGGGGGCTTTCGAATCGTGCTCGAACATGGAACCGGGGGGCAGATCGCCAATCCCGTGCCGGGAACTGGAGCTGCGCGTCACGCACTAAGTATAAGAGGCGCAGGAAGTTGTTCGAGCGACGGGGGTTCCGGCGTGCGGGATCGTCCCCTGGCCGGGACGGAGATTCACCCAGGGCGGACGGGGAGGATGATCCGGAAGTCCGCTGCCCCCTCGTCCTCCCCTCCCACCTCCCATCCCGAGGGCTCGCGCATCAGGCGGGCGCCCCCCTCGGGCTCGTGCCCTTCCTCGCGCGCGAAGGACTCGAGCTGGCCGATCCACTCGAGGGCATCGGCGAGGGTCCCGCGGACGAAGACCTCCGCGACCTGTCCCTCGGGGACCGTCCTCGTCGGTTGGATCCCGGGGACCGTCGCGACGAGCGCGACGGCGGACAGCTTTCGATCGCGGTCGAGGAGGATGAGGGGCTTCGCGTCGGCGAGCCTCCCGGAGCGAATCCGGGAGAGCACGGAGGCGACCTGCGTGAAAGCGCCGACCCGCATCTCGGCCACTAGCTCGAAGGCCCGCTCCTCGCGGATCCGCGGCTCCCCGAGCGTGGGCGCGCTCGCGAGGGCCGTCGTCCCCGGGGCGTCGAACAGCCGGTCGAGGAGGTTCGGGTTCTCGGACCAGGACCGGATCCGCTCCTCCCAGCGCGCGGTCCCGCCCGCCTCGCAACGGAGGAGATGGGGGAAGAGGGGCCCATGGCCGGAGGTCCTCCAATCGGCGAGGGAGATCGCCTCCCCCTCCGACTCGAAATGGAGGAGGGAGGGGAGGCTCGAGGTCGGGTCGATGTCGACCCGCAAGGAGAGGTCCCCGTCCCGGACGCGCGCGCCGCTCGTCTCCTCGGAGACCTCGAGAGGCGGGGGGAGGACCGGGAATCGCGCCGCCACGACGTGGAGGAGCCGGCTCCGGCGCCACTCGAGGAGGCGGTCCCCCTCGAGGGGGGAGAACTCGGCCGCCGACCCCGGCCTCTCCTCGCCGTCCTCTCCCCGCAGGAGGACGATCCGGTTCGATCGGCCGAGGGTGAAGGAGAAGCGCGCCCGATCCGGGAGCCGCAGGTAGAGGTCGAAGGACTCTCCCGTCTTCGTCCCGGTCTCCTCGGTCTCGAACCGGAAGTAGGTCCCCGCGACGTGGACGCTGTGCAGCGACTCGAGGGTCCCTTCGCGCGCCTCCGCGCAGCGCTCGAGCGGAGCCTCGGCCTTCCCGGCCGGGCCCGGCTTGCTGCAAGCCCCCGCGGCGAGGGCCGCGCCGGCCAGGAGGATTCCGAGGAGGGATCTCACCGCGGTGCCGGCGGCCCGCTCGGCGCGTCGAGGAGCCTCAGCGCGGACCGCGCGGCCTCCCGGACCCCCGGTTCCGAGGCGAGGCGGAGGGCCTCGAGCTTCTCCCTCGCCCTCTCGATCCGGAGGCCTCCCAGCGCGACGGCCGCGCTCGCCCGGACGACCGGGTCCGGATCCTCGGCGCGGGCGAGGAGGGGCTCGGCGGCGGCGGGGTCTCCGAGCGCTCCGAGGGCCGCCGCGCACTGAACCCGCACTCCCGCCTCGGTGTCGGAGAGGCCCGCCACGAGGAGCTCGCGGAGGCCGGGGCACCGGGCTCCCGCCTCGACCGCCCGCTTGATCGCGAACGCCGCGTTCGTCCGGCGCCCGCTGTCCCTCGACACCTCGAGGATGCCGAAGAGGGGCGGCAGCGGCGGGAGGACCGCCTCCGTCTTCGGCCCCGCGGGCGTGCACAGGGCGCCGAGACCGAGGAGGGCGTTCCCGGCGACGTCCCCGTCCCGGTCGTCCGCGGCGACGAGGAGGGCGTCGACGGCCCGCGGATCCCCCGAGAAGCCGAGGGCGGCCGCGGCGATCCGGCGGTTGCGGGGGGGGCCCGAGGCGAGCTGCTGGAGGAGGGCCTCCACGCTGGCGTGCGCCTCCGTCCGGAGGACGACCTCGATCCCGTGGACCCGCGTCGCGTCCGGGCTCCCCGGCGCGGCGAGCTTGGCGAGGTTCCAGGCGACGAGGTGGTTGTCGAGGGTGGCGAGGATCGCGCCGATCGCGCGCTCCCTCTTCACCTCCGAGGGCGGGGTGTAGGGCTCGCGCTTCTCCGCCGACCCGCACGCGGCGGAGGCGAGGAGGAGTCCGAGGGAGAGGGCGGGGGTTCGCATGGGCCCTTCGACCCTCGGGAACCGCAGGGGCTTCCGCGTCACCGGCGGAGAGCATAGGGCCGGGCGGGCCCCGACCGGAAGGCTCAGAAGAGGGTGACGGAGGCGGCGTTCGAGGCGTGGATCGCGGCGAGGATCGGGTCGAACGGGATCCACTGGACGAAGGCGATCCCCCCCGAGAGGGCGGGATTCGCGGGGATCGGCGTCGGAACGACCGCCGAACCGGCGCCGGGGCCGGCCCCGGAGACCGCCGTCCCGATCAGCACGTCGCCGGAGACGAGGAGGAAGCAACCCGGTCCGGCGCCGAAGATGGAGAGAGCGAGGGGGAGCGGGACGCCGAGCCAGGAGACGTCGGACGCCCCGACGACGAGGAACGCCGCTCCTCCTCCCGTCGCGTTCGCGAGGGTGATGGCGAAGGAGGAGTTGCCCAGCGTGGGATCCCCGCCGCTCGAGCCGATCGAGGGGACGAAGCCTCCTGCCCCCGCGCATCCGGCGCCGAAGGGAGCGAAGAGGTTGTCGTAGGAGACGCGGGTGATCAGGCCGAGGGTGCCGCCGCCGTTCGCCGTCGGGGAGAAGGGGTCTCCCTGGTTGAACTGCCGCGAGACGGCGTCCCCGTTCGCGTTGATGCCGTCGAGAGGGGCGGCACCGGGGCCCGCCGTCGATCCGAGGACGGAGAGGTCGAGGAGCAGGTCCGAGGCGCCCGTGTAGAGGAAGGGGCTCTGGAGCGGGATCGTCCAGACGAAGGGGTGGGGGCCGGGACCGGGGAAGGGGGGGACCGTAGGGAGGACCAGTGCCCCGGAGTACACGGTCGTCGCGGTCCCGCTCACGTTCGCCGCGAAGGTCGGGCTCAGCGCGTCGGGCCCGGCCGTGGAGTCGGAGAGTGTGAGCGTCACCGTGAGGGTCCGGCCGGACAGCGAGTAGGAGGAGGAGGCCGCCTGCCCGGGCCGGAAGGAGAGGCCGGTGATCACGATCGGGAAGGCGACGCCGGAGGCGAGGAAGTCGGAGGCGGCGTAGACCTGCTGGTAGCGCCCGACCCCGCCGGGGGAGAAGAAGTTGAGGGGGTAGCTGTTGTTGTCGGGCCCCTGCGTCGCCGTCCAGGCGGACGGGACGACGACGTCGGAGGCGCCGGCGCCCGAGGCGAGGAGGGCCAAGGGGAGGAAGCCCCTCGAAAGGAGGCGACCCCAGCTTCCCGTCCGCGCCTCCACGACCGTTCCCTTCGTTTCCTTCATCCTAGTTCGGCTCCTGACAACCGAGGCCTGCGCCTTCGACCCGAGAAGAGCGGTCCGGATCATCGTCGGGGATCCGCGCGGCGTCGAGACCCTTCCGGCCCTCCTCGCCGCGCGGGGTCCGGCCCCGGGAAAGCCCGGGGCCGGCCGGCGGGTCGAAGGATCAGAAGAGCGTGACGGCGGCGGCGTTCGAGACGCGGACCCCGCCGGCGATCGGCTCGGAGGGGACCCACTGGACGAACACCTTTCCTCCGGCGAGCGAGGGGTTCGCGGGGATCGGCGTCGGCACCGACGCCGATCCGGCTCCGGCGCCCGACCCGGAGACCGGCCACGGGATCAGGACGTCGCCGGAGACGAGGAGGGGGCAGCCCGGACCGCCGAACGGGGCGAGGTCGATCGGGAGGGGAACCCCGAGCCAGGAGACGTCGGACGCCCCGAGGACGAGGAAGGCCGATCCTCCTCCCGTCGCGTTCGCGAGGGTGATCGCGAAGGAGGAGTTGCCGAGGGTGGGGGCGCCGCCGCTCGAGCCGATCGAGGGGACGTAGCCGCCCGGCCCGGCGCATCCCGCGCCGAAGGGAGCGAAGAGGCTCTCGTAGGAGACGCGGGTGATCAGGCCGGTCGTGTCGCCGAAGTCGGCCGTCGTGGCGACCGGATTCCCCTGGCTCACCTGTCGCGAGACCGCGTCGCCGAAGATGCCGACGGAGTCGAGGGGAGCGTTCGCGCCGGGCACGGAGGACCCGAGGATGGAGAGGTCGAGGAGCAGGTCCGAGGCGCCCGTGTACAGGAAGGGGGTCTGGAGCGGGATCGTCCAGACGAAGGGATACGGGCCGGGACCGGGGAAGGGGGGGACGGACGGAAGGACGAGGGTCCCGGAGTACGCGGTCGTCGCGGGCCCGCTCGCGTTCGCGGCGTAGGTCGAGCTCAGCGCGTCGGGCGCCGCGGCGGAGGCGGAGAGCGTCAGCGTCACGGTGAGGGTCTGGCCCTCGAGCGGGTAGGAGGTCGTGGGGGTCATCTGGCCGGGACGGAAGGCGAGCGCCGTGACCGCGATCGGGAAGGCGACCCCGGAGGCGAGGAAGTCGGAGGCGGCGTAGACCTGCTGGTAGCGCCCTGCGCCTCCCGGCGAGAAGAAGCCGAACGGGTAGGAGTTGTTCTCGGGCCCCTGCGCCGCCGCCCACGGGGAGGGGAGGACGACGTCGGAGGCGCGGGCGCCGAGGGGGAGGGCTGCGGCGACGAAAAGACCGAGGACGGTTCGAGGGAGTCGCATGGTTCTCTCCGCGGTCGGCGGTTGCGCCCGCCGACGGGTGGCCAGGGGAACGAAGCGGGACGGCGGGGATACGGCGAAAGGGTCCCGGTATCCTCCGGTCCACCCGAGGAACGCCGGAGGACGGGCGCCGCCCGGACCCGAGCATGCTCCCCATCGCTCTCCTGCTCGCCGCGTCGCCCCCCCAGGAGGACCGAGCGGAGGTCCCGCGGGCGGGGAGACTCGTCACGGGCCTCGCCGCGTTCGAGCGGCGCCCGCTCCCGGACGGGATCTTCGCCGAGGTCGACGGCACGGCGATTCCGGAGTCCGAGTACGCCGGCTGGCTCCTCCGCTCGCTCGGGAGCCGGTACTTCACCGAGTTCCTGGTGGGCCGCCTCGTCCGCGCGGAGGCCGCGCGCGCAGACGTCTCGATCGGTCCGGAGGAGCTCGACCGCCTCGTCGAGGAGGCCGCCGCGGAACATGCCCGGAGCTTCTACCGGGGCGATCCGCGTCGCTGGGAGCGCGAGGAGCTCGAGATCTACGGCCGGTCGATCGAGGACTGGAAGCGGGAGAGCCGCGTCCAGATCGAGACGGACCGCCTGGCGGAGGGGATCCTCCGCAAGCGGCGGAGAGTGGGGGAGGAGGACGTGCGCCGGGCGTGGGAGGCGAAGCACGGGCCGCAGGGCCGGTCCTTCGTCTTACGCCACATCCTCTTCCGCGTCCGGGACCCGAGCCCCGCGGAGTCTCCCTCCGAGAAGAAGGAGGAGTTCCGCAAGGTCGCGCGGGAGGAGACGCGGCAGCGGGCGGAGGCCGTCCGCCGGCAGATCGCGGCCGGGCTCGAGTTCGGCGAGGCCGCGCTGCGCTTCTCCGACGACGGGGCGACGAAGAAGTCGGGGGGGAAGGTGGAGCGCTACGTCGCCGGAACGTACGGGAGGGGCTTCGACGAGGAGCTCGGGCGCGTCGCGAGGGGGGAAGTCTCGCCGCCGCTCCCCTCCGAGGTGGGCTGGCATCTCGTCGAGATCCTCGACGAGAAGGTCGTCCCCTTCGAGGAGGCGGCCCCCGCCCTGCACGGGGAGCTCGAAAAGGCTCGCCCGCCGATGGTGGAGGTCCGGGCCTTCCAGAACGACCTCCTCAAGAAGGCGAGGATCGTCCGTCACTGATCGCGCGCGGCCGGTTGGGGAAGGAGGGAGGCGGCGAGGTCGGCCCCGCCGCCGCGCGTCGGGCGAAGGGGACTCCTAGCGCGTCCCCGTGATCACGATGTAGCCGCCCGCTCCGTCCGGAACGTAGGTGATCCGGGAGGGGCCGGGCGTGCCGATCGTCTTCACGTCGAACAGGTCGAGGAGCGCCCCCTCGTCGTGGAGGGCGAACCTCTGGAAGTGGGTCGTCCCCGCCGCCACGGCTCCCGTCCCCCCGAGCGCGGAGCCGGTCCCGCTCAGGTCGATGCTCGCGACGAACCCAGGGGGATCGGGCGCGAGCCCGCCCGGCGTGATCCCGACGAGCCCGTCGACCATGGTGGTCGAGCCGTAGTAGAGGGTGATCACGTTGTCGAAGGTCGCGGTCCCCCCTCCCGCATCCTGGTAGAGCTGGACGGAGAAGTTGTTCCCGTTGACCCCGTTCAGGAACGGGGTAACCTCCTCCATCAGCGTCCAGGAGGCGGTGTAGGTGAGAGCGGTCTCCGTGATCATCGTCGAGCCCGCGCCCGGGGGGTAAAGATCGTCCCACACGACGGCGATTCGGGGTGGTCCCTGTTGCATGTCGTCCTCCGTCTCGGCGAAAATGCCGGTCCCGAAGACGAACGTGAGGAAGCCGTTCGACGCGACGAACGTCCCTAGGTAGGGGATCCCGTAGAAGGCGAACCCCCCCCCGGCTCCGAATGCGGCCCAGGGGTCGGCGAAGAACCCGTCGTCGGCGTTCGCCGTCCCTCCCGCGAGGACGGCCCCGACCGGGATGTCGGGGGCCCGGACTTCGACGTAGGTCGCCGCCGTGATCTCGATCGCGCCCGTGCCGAGGTCGAGCATCCCGGCCTGGAATCCGACCGTGATGCCGAGCGGAACCCCCTCGGGGACCTGCCCGGCCGAGAGGCTCTCCCCGAAGGGCCCGAGGAACCCGGGACCGAAGGGGGGAGGGGAGAACCCGTTCGTGAGGATGAAGCTCGGCGCGATGTTGAGGATGCCGGGCAGGGCGATCGTCGCCCCGTTGCCGATCGGGACACCCGGATCGATGGGAGGGCCGGCGGCGAGGATCCAGGGGGCGCCCGGATCGCCGTTCGCGCGGAATCCGAGGCGCTGTCCCGGGGAGGTCCGGAAGGAGTAGGGGACTTCGGGCCGAAGCTGTGCTCCGAAGTCTCCGGAGATGAAGGGCCCCCCGTCGATGTGGGCCGAGCCGAGGACGCGAAGCTGCCCGTCGAGGTCGGCGTTCGTCTCCCCGACGTGGACGCAGACGGTGTCGATGTAGGCGACCGAGTCGACGGCGGTGTCCAGGGCGTTCCCGACCGAGATCGCGACCGTGAGGAGCGTCCCCGCGGGCACGGCCGAGAGGTCCGCCCACGCGCGCTTGAATCCGGCGGGGACGTGGTTCCCGCTCCCAAACGGGACTCCTGCGGCCTGGTTGGGGACGTAGCGGAGCACGCCCGCGCCCGCGCCGGGGACGTTCGTGTAGGCGGGAACGCCGGCGAGGGTCCCCGTGTCGATGAACACCACGTTCGCGACGAGCGTGCCCGGGACCGTGTCGATCACGTCGATCGACAGGAAATCGTTGGAGCCGGGGCTCGGGAGGAACTCGAGCGGGATGAACTCCCAGTCGACGGTGATCGTGCAGGTCGCGCCGGCGGGCCGGACGAACGTCTGGGCCACCTGACCCACCGTCCCGGCGGCATGGGGGCCGTGCGCGGGGACGGCGCCCCCGGTCGCCCCGGGGTTGAGGGAGAGGTAATTCGCCCCGTCGGACGGGAACATGTCGTCGGGAGCGGCCGAGATCGTCGCAATGCCTCCCGTGACGACCCAAGGGGCTCCCGGCGGGAGGCCGGCGACCTGTGCCTCGAAGCTGCAGTCGAGGACCTGGGCCGAGACGGGCGCGGCGGTGGCGCAGAGGAGCGCGCCGGCCGCGGAGACGAGACGGTGGAACTTCATGCGTCACCTCTACTTCTCCGGAGAACTGTGGAATCCGAGTTCGATCGAGCAGGCGCCCCGGAAGGACCCCTTCTCCCGCGACCCTCCGCCACCCTATGGCCTTCTGTTCGAATCCGCAATGGGAGCCGCGCGAAGGGTTCGCAAACGATCCGCTGTTTCCAGCCGCGCGCGGGCGCGATCCCGGCCCCTCCGCGAGGGCGGGGCGCTACGGCGCGAGGCCGAACTGCAGCCGGTAGAGGCGCGCGTAGATCCCGCCCGTCGCGAGGAGCTCCTCGTGCGTCCCGCTCTCGCGGATCGCCCCGTGGTGGAAGACGAGGATCCGGCTCGCCTCCCGGATCGTCGAGAGGCGGTGGGCGACGACGAGCGAGGTCCGCCCGCGGAGGAGCTCCCGGATCCCCTGCTGGATCCTCCGTTCGGTCTCCGTGTCGACGTTCGCGGTCGCCTCGTCGAGGACGACGATGCCCGGGTCCCCCGCGAGGGCGCGGGCGAACGCGAGGAGCTGGCGCTCCCCCGAGGAGAAGGTGACTCCCCGCTCGGCGACGGCGGCGTCGAGCCCCCCGGGACGCCGGGCGAGGAATTCCTCCGCCCCCACGGCGCCGACGGCGGCGCGGAGGCGATCCTCGGTGGCGGAGGGGCGGCCGAGGGCGAGGTTCTCGCGCACGGTCCCCGCGAAGAGGAAGACGTCCTGGAGGACGAGGCCGATCCGGGAGCGGAGGTCCGTGGGTTCCCACTCGCGGACGTCGATGCCGTCGACGAGGACCGCACCCTCCTGCGGGTCGTAGAGCCGGAGCAGCAGGGAGAGGACCGTCGACTTCCCCGCCCCCGTCGCCCCGACGATCGCGACGGTCTCGCCGGGCCGGACGGCGAAGGAGACCCCGCGGAGGACCGGGCGCTCCCCGTCGTAGGAGAAGGTCACGCCGCGCAGCTCGATCGCGCCGGCGAGCCGCTCGGGCCGTCTCGGTCGCGCGGGAGGGAGCACGGCCGGCTCGGTGTCGAGGATCCTCACGATCCGCTCCGCCGAGGCCATCGCCGCCTGGAGCACGTTCCACTTCTCCCCGATCTCGCGGATCGGGCCGGCGAAGACCTCGAGGGTGAGCCAGAACTGGAGGAAGGCCCCGATCGTGAGGCGCCCGTCGAGGACGGCGTTCCCCCCGGCGAGGAAGGAGGTCCCCCAGATCAGGGAGACCGCCTGGTCGATGAGCGGGAGGAAGAGGGCGAAGTGGAACGCGGCGAGGAGGTTCGCCCGCAGGTAATCCTGGAGGAGCCCCCCGAAGCGGCGCTGGACCTTCCTCTCGCGGCCGAACATCTGGATGACCCGGATCCCCCCGATCGCCTCCTGCAGGTAGGCGTTGAGGCGGCCGATCGTCCGGCGGACCTCCCGGTGGCTGAAGCGGGCGCGCTTGCGGAACCAGAGGGAGACGCCGAGGAGGAGGGGGGTGAGCGCGATCGCGAGCGCGGCGAGCCGCGGCTCGATCCAGACGAGGACGACCGCCGCGCCGAGGACCTTCGTCGCGTCGTAGAGGACCATCGCGACGCCGCTCGTGAAGATCTCGGCGAGGTTCTCGACGTCGCTCGTGACGCGGGTGACGAGCCGGCCCACGGAGGTCCGGTCGTAGAAGCCGACGTGGAGGCGCTGGAGGTGGGCGAAGAGGGAGACGCGGAGGTCCCGGACGATCCCCTGCCCCGCGCGGTTCATCGCGATCCCCTCGGCGGTCCGCAGCGCCGCCGCCAGGAGGACGACCCCCGCGAAGATCCCCGCGACCGAGAGGAAGCCCCGCGAGTCGCCCCGGGAGATCGGGCCGTCGACGGCGAGGCGCACGAGGTAGGGGGCGGCGAGCTCGGCGGCGAAGAGGCCGAAGAGGGCGGCGATCGCCGCGAGGAGGGGGCGGCGGTGGGGACGGGCGAAGGGGACGAGGCGGCGGACGAGGCGGGCGTCGAAGAGCCGCCCGGCCGAGGCGTCCTCGAAGGCGTCGTCCCGATCCCCGCTCATCGCAGGCTCTCGAGCTCCCCCTCGACCCGCTGGCGCCGCCAGGTGCGGGCGTACCACCCCTCCTTGAGGAGGAGCTCCGCGTGCGTCCCCTCCTCGACGATCCTCCCCGCGTCGAGGACGACGATCCGGTCGGCGAACTCGACGGCGGAGAGGCGCTGCGCGACGAGGAAGACCGTCCGCCCGCGCGAGCCCCGGCGCAGCCGCTCGAGGATCCCCGCCTCCGTCTCCGTGTCGACGGCGGAGAGCGCGTCGTCGAGGACGAGGATCCGCGGATCCTGCAGGAGCGCGCGCCCGATCGCGACGCGCTGGCGCTGGCCGCCCGAGAGGGTCACCCCCCGCTCCCCGAGGAGGGTGTCGAGGCCCTGGGGGAGGGCGGCGAGGTCGGGGCCGAGCCCGGCCGCCTCCGCCGCGCGCGCGACCGCCTCGGCGGTCGGGAGATCGTCGAACCCGAAGGCGAGGTTCTCGCGGATCGTCTCGGAGAAGAGGAAGGAGTCCTGCGGGACGAAGCCGATCGACTCCCGCAGGCGCCGCAGGGGGATCCGGTTGAGGTCGGTCCCGTCGAGGAAGACCGTCCCGTCGGGGACGGGGAAGAGCCGGCCGAGGAGCGAGACGAGGGTCGTCTTGCCGGAGCCGATCCTCCCCGCGATCCCGATCACCTGGCCCGGCTCGGCGCGGAGGCGGATCCCCTTCAGGGCCGGCTCCCCGTCGTAGGCGAAGGTGAGATCGCGGAACTCGACCCCGCCGCGGATCGAATCGACCGCGGCGGGCTCGCGGGGGTCCTCCACCTCGGGGCGGGTGGCGAAGATCTCCTCGACCCGGTCCATCCCCGCCGCCGCCCGGTGGTACATCCCCGCCATCCAGCCGAGCGCGATGAGGGGCCAGAAGAGGCGGTTCACGTAGTCGAGGAAGAGGTAGATCCCCCCGACGGGGAAGGAGCCGCGGAGCAGCCCGAGCCCGCCGATGAGGAGGATCAGGAGGAAGGCGACGTCCTTCGAGGCGTAGAGGAGGGTGTGGTTGAGGGCGCGGGCCGTCCCGAGGCTCAGCTGGTGGCGCCGGTAGACGTCCGAGGAGGAGGCGAACCGGCGGGTCTCCCACTCCTCCCGCGCGAGCCCCTTCACGACCCGGACCCCCGAGAAGTTCTCCTGCGCCCGCTCGCTGATCTCGGCGAGCGCGGCCTGGACCGACTCGCTGCGGCGGTTGAGGGTCGGCATGATCGCCTTCATCGAGAAGGCGAGCGCGCCGAGGGGGAGGAGGACGAGCGCCGTGAGGAGGGGGTGGAAGTGGACCATCGCGGCGAGCGCCGCGGGGACGAGGAGGAGCGTCGAGGCCGCGTACATCGAGCCGGGTCCGAGGAAGAGCCGGACCGCCTCGAGGTCTCCCGTCGCGCGGGAGAGGAGGTCCCCCGTGCGGCTCGCGGCGAAGAAGCGCGGCGAGAGGCTCGTCAGGTGCGCGAAGAGGTCGCGCTTCAGGTCCGCCTCGACCTTCCGGGAGACGCCGATCAGGAGGTAGCGCTGGCCGTAGCGGAAGATCCCCTTGAGCGCGGTCCCGAGGACGATCGCGCCGACCGTGAAGAAGAGGAAGTCGCGGGAAACGGCGAGGGGCTCGGCCGCCCGGACGGCCGCCTCGAGGCGGTTCAGGCCCCTCGCGACGAGGAGCGGGATCCCGACGTCGAGGGCGCTCGCGACGACGAGGCAGCCCGCGCCGGCAATGAGTTCGCCCTTGTGGCGGGCGAAGGCGCGCAGGCACCGGCGGAACCTACGCACGGCCCCGCGCGCCGGCGCCTAGCGGCGCCCGGCCTCGGGGGAGGAGCCGCGCCCCCCCTTGCCGGCGGCGAGGGGCTTCCCCGCGAGGACCGCCGCCGCCGCGTCGAGCCTCGCCACGAGGCGCGCGGCCTCGACCGACACGCGGTCGATCTCGCCGGAGACCGCCGCCTCCCGGATGCCGGGGAGCGTCGCGGGGGCGTAGCCGGCGTCGATCCCCGGGGCCTGGAGGAGGCTGCGGAACCAGGTCCGGCCCGGGACGCCCGCCCGGTCGAGGTACTCGCGCTCGGCGCGAAGGAGCGCGGCGTTGACCTCCGCGAGCACGGTAGCCGGCCCCTTCTCCGCCGCCTGGGAGCCCCGCGTGCTCGCCTCCCCGGCGGCCTTCGCGAGGGCGGCGGCCGCCTCCCGGAGGGGACGCAGCGGCGCCTCGAGTTCAGGGGGCTTCTCCCCCCGCCGCTCGGCGGCCTGCGCCGCCTTCGCGGCGATGTCCTCGAGGTATCGCGGAACGGCGCGGGCGACGCCGGCGTGGTCGATGGGGAGGAGGTCGGCGTCCGCGAGCCGCAGGGCGGCGAGCCCCATCACGCGCGCCATCGCGGCGTGGTACTCGAAGGTGGGGTCGCCGAAGTTCTTCATCCAGTAGAAGGAGTCGTGGGTCGAGTGGTACGGCCCGTAGGGTCCGGTGAAGGCGAAGTCGACGCAGGCGACCCCCGCGTGGTCGAGGAAGGCGGTGTAGTCCGAGCCGCTCCCGAGCGTCCCGACGGGGGGCTCGGTCCCGGAGGCGCCCCGGTCGGGCTCCTCCCCGCGCCGGTAGGTCTCCTCCTCCTTCGCGGCGACCCTCGTCCTCTCGGCCCAGACCTCGTGGATCGGGCGGCGCGAGCGGGGGTCCTCCACGGCCTTCGCGATCTCGCGCGCGAAGTCGGCGAGCGAGGGGGAGCCCGAGGCGGCGAAGTCCCGGCCGCTCACGGCGGAATCGGCGTTCACGTACGCGACCGCCTTCGCGCCGACCTCCTCCAGGCGCTCCTCGACCCACTCCGTCGAGCCGAGGAGCCCGAACTCCTCCCCGTCCCAGGAGGCGAGGAGGATCGTCCGCGCCGGGCGCCACCCCTCCTTCAGTAGCTCCCCCAGGCAGCGGCCGATCTCGAGGAGGACGGCGCACCCCGAGCCGTCGTCGACGGCGCCGTGGACCCAGGCGTCGCGGTGCGCGCCGAGGATCACCCACTCGTCGGGCCGGCTGGCGCCCAGGATCTTGCCGATGGTGTTCCAGATCGGGCGGTCGGCGAAGTCCATCTCGATCTTGAGGTTCACGCGCGCGGGGCCGGGCCCGAGGTGGTAGGCGAAGGGGAGCGCTCCCTGCCACCCCTCCGGCACGGTCGGGCCCGAGAGGTTCTTCAAGAGGGGCGCCGCGTCGGCGTGGGAGATCGGGGTCGTCGGGATCTTCGGGAGCGCGTCGGCCTGCGCCGGCTCGATGCGGCGCGCCCCCTTGATCGCGGGCCAGCCCGGCGAGAGCGGATCGCCCGGCCCCTTCGCGAGGTCGAGGATCGAGCCGCGCTGGAGGCTCGTCGCCGCCCTCCAGGGCCCTCGCGGATAGGGATCCCCCTTGCCGTAGCCGTCGTCGGCGGGATCGGAGTAGAGGATCAGCCCGATCGCGCCCGCCTCGCGCGCCGCCCGCGCCTTGATCCCCCGGTAGGAGCGGCCGTAGCGCGCGACGGCGATCTTCCCGGCGGGGTCGACCCCCATCCCCTTCAGCCGGGCGAAGTCCTCGGGCAGACCGTAGTTCGCGTAGACGACCTCGGCGGTCACGTCCCCCGAGGGGGAGTAGGCGTTGTAGGGGAGGACGGCGTCGGGGGCGTAGGAGTCCTTGTCCCAGCCCCACCCCTCCTCGACGTTCTTCGCCTTGAACTCCTCGGGGGCGAGGAGCTTCACCTCGATCGACTTCGGATACGGGAGGTAGACCTCGTAGGTCGCGAAGTCCGCCTCGAGCCCGGCCTCGAGCCAGCGGCTGCGCGTGTACTCCGCCGACCGGCGATCGGTGGGCGTCCCCGCGAGCCTCGGATCCTCCGTGAGGACCTGGAGGTAGCGCTCGCAGGAGGCTGGGTCGGGGAGTCGCAGGAACCTCGCCTCGACCTCGCGCGGCGCGCGAGGAGTTCCTTGGGAAGCGAGGAGCGTGAGGAGAAGGAAGAGCATGCGGGCGCGCCTCCTCCGGCCGGGGAGGAGGGAGGCGCGATAGAGTAGGAGGTGGGCTCTTGCGCGCGCAACGAATGATCCTCCACGACGTCGTCGCCTTCGATCTCGACGGCACCCTCGTCGACTCCGCGCGCCTGTGGTGCGAGGCGACCACCGGCGCGATGGCGGAGGTATTCGCCCGGAACGGGATCCGCGCGCCGGTCCCGGACGAGAGGACCCTCCGCCGGGTCATCGGAACTCCCGCCCCCGACTCCCTCTTCGCCCTCCTCCCCGCCGACCTCCACCCCCTCGTCCCCGAGATCACCGAAGGGGTCCGCTCCCGCGGCAGCGCGGCGATGCGCGCGGGCCCGCCTCCCCACTTCCCGCGGGTCCTCGAGACTCTCGGAGAGCTTCGCCGCTCGGGCTGCGCCGTGGCGATCGCGACGAACGGCGGCCGCCGCTACCTCGACGCGTGCCTCGACTCCCTCGGCCTGCGTGCGCTCGTCGACCTCCCCTTCTCCCTCGACTCCCCGGGCGTCTCGAACAAGGTGGAGATGGTCGGTGCGATCCTGCGCGAGGCCGGCACGCGCCGCGGCGTCCTGGTGGGGGACCGGTTCCACGACCGCGAGGCGGCGCACGGGAACGGCATCCCCTTCGTCGCCTTCGAGCCGGGCTACGGCTCCGAGGAGGAATGGAACGGCGCGGAGGCCCGGATCTCGGATCACGGGGATCTCCTCGTCCTCCTCGGCCGCCGCGCCGGGGCGGTCCACGCCCTGGCGGACGAGGTCGTGCGGCGCGCCGACGGTCGCGGCCGACCCTACTTCGTCGGGGTCACGGGCGCCCCCGGCACGGGGAAGTCCCTCCTCGCGGATGACCTCCGGGCCGTGCTCTCCTCCCTCGGGATCGACGCGCGCCTCCTCCGCCTCGACGACTATCGTCGGAGGAAGGCTCCGCCCCTCGCCGCGCCCGACGCCGGGGACCACCTGGCCCACGCCTTCGACCTCGAGGCGTTCGGCGCCGCGCTCGCCGAGACCCGGACCGGAGGCGGGCGGGCGGCGGTGGTGGAGGGCCTGTTCCTCCTCGACGCGAGGCTCCGTCCGAGCCTCGACTTCGCGATCCACCTCGAGGCGAGCGAGGAAGTCCTCCTCCGCCGGCTCGAGGCGACGCGCGGACGGGAGGAGGCGAGGCGCGCTCGCGAGATCTATCTCCCCGCCCACGCGGCGTTCGCCGCCGCGCGCCCGCCGCGCCGACACGCCGACCTGCGGATCGAGGCGTCGAATCCCCTCGCGCTCGAGCCGCTCGGGTAGGGGGAGCCTATTCTCCGTAGACGTGGAGCCAGCGGTGGTTCCAGATGCCGAGGATGGAGAAGATCTCGAGGTCGGCGTAGTGGACCGTCGTCAGTCCCCCCTCCTTCGCGGCGTCCCCGATCGCGTTGCTGTCCCAGAGGACGTCGACCCGGTAGCTCACGTGCTTGATGTTCCCGAGCCCCTCCTTCCCCCCGGCGATCCCGGAGGGAGTCCGGTGGAAGTCGCGGGTGAGGGGAAGGGTCGTGTGCGTGTAGATCCGGCCGATCCCGCAGCCGGCGAGGAGGGGGAGGAGGAGGAGGGCGCGGCGCGCGGACCGCATCGCCATCAGTCCCCGTAGACGATCGTCCTGTGGCGGTAGTAGAGGCCGAAGAGGACGAGGAGCATCTCCTGGTCGGCGTGGTGGATCGTCGTGATCCCCCCGTTCTCCGCCGCCTTCCTCGTCCCCGCGTCCCCCCAGGCGACGAGGTAGAGGGTGCTCTCGAGCTGGCTCTCCCCGGTCTTCGACCCGAGGTTCGTCCGGTCGAGGTTCGTGTCGAGGGGGAATCGGATGTGGCTGTAGAGGCAGCCGGGGAGGACCGCGAGGGCGAGCGAAGCGAGGCAGGGAGCAAGTCGTCGGGGCATTCCTCTTCCTTGGCGGGGATGTGCGCGAGCCGGTCCGGCGCGGCGCGAGTGTAGGGGCTCGCCCGCGCCGACTCCACCTCGGCCGGCGACGGCGGCGCTACTCGAGCGGCTTCAGCGTGACGGAGACGTCCTTGCGACGGCCGTCCCGTTCCACCGTCACCGTGACGCGGTCGCCCGCCTCGTGGCGGTCGAGGATCCGCGTGAGATCGTCGGGCGACTCGATCGGGGTCCCGTCGACCGCGACGATGAGATCGCCGACCTGGACGCTCCCGTCCTCGGTCACCTCCGTCGGACGGAGGCCGGCCCGCTCCGCCCCGCTCCCGGGCGAGACGTAGCGGAAGAGGACTCCTTTCATCCCGGCGCTGCGGGTCAGCTGTTCGGAGATCACGCCGATCCCCATGCCGATCCGGGTCGAGCGGCCCCGCAGGATCTGCGGGACGATCCGGTTGATGGTGTCGACGGGGATCGCGAACCCGATCCCGGCGCTCGATCCCGCCGGGCTGAAGATCTGGGCGTTCATCCCGATCAGGCGGCCCGAGGAGTCGAGGAGCGGCCCGCCGGAGTTCCCCGGATTGATCGCCGCGTCGGTCTGGATCACCCCCTGGATCAGCCGGCCGGGGACATTGGGGCCGGGGCTGGGGGCGCGGATCTCCCGGTCGAGGGCGCTGATGATCCCCGTCGTCAGGGTGTGGTCGAAGCCGAACGGGTTCCCGATCGCGTACACGATCTGGCCGACCTCGAGGTCGCGTGAGGTCCCGACGGGGATCGGGTGGAGAAGGCTCTTCGGCGCGTCAATCCGGAGGACGGCGATGTCCTTGTCCGGGTCGTACCCCACGACGGCCGCCTCGTATGGCTTCGTCCCCTCCGCCAGCTGGACCCGCGCGTTGCCCCGCTTGTCGATCGCGCCCGTGACGACGTGGGCGTTGGTGACGAGGGTGCCGGTGTCGTCCCAGACGAACCCCGAGCCCTGCCCCTCGGGAATCTCGAAGACGTTGCGGCTCCAGTAGTTCTGCCGCACGAACGCGGTCGTCTTGATGAACACGACCGACGGGGAGACGCGCTTGAAGATGTCGATGTTGTTCCGCTCGATCGCCGTCAGGTCCGACCGCGGGGCGATGGGACGTTCGGCGGCCGACAGATCGAGGAGGGAGGCGGAGCCGCGGCGGGAGAGGCCCCACGCGAAGGCGGCGCCCAGGACGAGCGCCGCGAAGAAGGGCCAGCGGGCCGAGCCCCGCTCGGAGTCCGAGAAGGGGAGGAAGAGGCGCATGGGTGCTCCGGGGCGAGGTGGCGAGTCGCGGAGCGGGCTAGGCCTTGGCGGCGAGCGCCTCGGCGGCCTTCCGTTCCTTGAACTTCGCCACGATCCGGTTGAACTTCTCCCAGTAGCCCGCCTCTCCCTTGATCTCCACGCACGACTTCGCGCCGACGCCGCAGTCCCCGCACGCCCCGGTCTGGCAGTGCTCGGTCTCCTCGCCGGCCTGGGACTTCTGGAGTTCCTCCTGGAGGTACGCCCGGTCGACGCCGTTGCCGAGGTGGTCCCACGGGAAGACCTCCTCGAGGGGCCGCTCGCGGTTCGCGTACCAGGCGACGTCGACCCCCTTCTCCTCGAAAGCCTGGAGCCAAGCCTCGTACCTGAAGCAGTCGTCCCAGGCGTCGAGTCGGGCGCCGAGGCGGTAGGCGCGCTCGATCGCGGGGCCGACACGGCGGTCGGCGCGAGTGAGGATCCCCTCGAGCTGGCTCTGCCGGGGGTCGTGGAACTTGAGGTTCACGGAGCGCAGCCGCCGCAGGGAGCGGAGGAAGCCCTGCCGCAGCTCGACCTCGGGGATCGTCGACTGGCCGTGCCACTGGAACGGGGTGAGGGGCTTCGGCACGAAGGTCGAGATCGCGGCGTTGACCTTCCCCGGCCCCTTGCCGGCCTTGCGCCGCAGCTCGGAGCAGGTCTCCGCCATCGTCACGATCTCGGCGATGTCCGCCTCCTGCTCCTCCGGCAGGCCGACCATGAAGTAGAGCTTCAGCGTCTGCCACCCCTGCCGCCACGCCTCCTCGACGCCGCGGTAGAGGTCCTCGTTCGTGATCGTCTTGTTGATGATCTTCCGGAGCCGGTCGCTCGCGACCTCGGGGGCCAGCGTGAGCCCGCTCTTGCGGACGGAACGGATCCGCTTCGGCAGCTCGAGAACCTGCTCGTTCACACGGAGGGAAGGGAGGGAGACCCCGACGCGCCGGTCCGCGAACTCGGCGTCGAGGGCGTCCATCATCCCGAGGAGGCCCGGGTGGTCGGAGGAGGAGAGGGAGGTGAGCGCGATCTCGTCGTAGCCGGTGTTCCGGTAGGTCTCCTTCGCGATCTCGAGGACCTTCGCCGCGTCGCGGAAGCGCTGGGGCCGCTTCTCGTAGCCCGCCTGGCAGAAGCGGCACCCCTGCACGCACCCCCGCATGATCTCGATCGTGATCCGGTCGTGGACGGTCTGCCCGTAGGGGACGACCGGCGCGGCGGGGTAGGGGGCGTTCTGGAAGTCCCGGACGATCGCCCGCTCCGGACGGCGCACGGAAGCGTCGGTCGGCTTGGCGCCGGCGAGCGTGCCGTCGCCGTTCCACTCGAAGGCCCAGAGGGAGGGGGCGTAGAGGAAGGGGAGCGCCTCGACGAGCCCGAGGAGGAGCTCGCGGCGGTCGCGGGCGCGCGGGCGGACCTCGCGGTAGGCGTCGACGAATCGCTCGACCGCCTCCTCCCCGTCGCCGAGGAAGAAGAGGTCGACGAAGTCCGCCATCGGCTCCGGATTGAGGGAGACGGCGCCGCCCGCGACGACGAGGGGATGCTCGAGCGTCCGGTCCGCCGTGCGCAGCGGGATCCCGCCGAGGTCGAGGCAGAGGAGGGTCGTCGTGAAGGAGGACTCGTACTGGAGGGAGAAGCCGACGATGTCGAAGGCCGAGAGGGGGGTGCGGGTCTCCAGGCTCCAGAGGGGGACGCCCCCCGCGCGCATCCGCTCCTCCATGTCGATCCAGGGGGCGAAGGCGCGCTCGGCGTAGCAGTCGTCCCTGCGGTTGAGGACGTCGTAGAGGATCTTGAGCCCGAGGTGGCTCATCCCGATCTCGTAGACATCCGGGAAGACGAGGGCGAAGCGGACGGCGACCGAGGAGGGGTCCTTGCGGACGACGTTTCGCTCGCCCCCGACGTACCGGACGGGAGTCCGGACCGAGGGGAGGGCCCGCGCGAGGAAGTCGTCGAATGCGCTCATGTCGCCGAGGCGCACGTTATACGGCCGGCTGCCGCCGGAAAAGCAGGACGTGCCGAAATGGCACCCTCGGGATTCCGGACGGCCGGCGCAAGTCCCGGAGGGACGGAAGGGACAACAGGCATGGGCGTTGCATTTCGTTCTCCCCGCCGGGCCCGGCTCCCGCGGGGGAGCCGCCCCGGCGATGGATCCGAGGGGCACATGCCCAGGAGATGAAGACCATGTTCAACACCCTTCCCGTTCGTCGCGAGCGCGACCCGCTCGCCGTCGCCTTCCACGGGCTGCGCCGGGACATGGACCGCCTCTTCTCGGACTTCGTGGCCGAGGAGGGAGGCTGGTCCTCGACCGCCTGGCCGGCCTGCGAGCTCGTGGAGTCGAAGGAGAGCCTCGTCCTGCGGGCGGAGGTCCCCGGCATGGACCCGAAGGACTTCGAGGTCCGCGTGGACGGGGACGTCCTGACGATCTCGGGCGAGACGAAGCAGGAGACTCGCTCGGAGGACGACGGCGTCCATCTCTCCGAGCGCCGCTACGGACAGTGGCGCCGGTCCTTCCGCCTGCCGGCCTACGCGGATCCCGCGCGGGTCGACGCGGCGGTGAAGGACGGCGTCCTCACGCTCACGATCGCCAAGCGCGAGGAGGCGAAGCCGAAGATCGTCCGGGTCCGGACGAGCTAGGCGGCGCTTCCTCGGCTTGGACCTTGGCGAGCCCCGCGGGGGCCCCCCTCCCGGGGCTCGCGCCTTGACGGGGCCTCGAGGCATGCCTAGTCTCGCCCTCCCCCCAACGAAGGACGAGATCATGCGGTCGCTTCACCTCTCGCTCCTCGCGGCGGTCCTGTTCGTCCACTCGGCTCCCGCTCAATCGGCGAGCTACGCCTACTTCGGGACCGGGTGCTCCCCGACCGTCCCCATGACGGTCACGGGCGTCCCCACGCTGGGCGGGAGCTTCAGCCTGGAGACCTACGGCACCTATTCGTCGGGATTCTTCGGCTGGTCGAACAGCACGCTCCTGCTCGGATTCTCCAACCAGACCTGGGCAGGGGGGGCCCTGCCGTTCGCCTTCCCGACCCCCTCCCCCTGCGGATCGCTGCTCGTCTCCCCGGACATCCTCGTCGGCGCGCCGGCCGGGAACGGCCTGGTCAGCGTCGCCTTCGCCGTTCCGAACGACGCGAGCCTGCTCGGCGTGACCTTCTACCAGCAGGTCGCGCGGCTCTTCGTGAGCTGCGGGAAGATGGGGTGCGGCAGTCCCAACGTCTGGTTCTCCGTGGGCGGCGAGGGCGTGATCGGAACCTGACGGGCGGGCGGGATCGGAGCGGGCGCGGAGGGCGCCGGCGTTGATCCGGGCCGCGCGCTCCGGAAGTAGGGGGGACGCCGGGCGTTCGAAGGGCTCCTCCCCCGCGAGGTAGGCGATGGGACACCTGCTCCCGCTTCTGGTCGCCCTGACGTCGGGCGACGCGGGAGGGGGCTTCCGGACCTACGAGTCCCTCCCCGTCCACCCCCTTCGGATCTCCGAGGACGGCAAGCGCCTCTATGCCCTGAACGTCCCGGACCACCGTCTCGCCGTCTACTCGCTCGAGGACCCCTCCGCGCCGCGACTTCTCCGGGAGATCCCCGTCGGGCTCGAGCCGGTCTCGGTCGCGGCCCGGACCGACGACGAGGTCTGGGTCGTCAACCGCCTCTCCGACTCCGTCAGCGTCGTCTCGCTCTCCCGCGGGATCGTCCTCGAGACGATCCACGCCAAGGACGAGCCGGCGGACGTCGTCTTCGCGGGGAGTCCGGAGCGGGCCTTCGTCTCCGTCGCCGGCTCCCGCGAGGTGCGCGTCTTCGATCCGGGGAGCCGCCGTCTCCTGGCGACGATCCCCGTCCCCGGCGACGACCCTCGGGCCCTCGCGCGCAGCGAGGACCGCTCGCGCGTCTGGGTCGCGGTCCACCGCTCCGGGAACCGCACGACCGTGATTCCTCGGGAAATCGCTCCGCCTCCGCCTCCCCCCTCCGATCCCGGGCTTCCGCCTCCCCCCCAGGTCGGCCTGATCGTCTCGAAGGACGATCCCGCCTGGGCGTCGAAGATCCCCTTCGACGTCCCGGACGAGGACGTGATCGAGATCGACGCCGGCCGCCTCGCGCCGCGGGCCCGCCACCGGGGCGTGGGCACGATCCTCTTCGACGTCGCCGCCCGTCCCGGGAGCCCCGAGCTCTGGGTCGCGAACACGGAGGCCCGCAACCTCGTCCGATTCGAGCCGAACCTGCGCGGACGAGCCGTCGTGAACCGCGTGACCCGCCTCCGCATGGAGGGGGGCTCGGTCACCTCCTTCGACCTGGACGACGGGCTCGGGGCGGGGAGCCTGCCGAATCCCCGGGCCCGGAGGGAGGCGCTGGCGCAGCCGGCGGGGCTCGCCTTCGATCCGGAGGGGCGGCGGCTGTTCGTCGCCGCCTTCGGCACGGACCGGATCGGAGTCCTCGATCCGCAGGGGCGGATCCTGGGGCGCGTCTCCCTCGGGAGCGCCGCCTCCGGCGTCGCGGAACCCCGCCGCAAGCGCGGCCCCCGAGGCCTCGCCCATCACCCGAGCGCCGCGCGGCTCTACGTGTGGAACGCCCTCTCGAGCACGATCTCCGTCCTCGACACCGCTCGCCTCGCGGCCGTGGGGGAGATCGAGATCCCCCGGCGCGACGGCGCCCCGGCGAGCGTCCGGGAGGGTCGCGGGTTCCTGTACGACGCCCTCCTCTCGGGCAACGGGACGATGTCCTGCGCCTCCTGCCATGTGGACGGGGACCGGGACGGCCTCTCCTGGGACCTCGGGGACCCGGGAGGGAAGGTGACGACCGTGGCGGACCCGGTCACGAAGAAGACCTACGAGATGCACCCGATGAAGGGGCCGATGCTGACCCAGTCCCTCGCCGGCCTGCGCGGCGCGGGGCCGTTCCACTGGCGGGGCGACCGGCGCGAGCTCGCCGATTTCAACGAGGCGTTCGAGACGCTGCTCGGCGGAGCGCGGCTGGCCGCGGCCGACCTGGCCGGTCTCGTCGCCTTCCTCGAGTCGATCGAGGTGCCGCCCAACCCCTACCGGAACCTGGACGGGAGCCTCCCGGAGAGCCTCGCCGGCTCGGATCCGCGGGAGGGGTACGCGTTCTTCACGCAGGAGACCTACAACGGGTTCCTGCGCTGCATCGACTGTCACGCGCTGCCGACGGGCACGAACGGCGCCGTCTTCTCGGGCGACTACCTCCTCGACACGCAGCCCTTCAAGGTCGCCTCGTTGCGCAACCTCTACCGACGGACCGCCCTCTCGGGCGGCCTCCCCGGCCGGTTGGGGGGCTTCGGCCTTCTCCACGACGGGTCGCTCGACGATCCGTACGGACTCCTCTCGAAGCCGGTCTTCGCCGGCCTGCGTCCCCACCCGGAGGTCAAGCGCGAGCTCCAGGCCTTCGTGCTCGCCTTCGACACGGGGACCGCCCCGGCGGTGGGGACCTCGAGAACGGTGCGGCGGGACAACGTCGGCGAGCCGGCGCTCCTCGACGACCTGCGGCTCCTCGTCGAGGAGGCCAGGAAGGGTCGGGCCGACCTCGTCGGACGGGGAGAACTCGATGGGAGGGTCGCGGGTCTTCGCTTCCGGCCCGACGAGGGCCGCTTCGTCCCGGACCGGCGCGCGGACCCCCCCTTCGCGCTGGAGGAGATCCTCGATCGGATCCGCGCGGGGAAGGCTCACCTCACCTTCCTCGGCGTCCCTCCCGGGTGGGGCGAGCGGCTCGGGGTGGACCGCGACCGGGACGGGATCCTCGACGGGGACGAGGATTCCTGACCAGCGACCCGCCCCGCCCCTTGTCCTCGGGGGCCCGGCGCGCTACAAACGCCCGTTTCTCCGCCGGGGTTCCCCCGGTATTCCCCCGCTCTCTCCCCCCGAGGATGGACACCACACTCCCCCAGCGTCTCCAGAGGGCGTGCGGCGGCTCGTTCCGCCGGACCGCCCTGCTCCAGAAGAGGGTCCGGGAGCTCGTGCGCGGAGCCGCCCCCCTCGTCGACCTCAAGGGGGAGCGCAACCCGATCAAGATCGCCTTCCTCGAGATGGAGAAGGGGCTGATCGAGCTCGAGCCCGACGAGGAGACCCCCACGCCCTCGCTGTAGGCGTCCCCCCCCGAAGTTCACCGGGGCCATTTCATGCGGGCCGGGCCGGCGGCCGATAGGGGGTCGAACCCCCATGAAGCCCCTCCTCCTGCTCCTCGCCCTCGCCCAGACCGACCCCGGCTCCGCCGCCTCCCGCCCGGCCGCGCCCGCGACGCGACCCACCGGGGACGGGTATCACCGCCAGGTCCTCGTCCACCTGGTCAACGGCGAGAAGGTGAAGGGGCTCGTCCGGGCGGGCACGACCCCCGAGAAGCCGGGGGGGGTGCTCGGCTTCATCAAGGCGAAGCCGGAGGAGGAGGCCGCGGGGATCCGCCTCTGGTACGTCTTCGGGACGAACTCCTACATCTTCCTCCCGCTGGAGCTGGTGAAGCGCGTGGAGACGGTCGCCACGCTCTCCGACCTCGAGGTGAAGGAGCTCGACAAGAAGATGGAGGAGGACGCCGCGCGGTCGAAGGCGGAGAACGACGCGCGCCTCTCGGCCCTCCGCGCGCTCCAGGAGCAGCAGGCGGCCGACCACGAGTTGATCGCGACGCTCCAGAACCTCGCCCGCCTCGAGGAGGAGGCGCTCGCCGCGAAGGAGCAGGTCGCGAAGATGCGCGACCTCCTCGCGAAGTTCCCCCCCGAGAAGGGGTGGGTCCCGGAGAGACTGATCCAGATCCGGACGCGGATCGTGAACGACGTCTTCCCCTCGCCCGAGGAGCGGGAGTTCGTGAAGGTCTACGAGGAGTGGAAGAAGGCCTTCGAGGCGGCCCAGTCGGGCGCCCTCGGCCCTGCCGCCTCCCGCCCCGCGCGCGAGGAAGCGCCGGCCTCCAAGCCGGCCCCTCGCGAGTAGGGGCCCTCTCCCCGCCCGCCCCTACAATCCGGAACCCGTGCGGGTTCCCGCCGTCTCCCTCGGGGCCCTCCTCGTCGCCGCGTCGGTCGGGGCCTGTGGCGAAAGGAGCGAGTCCGCCTTCTCCCGATGGCGCTCGTGCCTCGCCTCGGGGCGCGCGGGCGTCTCGGCTCCCGCCTCGATCCGTCCGGCCGCCGAGCAATGGTGCGCCCGGCTCGACGCCCTCGGGCCCCCGCGATTCTCGCTGGTGCCTCCCGGGGCGAGGGACGAGCTCGTCCGCATCCACGCCGGCCGCGGCTTCCTCTCGGGACACGGACCGCTCGCCGTCACGGCCGAGGGCCTGGCCGTGGCGGGGGAGATCTTCCGCGACCCCTCCGACGTCGCGCTCGTCGCGTGGGCGCCGGCCTCGCCCCCCTACGTCCTCCTCGGGCTCGACCCCAGCGCCGTCGCGGACCTCCTCCCCTTCCTCGATCTGCCGCGCAACCCCTGCGTCCGGATCTTCCGCGGCGGCGCGAGGGAGGCCGAGTGGGAGCTGGCGCCGGACGGCTCCGTGCGCCTGGATTCCGCCAGCCGTCCCGGGGCGCGACTCCGGGGATTCGTGGAATGGGGAGGAGCGGCGACGCCGGGCCTGCGGTTCCTCGTCCCGCCGTCGGACGCGGGCGGGAGCGCGACTCCCTCTCCCGGGCTCGTCGCGATCCTCGGGACCACCCTCGGCCGGGTCGAGGCGATCGCCGGGGCGCGGATCGAGGGGCCGCTCCCCGTCTTCGTCCACCCGCATCCGGAGGACCTCGCCGCGGCGACCGGTGTCCTCCGGCTCGCGCATGCCGAGCCGGCCCGGCTCCACGTGATCCCGGAGGAAGAGGCGCGAGGGGAGGCCGCCTCCGAGCTCGCCCGCCTCGCGGCCCGCTCCCTCCTCGGCCGCCCGGCCGAGGCCTGGATGGAGATCGGCCTCGCGGCGGCCTGTTCGGAGGAGCGAGCCGGGATGCCGCTCCCGGAGATCGGCGCCCGCCTGCGGCGCTGTGGCGGGGCCGTCTCGCTCGCCGATCTCCGCGAGGAGGCTCGCCGCGTGCGCCTCTCCCCGCTCCGCGTCGAGGCGACCGCGGCCGCCCTCATCGCCGGCGTCCTCGCCGCCGCCGGCCCGGAGCGATGGCGCCGCTTCTACCGGGGCGAGGAGGCGCCCTGGACCGACGGAGAACTCGAAGCGACGCTCGCCTCTTCCCTCGACCGATGGGCCTGGAAGGGCCCCTCCTCGCCCCGGGGGGGGAGCCCGCGGCGCGCCCTCGGCGGATTCGGACAGGGGGTCCACGTCGACGCCGGAGGCGAGGAACTCTCGCGGAGATCCTTCGACGAATCCCTGGAGGCCCTGCGACGGACGGGGGTGCGATGGATCTCCCTGCGCGTCCCCGCTCCCCTCCGCCGGGGATGGGAGGAAGCGGGCCTCGACTGCGAGCCCTCCGACGGAGATGCCCCCGACCCCTCGGCCCTCGCCTGGGCCGTGCGCCGCGCCCGCCGGTCGGGCCTCCTCACCGCTCTCGGCCCCCCCTTCTTCGCGGCGGTCTCCGGGGGGCACTGGGTCGAGGGGGACGAGCGATCTCGCGCCCGCGCCCTCGACCCCCGCTCGTCCCGCGCGCTCGACGCGGCCCTCCATCTCGCCCTCGTCGCGGAAGCCGCCGGCGCCGACCTTCTCTTCCTCGGCGGGGAGGGGGGAGCCCCTCCGGGAGAGTGGAGCCGGACGCTTTCCGCCTGCCGGGGGATCTACTCCGGTCCGATCGCGTTCCGACCGGGCTCGAAGGAGGGGGCGCTCGCGGCGCCTCCCGGCTTCGACTACCTCGCCCTCGCCCCCCGCGGAGGTCCCGGAGCCGACCCCGCCGCGCAGGCGCGCGAGATCGCCGAGGCGGCGCGGGGACAGCGGGCCCTCGCGATCGTGATCGAGGCGGGGGAGATCCCGGCGCAGCCCTCCCCCTCCCCGGAGGACTCGATCGCCGCCCTCGAGAGCGCGATCGTGTTCCTCCGCGAGGCGTCGAGGCGACCCGAGATCCCCCTCGTCCTGTGGCGCCGGATGGACCTCCCCTCCCTCTCGCGGATCCTCCCCGCGGCAGCCGCGGGCCCCGAGGGAGGACGTTGATCCGCGCGGCTCTCCTCGCGCTCGCCCTCCTCCCCGGATGGGCGGGCGAGAAGAGGCTCGCGGTGCTCGCGCCGCCGGAGTTCCGCGACGCCCTCGAGCCGCTCCTCGAGTTTCGCCGCTCCCAGGGGTTCGCCGTGGAGTTCGTCCCGGTCGAGCGAGGCCGGGCCGGCGTCGGCGGGGAGCCGACCCACCTCCTCCTCGTCGGGGACGCCTCCCGAGTCCCTCCCGGCGCCTTCGACGACGGCGGTGATGTGGTCGTTTCGGACGACGTTCCGGTCGTCGAAGGCCGGCGCAGGCCGTCGATCGGCCGGCTGCCGGCGCGGGACGCGCCGGAGGCGCGCCGGCTGGTGGATCGCCTCCTCAGATACGAGCGGGAGCCGCCTCCCGGGCCCTGGCGGGCGCGCGTCCTCCTCACCGCCGGTGAGGGAGGCTTCGGCTGGATCGCCGACCGGGCGATCGAGGCGGGGGCGAGGCTCGCGGTCGAGGCGAGCCTTCCCGCCGGATGGGACCTCCGGCTCGTGAGGCTCACTCCCGGAGCCGGTCGCGAGGCACCTCGCCTGCGGCGGGTCCTCCTCTCCGCACTCGAACCGGGAGCCCTCTTCTGGGTGTACGCGGGCCACGGCAGCCCGGACTCCCTCGCGAGCGGCCTCGGCCGCGGCCTCCTCCCCGCTCCCCCCACGAGGACGGTGAGGTCGATGGGTCTCGCGGACGCGGGCGCGCTCCGCTGCGGGGAACGCCCGCCGGTCGCCCTCCTCCTCGCCTGCGAGACGGCCCGGATCCAGCCCGGCCGCGAGTGCCTCGCCGAGGCGCTGCTGCGGGGGGAGCAGGGGCCGATCGCCGTGCTCGGGGCGGGAGCGGAATCCCATCCCTACGGCGACCTCGCCTTCGCCCTCGCGCTGGGGCGGCGTCTCCGGATGGATCGCGACGCGCGTCTCGGGGACCTCGTGGCCGACGCGCGCCGGACGCTCCTCGAGGGCTCGCCGGAGGAGGCGGTCCTCGACAGGGGAGCCGCCCTCTTCGGAATCGACGAGATCGGCCGGCGGCGGATCCTCCGGAGGACCGCGCACCAGTACCTCCTCCTCGGGGATCCGACGCTGCGGCTGCCGATCCCCTCCCCGCTCCCGATCGACGTCCGTCCCCAGGGGGGCGGGCTCCTGGTTCTCGGGAATGTCGAAGGGGAGGGGGAGGGATTCGTCCGGGTCGAGGTCGAGAGGCCCGGCGAATCGGGCGAGATCCTCGCCCGGGAGGCCGTCGAGTTCTCGGGTCCCGCCTTCCGGGTCCCGGTCGACCTCCGGGGCCGCAAGGGGGCGCTTCGGGTGCGCGCGTACGCGAGACGGGCGAACCGCGATTGGGCCGGCGAGGCCCGCCTCACCTGCGAGGGGGGCGTCGCGGAAGGAGGAAGGTGAGGCGGAATCCGCGAGGGGCGGAGCGCAAGCCCTCGGATCCGGTCTCCCGGCTGCGCGGGGTCGGGCCCGCGCGCGCGGTCGCCCTCGGGAGGATGGGCCTGCGCACGATCTCCGATCTCCTCCGCCTCGCGCCCCGCCGCTACGAGCAGTGGGGGGCGGTCCTCCCGATCCGCGAGGCGCGCGGCGGCGAGGAAGTGACCGTCC
Source organism: Planctomycetota bacterium (assembly GCA_022616055.1). Lineage (GTDB taxonomy): Bacteria > Planctomycetota > UBA1135 > UBA1135 > JAKEFM01 > JAKEFM01. Next base: position 45,113 of record JAKEFM010000188.1, read on the forward strand.
GGGGGGAGGTGCTCGCCGTGCGCCTCCATCGCATCGGGCGGCGCCGCAGTCTCCTGCGCGTGCGGGTCTCCGACGGGACGGGGGAGATCGAGGCGCTCTTCTTCAATCAGCCCTACCTGCGCGACCGGTTCGCCGTCGGAGCAGTCGCCGGGTTCCACGGAAGGGTGGGGGGAAAGGAAGGACGATCCCTCCTCGCCCCGAAGGTCGAGTCGAACGACCGGCCCTTCCCGGAGGACGGCGGGATCCTCCCCGTCTACCCGGAGACGGAGGGGACCGGACAGACCCTCCTCCGGTCCCTCCTCTCCCAGGCTCTCCCCCTCGCGGACTCGGAGGAGGACGCGCTCCCGGAGGATCTCCGCGCGAGGCTCGCGCTCGCGCCGCTCCCCTGGGCCCTCCGCGCGCTTCACGCTCCCGGATCGCTGGAGGAGGCCGAGCGGGCGCGGCGCAGGCTCGCCTTCGAGGAGCTCCTCCGGATGCAGCGCCGGTTCGCCCGGGCCCGCGCCCGCGCGCGCCGGGCGCGGGCGCACCGGATCGAGGTCGACGACCCGCTCGACCGCCGGATACGGGCCCGCTTCCCCTTCCCCCTCACGCCGGGGCAGGAGCGCGCGATCGCGGACGTGCGGGCCGACCTCGCCGCGGGAAGGCCGATGCGGCGACTCCTCCAGGGGGACGTCGGCTGCGGGAAGACCGTCGTCGGGCTCTACGCCTGTCTGGCGGCGATCGGGCGGGGCCGGCAGGCGGCGTTCCTCGTCCCGACGGCGATCCTCGCGGAGCAGCAGCGCGAGGTGGTCGAGGGGTGGCTGCGGGGCTCGCGGGTGCGCGTCGCGTGCCTGGCGGGGGAGCAGGGGGTCCGGGAGCGTCGCGCCGCCCTCGGCGCTCTCGCGCGCGGGGAGGTCCACCTCCTCTTCGGGACGCACGCCCTCCTCGAGGAGGGCGTCCGCTTCCGTTCCCTCGCCCTCGCCGTCATCGACGAGCAGCACAGATTCGGGGTCTCGCAGCGGGGGGCCCTCCTCGGCAAGGGGGAGGAGGTCCACGCCCTCGCCCTGACGGCGACCCCGATCCCGCGGACCCTCGCGATGGCGCTGTTCGGCGACCTCGACATCTCGACGATCGAGGACCTCCCCGCCGGCCGGGGGGCGAGGACCACCCGGGTCGAGTCGCGGCGCGAGCCGGTCGTCGGGGAGGTCCGGCGCCTCCTCCTCTCGGGGGAGAAGGGGTTCTGGGTCTGCCCGAACATCGGGAAGGAGGATCCCTCGGAGGAGGAGTCCGAGGAGGGGGCGCGCGAGGTCGAGTCGGCCTACCGCAGTTTCGTCTCGGGCGCGCTGCGGGGGACCCCGATCGCGCTCGTGCACGGCCGGCGCCCGCCGGAGGAGCGCAGGGAGGCGCTGCGGAAGTTCCGGAAAGGGGAGGTCCGGCTCCTCGTCTGCACGAGCGTCGTCGAGGTCGGCATCGACGTCCCCGACGCGACGTTCCTCGTCGTCGAGGGAGCCGACCGCTTCGGCCTGGCGGCGCTCCACCAGCTGCGCGGGAGGGTCGGGCGCGGAGGCGCCTCCGCGATCTGCATCCTCCTGGCGGAGGGGGAGGGCGCGGGCCGGCTCCGGGTCCTCGTGGAATCGGAGGATGGATTCCGGATCGCCGAGGAGGATCTGCGCCGGAGGGGACCGGGGGAGATCCTCGGTCTGCGCCAGTCGGGATTCCCGGCCTTCCGGTTCGCCGATCCGTCGCGGGACGTCGACCTCGTCGCGGCGGCGAAGGAGGTCGCGTTGTCGGAGGCCGCGGGGGGGGCTATCCTCTCTCCTTCCCCGGCTTCCCCTCCCCCTCCGCCTCCCCCTCCTGCCCCGGCGCCGAGGGGCTCGGAGACCGGGATCTCTCCACCTTGCTCACGATCCTAGCCCTCGGCTTCCTCTCCGCCGGGCAGGTGGAGCCCCAGGCGCCGGCCCGCCCCGGGCGGGACCAGAGAGGACTCGACCTTCCCGACTTCCCCGCCTCGGCGCCCGCACGGCCGCCGGCGGGGGCGGGCTCGCCCTTGCGGTCGGCGACGCCCGGCGTGGACTGGCCCGCGGGGAACGGGCGGGCGGATCTCCTCCTGAGGGAGTGCCTCCGCACGCGGGATCCGGGGAGCCCTCTCGCCCGGGAGGTCCGGCGCGCCCTCGGCGAGATGGGGGATGGAGCGCGCGAGGCCATCGAGTCGGCCCTCGCCTCGAAGCACCCGGTCGTCCTCGCCATCGCGGCCGAGTCGATCGGGCCGCCGGCGGATCGAGCGGTGGCCGCCCTGCAGCGAGCGCTCGAGAGCGGCCCTCCCCGCGAGGCGGTGCGACCTCTCGTGGAGGCCCTCGCCAGGGTCGACCCGGCCGGGTGCGTGGGGGCGCTCGCCTCCCTCCTCCGGTCCCCCTCGGGGACGGTGCGGACGCAGGCGGCGGCGGCGCTGGTAGGGCGCGTGCGCCCCGAGCATGTCTCCCTCCTCGCCGAGGCCGGACGCGAGGCGAACCCCGACGCCCGGGAGCGGATCGTCGAGATGGTCTCGTCGTTCGAGGGCCCGGACGCCTCGGACTTCCTCCTCGAGGGCCTGGAGGACGCCTCGCCCCGCGTCGCCTTCGCCTGCGCCGCGGCGCTCGCCCGGTCCGGCCGGCAGGACGAGCGGCTGAACGCGCGCATCTTCCAGGGACGCCCGGACCGCGGGTGGGGCTACGCGGCCCTCTCCCTCGCGATGCGGGAGGACGTCACGCTCGAGCCGGCCTTCGCCGAGGGGATCGAGGACTCCCTCCTCCCCGGGCTCGCGACGGCCGACGCCTTCGTGGCGGGAGCGGCGGCCGTCGGCCTGGCGACCATCGGGTTCCGCCGGGAGGACTCCGCGGGTTCCCAGGTCCTCGACCGCGCGGTCCCCTCCGCGCTCGTCGCCTCGGTGGCGACGGAGCGGTTCTACCGCGACTTCTCCTCCCTCCACGACCTCGCGATCCGGCGCCTCTCCCTGCTCGTCGGCGACGGAGTCCTGCGGAGCGGCCCCGAATGGGGCGCGTGGTGGGCGACCCACCGGAGCCGGTTCCGGGCCCAGAGGGCGGGCCTCCCGATCCCCCCGGGAGACGAGCGGTCCTTCGTCGTCCTCTACGATCGGGAGGGAGGGGCGGACCCGAAGGGGCAGGATCCCTCCCCGCCCTTGCGGGCGGTCCTCGGCTACGAGGGAACCGCGGCGGCGGAGGGGGATTCCGAGATCTTCCTCCTCTCGGAGGAGGAGATCCGGGACCTCGCGCGGCAGGCCCGGGAGAGCGGGATCCTCGACGCGCGCGTGCGGCCCGGAGTCCGCGGCGCCCCGGGGTCGGGCCTCCGTCGACTGGTCCTGCGGGTGGGCGATCGGCGCAAGGAGGTCGGATGGGCGCGCGGGGGCGGTCCTCCCTCGTTCGTCGCGTGCGAAGCGGGAGTCCTCGATCTCCTCGGGCGCAACCGCTGGCAGCGCTACTTCGACGTCGACGCCGGCCGCTCCCGGGAGGAGTTCGTGCGGGAGGCCCGCCG
>JAKEFM010000189.1 GCA_022616055.1 Planctomycetota bacterium
CGCTGGATGTCGAGGGTCGTGCGCACGCGCTGGAGGTCGCGCAGGTTGCGGCGGACCTCGAGGGCGAGGTTGTCGCGGGCGAGGTCGTAGGCGCGCCGGGCGCGATCGAGGGAGATCAGCGCCGAGCGGTAGGCGTTGCGCTCGGCCTTGCGGTCGAGGGGGAGGCCGAGGGAGAGGCCCGCGGTGAGGGTCGACTCGCGGAACCGCTGGTTGTCGAAGCCGGCCCTCGAGCCCGTCGCGAGGCTCCCGTCGACGTCGAAGTTGAGGTCCGCGTTGAGCCCCTGCGCCGCGATCCGGACCGCCCGCTGCGCGTCCTCGAGCTCGTCCTGCGAGGTCTTGAAGTCGAGGCGGTTGCTCTCCGCCGCGGCGATCGCGGAGAGGAGGTCGAGGCTCACGGGGAGGAAGGGGGGCTCCTCCGGCTCGATCTCCAGGCGGACGTCGGTCGTCAGCCCGAGGAAGATCTTGAACTGGTCGAGGGCGTCCTCGAAGGACTGCTCCGCCTCGAGGAGCTGGTTCTGCCCGTCGAGGTCCCCCTGCTGCGCGCGGTAGAGATCGACGCGGTTCAGCTGCCCGACCCGGTGGAGCGCCTCGGACTGGGCGAGCGTGCGGACCGCGGCCCGGCGGCGCGCGCGCGTGTTCTCGAGCACCCGCTGCTGCGCGACGAGGTTGTAGAAGCGCCGCGCGACGTCGATCGAGAAGTCCTGGCGGAACAGCTCGTAGTCGCGCGCCGCGTAGACCATCGAGCGCTCGGCCTGGACGAGCGGCTCGTGGGAGGCCTCGTAGCCGACGCCGCGCAGGAGGTTCTGGGAGTAGCTCGCGGAGACGGTGGCCGCGTAGGAGGGATCCGAGAGTCCGGTGTCGCGCACGGCGGTCTCCGCCGCGGTCAGCTCGAGGGTCCCCCCGAGGGGCAGGATCTGCGAGACGCCCAGGGAGCCCCTTCCGGTGTGGACCAGGTCGTCCGAGTCGTGCGGGGAGAAGACCCCCTCCGGGAAGGAGAAGCCCTGGGAGTAGAGGTAGGAGAGGACCCCCGTGAACCGGGGTGAGAAGCTCCTCCGGGTCCCCGTCAGGGCGAGGGCCTGGAGCTGGAGCGACTCGACCTGCGTCTGGTAGTCCCGGCTCTGGCGGACGGCGAGCCGCATCGCGTCCCGGAGACCCAGCCGGAGCGCCTCCGGATCGGAGGCCGGCTGCGAGACGGGCTCCGTCTCGGGCTCGTCCTCGGTCTCCGCGGGCGCCGTCTCCGGCCGCGTCTCCGGGAGCGGAGCCTTCTCCGGCTCGACGAGGTCCGGGACCCGCGCCGCGATGTGGTCCCGCTCGACCTCCTCCAGGATCTCGGCGACCTCCCGATCGGCGTCCCGCACCGCATAGGCCGTGCAGCCCGCAGCCAGGGACAGGGAGCCGAGCAGGGGGAGAAGGCGAAGGGGGCGGGACATTCCGCACCTCCGGGAGCGGCGGGATAGACGAGGATACGCGGGAAACCCTTCCCGCGTGGGAACCGGCCCTCCGGCGGGGACCGGATACCCTTCCCCCCCGCGAAAGTTGCGCCAGGAGGATCCGGGCTGGTGGGAGGGAGGCGGGTACGCTATCGCCGCCCCGAGAAAGCCGTGGAGGCGCCCGCAGGAGTCCCCCTCGCCGAGACCCTCGCGATCCGGACGCGGGAGGCTGTCCTCTATGAGAGACAGGAGGGGGGAAAGGTCGTCTGCTTCGCCTGCGGCCACCGCTGCCCGATCCCGGAGGGCCGCCCGGGGGTCTGCAAGGTCCGGTTCAACAGGGGAGGGGTCCTCTACGCCCCCTTCGGGTACGTCGGGGCCCTCCAGTGCGACCCGATCGAGAAGAAGCCCTTCTTCCACGCCTTCCCCGGGAGCGAGGCGCTCTCCTTCGGGATGCTCGGCTGCGACTACCACTGCGCCTACTGCCAGAACTGGATCACCTCCCAGGCGATCCGCGATCCCGGCGCCCTCGCCTCCCCGCGCGAGGCGACCCCCGAGGGGCTCGCCGCCCTCGCCCTCCGGCTCGGCGCCCGCGTGGTCGCGAGCACGTACAACGAGCCGCTGATCACGAGCGAGTGGGCGGTCGAGGTCTTCCGCCGCGCGCGCGGTGCGGGGCTCGTCTGCGCCTACATCTCGAACGGGAACGGCACGCCCGAGGTGCTCCGCTTCATTCGCCCGTTCGTCGACCTCTACAAGGTCGACCTGAAATCGTTCCGGGACCGGGAGTACCGCCGCCTCGGGGGGAAGCTCGAGACCGTCCTCGACACGATCCGTCTGCTGAAGCGGATGGGATTCTGGGTGGAGATCGTGACCCTCGTCGTCCCCGGGCTGAACGACTCGGCCGAGGAGCTGCGCGACATCGCGCGGTTCCTCGCCTCGGTCTCCCCCGAGATCCCGTGGCACGTCACGGCGTTCCACCCCGAGTACAAGATGACCGACCGCGACGGCACCCCCGTCGAGAAGCTCCTCGAGGCGGTCGAGATCGGACGGAAGGAAGGGCTCCTCTTCGTCTACGCCGGGAACCTCCCAGGCCGCGTCGGCGACGCCGAGGACACCCGGTGCCCGAAGTGCCATGGAAACCTGATCGCCCGGCGGGGCTACCGGATCCTCGAGAACCGGCTCCGGGACGGGACCTGCCCCGACTGCGGAGCCGCCGTCCCCGGTTTCTGGAAG
>JAKEFM010000190.1 GCA_022616055.1 Planctomycetota bacterium
CGGGGGAACCCTCGACCCGCAGGGACGCGCGGACCTCACCTTCCCCGTTCCCGCGAATCCCGCTCTGATTGGGCTCTCGCTCTACTGGCAGGCCGTCGTCGGGCCGCCGCTTCGGTTCACGAACCTCGAGATCACCACCGTCACGGGTCTCTAGTCGCCTCCGCCGAGAGGGAGCCGGTGCCACCCGGCGCGGCGGGAGAGCCGTCGTGCCGGAGCGAGGGCCGGGGTGGACCCCCCCGGTAGGGAGCCCTAGGATCCCCACGCGTCTCGGGGTTCTCCCTGAAAGGACGCCCATGATGCGGCACGGAATCCTCCCGACGCTGGGCGCCGCCGCCCTGATCGCCCCGGGGCTCGCGACGCAGGGGACGACCCCCGCACCGGTCCCCACGAGGGACGCCCAGGAAGAGGAGCGAAGAGCCCTCGATGAAAAGGTCCGGCGGTACCTGGACTCCCTGCGCGAGGCCACGCGGGGCCGGATCCTCGAAGAGCGGTGGAAAGCGCCCGAGGAGAGGCTCCAGCAGGACTTGGCCTCCAAGCGCGTCTCGCAGGGCCTGCTCCTCGACGGCTCCCTCGACCGCGAGGCTTGGCGCCGCCAGATCCTCGCGCGGATCGATCGGCGGATCGCCGAGGCGGTGGAGCGCCTCCGCGTCGAAGTGCGCGCGATCGTCGAGGAGGAGCTGGCCCGGGCGGAGCCCGGGCCGGTCGAGGATGTCGATGAAGCCCGGCTCGGGGCCGCCTGGCGGTTGGAACTCTTCCGCCCCTCCCAGCCCTGGATGGGAGTCGAGCTAGCCGCGGAGGAGGGCGCGGAGAGCCTGAAGGTGAAGCGCGTGCTTCCCGTGAGTCCGGCGGCGGAGGCGGGGCTCCGCGAAGGGGACCGCATCCTCTCGGTGCTGGGCATTCCGGTGGCGGACCGCGCGGAGCTCGGCGCGGTGCTCGGCACGCGGATGCCGGGGGACCGCGTCGAGTTGAAGGTCCGGCGCGAGGGGGAGGAGGTCGTGCTCTTCCTCGTGCTCGGCCTCCCTCCGGAGGGGCGTTCCGCCGCCGTCGACGAGGACGACGAGGAGGCGCGGCTCGCCGCGGAGCGCGCGGAGCCGGCGGCGCCGCGAGAGGCGAGGCTCGGTGACGATATGGAGAGGATCAAGATCGGCTTCGAGGAGACGGAGACGGGCAAGCCGCCGAAGGGCTGGTCGTTCGCCCGGACCGGGGAAGGCCCCGAGGGGAAGTGGACGGTCGAGAACGACGGGGAGAACTCCGTCCTGAAGCAGTCCTCGGCCGACTCGACGAATTCCCGCTACCCCGTCGCCGTCCTCGACGGGAAGCAGTTCGGCGACTTCACGCTGACGGCCCGGTTCCGGCCGATCTCGGGCGAGGTCGACCAGGCGGGGGGGGTCGTCTTCCGCTACGTCGACGCCAACCGCTACCTGATCTGCCGCGCGAACGCCCTCGAGGGGAACTTCCGCCTCTACACGGTGATCGACGGCAAGCGCCAGCAGTTGAAGTCGCAGGACGTGAAGGTGCTGGCGAAGGAGTGGCACGCGATCCGGGTCGAGTGCCGGGGCAAGGAAGTGAAGTGCTCCTTCGACGGCGGGACGCCCCTCGTCGCGGAGATCGAGGGGTTCGCGCCCGGGAAGGTCGGCTTCTGGACGAAGGCCGACTCCGTGACGCTCTTCGACGACCTGGAGGTCGAGCCGATCAAGAAGTAGGGGCGCTAGCCGCGCGGGTGGAAGCGCCGGTGGAGCTCCTTCACCCGGGAGCGGTCGACGTGGGTGTAGATCTCCGTCGTCGCGATGGAGGCGTGGCCGAGGAGCTCCTGGACCACGCGCAGGTCCGCTCCCCCCTCGAGGAGGTGGGTGGCGAAGGAGTGGCGCAGGACGTGGGGGGAGACGCGCTTTCGGATACCCGCCGCCCTCGCGTAGCGCTGGAGGAGCCGCATCGCCTGGAATCGGTCGAGGGGCTTGCCGGAGCGGGTGAGGAAGACGCGGTCGGATCCCGACTTGGCGGCGAGTGGGGGGCGGAAGTCCTCCAGCCAGCGGCGGAGGGCCTGGACCGCGCGGGCGCCGAAGGGGACGAGGCGCTCGCGGTTCCCCTTCCCGTGGACCCGGGCGAAGCCGAGGTCGAGTCGGAGGGCCGGGGAGGCGAGGCCGAGGACCTCGGAGATGCGCCCACCCGTGGCGTAGAGCAGTTCTAGGAGGGCCCGGTCGCGGGCCCCGAGGGGGGCGTCCGCGTCGGGCCGGGCGAGGAGGGCGCGGACCTCCTCGACGGTGAGGGCGTCGGGGAGGCGCTTCCAGAGCCGCGGGGCCTCGAGGCTGACGGTCGGGTCGGAGGGGATCCGGCCCTCCGAGGCGAGGAAGCGGTAGAACGTCCGGGTCGCCGAGAGGGACCGGGCGATCGAGGCCGGGGCCGCGCCGCCGGCGCGGAGGTGGCGCAGGTGGGCGCGCAGGGGCTCGGCCTTCCCGGTCCGGTAGGAGCGGAAGCGGGAGCGGAGGAGGGAACGGGCTAGGGCGCCGAGGTCGCGCCGGTAGGCAGACAGGGTGTTCTCGGAGAGTCCCCCCTCGACCCGGAGGTGGGCGAGGAAGTCGTCCAGGTCGGCCTGGAAGGACGCGGCGCGCGGAGCGTCGGGCACCGCGGGTTTTTACCCGAAGGGCGCGACCGGATCTCCACGAGGCGTCCCGACCCGCTTGATGAGCGCGGGGTATCCTCCTACACTTCCCGCCCCTTTCGGTGGCCAGGGAGCCGGTGGGGCGGGCGGGATGTCGTGATATTGGCAGAGGCCCGTTCGCATGACGAAACTCACGAAGAGCGAGATCAAGGCCTTCCGCGCTCTGCTCCTCGAGCAGCGCGAAGCCCTCTCGGGGAACATCCGCGCGATGGAGGGGGAGGCCCTGAAGTCCTCCGAGCAGGACTTCTCCGTCGACCACATGGCGGACCACGGCTCCGACAACTTCGAGCAGGACTTCACGCTCGGGCTGATCGAGTCGGAGGAGGAGCGGGTGCGGGAGATCCACGAGGCCCTCGAGCGGATCACCGCCGGAACCTACGGCGACTGCGAGGCTTGCGCCAAGCCGATCGCCAAGAAGCGCCTGGCCGCGGTCCCCTGGACGCGCCACTGCATCGACTGCCAGCGCGCCGCCGAGCGGGAGAGCGCCTAGGCGGGGAGGAACGGTGCAGGAGACCGTTCCGGAAGAGAGCCACGGGCGCGGCTTCCGCGGGAAGTCGCTCTTCTTCGCCGTCGCCGCCCTCGGCACGGCCGTCGACATCGCCACGAAGGGGATCGTCTTCGACTTCCTCCACCGGCTGGGGGAGCCCTACGAGGTCATCCCCGGCTTCTTCTACCTGGACGACGTCGAGAACCCCGGCGGGGTCTTCGGGATGGGGAAGGGCCTCACCGTCCCCCTCGCGATCGCGCGGGGGATCGCCCTCCTCGTCATCCTCGCCTTCGTCCGCGGGACCCCCCGGGCCGAGCGGCTCCAGCACCTGTGCCTCGGCTTCCTCTTCGCCGGCGCGCTCGGAAACCTCTACGACAACATCACGAACAACGGGAATGTCCGCGACTGGCTCGACTTCTACCTCCTCGGCGGGGACCGGGGCCACTTCCCGACCTTCAACGTCGCCGACTCGATGATCTGCGTCGGGGCGTTCCTCCTCCTCGTGCAGGGGCTCTTCGCGCGCCGCTCCCCCGGACCCTCGGAGGCGAGGAGCGGCGCCTAGCGCGCGTTGCCCCTCCTGGGGGGGACCCCTAGGATCCGTGGGCATGCTGGAGGTCTCGCTCGGCGGACTGCGCCTCCGCAACCCCGTGATGACGGCCTCGGGGACCGCCGGCCACTCGACGGAGCTCGCCCCCTTCGGCGACCTCCGGTCGCTCGGCGCGATCGTCCTGAAGACCGTCACGCGCCTGCCCCGGCCGGGCAATCCCCCGCCGCGGCTCTTCGAGACCCCCTCCGGGATGCTCAACTCGATCGGCCTCGAGAACCGGGGGGTCGACCACTTCCTCGAGCAGGAGCTTCCCGAGGTCGCCCGCGTCGGCGTCCCCGTCGTCGTCAACATCGGGGCCGAGAGCGCGGAGGACTTCGCCGCCCTCGCGGCGAGGGTCGGCGAGGCCCCGGGCTGCAGCGCGATCGAAGCCAACCTAAGTTGCCCGAACGTGCAGGGGGGGGCCCTTCCCTTCTCCTCGACGCCGGCGGCGTGCGGGGAGGCGGTCCGGAGGATCCGGGCGGTGACGAAGAAGCCCCTCCTCGTCAAGCTCTCCCCGAACGTGACGCGGATCGGGGAGATCGCGCGGGCGGCGGAGGCGGAGGGGGCCGACGCCGTGACCGCGGTGAACACCCTCCTCGGCCTCGCGATCGACTGGCGCGGGCGGCGGACCCGGCTCGGGGCGGGGTGGGGCGGGCTCTCGGGCCCGGCGATCCGCCCCGTCGCCGTCCGGATGGTCTACGAGTGCGCCCGGGCCGTCCGCATCCCGATCGTCGGCTGCGGCGGGATCGCCTCGGCGGAGGACGTCTGCGAGTTCCTCGCCGCCGGGGCGACGGCGGTGCAGGTCGGGACCTGGAACTACGTCGATCCGTCGGCGGCGTGCCGGATCGCCTCGGAGCTCCCCGAGATGCTCCGCGTCGCCGGGTTCGGCCACGTCCGGGAACTCGTCGGCTGCGTCCGGATCGAGCCCGGGGGGGCGGCGGGGGGATGAGGTCCGCGGGATGAACCTGGCGGAGCTCACCCCCGCGCACTTCGCGCGCGCCCTGGAGATCTACCTGCGCTTGGCGCACCCGGGCGGAGCCCCGCCTCGCCTGAGGATCCCCGACCTCAAGAGCGCCCACGACGCGCAGTCGGCCCTCGCCCGCTTCGAGGACGAGACGCGTCCCGCCGGGGGCCGGGCGCGCCGCTACGTGCTCCGCCTCGGCAACGCCCGCTACCCCTTCATGAAGCTCGTCGTCCACGAGCACCTCCTCGCCGGGGAGTTCACCTTCGCGGTCGACACGCACGACGAGATGGAGGTGAAGCCGACCTATCCGGACTACGACGCCTGGGTGCGGCTGCGGGACTTCAACCGGGGACTCAAGGAGAAGATCGAGGAGGCCTGGCACAAGGAGGGGATCCCGACGGCCGTCTCGCTGAAGGCCGCCTGCCTCCAGGCGGAGGGGCGGTTCCCCGGCGCGAAGCGCCGGACCGTGCTCGTCGTCGACGACCAGGCGGACCTCGCCGAGGGGACGGCGGCGCTCCTGCGCGCGGAGGGGTACGGGGTGGAGGTCGCGAGGAGCGGGGAGGAGGCCCTCGAGGAGATCGGGAGGATCCGGCCCGACCTCGTCCTCCTCGACTACGAGATGCCGGGGATGGACGGGCTCAAGGTCCTCGAGGAGCTGCGCGCACGGCCCGCGACCCGGGACACGCCCGTCCTCCTCGCGAGCGCGGCGGCGCTCCCCTTCGAGGAGTTCGCCCGCGCGGACGGGTTCCTCGTGAAGCCGTTCGACCGCGAGGACTTGCGGCGCTTCGTCGCGGGGCTCCTCGACCGCGGCTCGTCTTCCGAACCGCCGCGCCCGGCGCTATAGGGAAACGGCTTCGCTCCCGGGAACCGGCCCTGAAGTTCGACATCGACACCCTCGCCGACCGCGTCGCCTCCTTCTCGATCGGGGTCGGCCGCACGCTCCGCTCCCTCTTCGGGTCGCGCAACGAGCGGGTGATCCGGAGCCTCGTCCCCGTCGTCCGCAAGGTCGCCTCCCTCGAGGGGCAGGTCGAGAGGCTCTCGCAGGCGGACATGCGGGAGAAGATGGCCGCCTTCAAGAAGGCGATCGCGGCCGAGGAGGCGACGCTCGAGGCGGTCCTCCCCGAGGTCTTCGCCCTCGTCCGGGAGGCCTCGAAGCGGGCGACGAGACTCCGCCCCTTCGACGTCCAGGTCCTCGGGGGGCTCGTCCTCCACCGAGGGAAGATCGCCGAGATGGCGACGGGGGAGGGGAAGACGCTCGTCGCGACGCTTCCCGCGAGCCTGAACGCCCTCGAGGGGAAGGGGGTCTTCATCGTCACGGTCAACGACTACCTCGCCCGGCGGGACCGGGACTGGATGGGGCCGATCTACGAGTACCTCGGCCTCACGGTGGGGGCGATCCAAGCCCATATGGAACCGAGGCTGCGGCAGCGCGAGTACGGCTGCGACATCACCTACGGGACGAACAGCGAGTTCGGGTTCGACTACCTGCGGGACCACATGAAGGTGCGGGTGGAGGACCAGGTCCAGCGCTTCCTCAACTACGCGATCGTCGACGAGGTCGATTCCATCCTGATCGACGAGGCGCGCACCCCCCTCATCATCTCGGGGCCCGCGGAGGAGTCCTCCGAGCGCTACCTCGTCGCGGACCGGCTCGCGCGCCGGCTCCGGCCCGAGCTCCACTTCGAGGTGAAGGAGAAGGAGCACCAGGCCCTCCTCACGGACGAGGGGATCGAGGAGGCGGAGCGGATCGCGGGGGTCGACACCTTCTACAGCGGCCGCAACATGGACTGGCCGCACCTGATCGAGACGGCGCTGCGCGCCCACCACCTCTACAGGAACGAGCGCGACTACGTCGTCAAGGAAGGGGAGATCATCATCGTCGACGAGTTCACGGGCCGCCTGATGCACGGCCGGCGATGGTCGGACGGCCTCCACCAGGCCGTCGAGGCGAAGGAGGGGATCCGGCCGCGCGAGGAGAACCAGACCCTCGCCACGATCACCTACCAGAACTACTTCCGCCTCTTCCGCAAGCTCGCCGGGATGACGGGGACCGCGATGACGGAGGCGGCCGAGTTCGCGAAGATCTACGACCTCGACGTCGTCCAGGTCCCCCCCAACCGCCCGATGCGGCGCGCGAACCACGACGACGTCGTCTACCGCACGGAGCCCGAGAAGTGGAAGGCGATCTCGAACGAGATCGCCGAGGTCCACAAGAAGGGGCAGCCCCTCCTCGTCGGGACGATCTCGATCGAGAAGTCGGAGAAGCTCTCGGGGATGCTCTCCCGCCGCGGCGTCCCCCACCAGGTCCTGAACGCCAAGTACCACGAGCGGGAGGCGCAGATCGTCGCCCAGGCCGGCCGCAAGGGGGCCGTCACCGTCGCGACGAACATGGCCGGCCGCGGGACCGACATCCTCCTCGGGGGGAACCCCGAGGGGCTGCTGCGGGACCGGCTCGCCGCCGAGGGGATCGAGATGACCGACCCGCGCGTGCCGGAGCTGCGCTCGCAGTTCGAGGCGCTCGCGAAGGCCGAGCACGACGAGGTCGTCTCGCTCGGCGGGCTCTACGTCCTCGGAACGGAGCGGCACGACGCGCGGCGGATCGACAACCAGCTCCGGGGGCGCACGGGCCGCCAGGGGGACCCGGGGGAGAGCCGCTTCTTCCTCTCCCTCGAGGACGACCTGATGCGGAAGTTCTACCGGGACTGGGTGAAGAACTTCATGAAGCGCCTCGGGATGGAGGAGGACCAGGACATCCGCTCCGGCATGGTGACGCGGGCGATCGAGCGGGCGCAGAAGAAGGTCGAGCAGTGGCACTTCGAGGCGCGCAAGAACGTCCTCGAGTACGACGAGGTGATGGACAAGCAGCGCCGCCTGATCTACGCGAGCCGGCAGGAGGTCCTCGAGGCGGTGGGCCTGAAGGAGAAGGTCCTCGACATGGCGGAGGAGCAGGTCGAGAGCGCCGTCGCCCTCTACGGGGCGGAGAACGATTGGGCGGGCCTCGCGAAGTGGGCGAAGCACAAGTTCGGCTTCGAGGTCGCCCCGGAGACGCTCAAGGCGAAGGGGTCGGGGGACAGGGCGGGGTCGAAGGACGGCACCGGGGCGAAGGCCTTCCTCCTCGCCGAGGTCGCCCGCCTCTACGAGGAGAGGGAGAAGGCCGAGGGGTCCGAGACGATGCGCAAGATCGAGCGCTACCTCCTCATGAGCTCGATCGACGCGAAGTGGAAGGACCACCTCTACGCGATGGACGCCCTGAAGTCGGGGATCGGACTACGCGGCTACGCCCAGGTCGACCCGAAGAACGAGTACAAGCGGGAGGGGTTCGGGAAGTTCGAGCAGCTCCTCGCCGCGGTCGGCGACGAGGTGACGAACCTGATCTTCAAGGTCCGCATCGCCGGGGAGGACGAGCGCCGCCTCGGGCGCGCCGCCGCCCCCGCGGCGTCGGCGGCCCCCGCGCCGGTCGGGGCGAGCGCGACGATCGCAAACCCGCAAGTCGCGAGGGCCGCGGCGCCGGGGGCCGCGGCGCCGCGGAACGTGCCGCCCCACCTCGCCTTCGACCTCTACCAGCGCAGCCGCGCGGCGCAGGGCCAGGCGACCGCGGCGACCGCCCCGAAGGAGGCGCCCCCCGCGGCGAAGGCGGCGGACCGCGCGCCGGGTCGCAACGACCCCTGCCCCTGCGGGAGCGGCAAGAAGTACAAGAAGTGCTGCGGGTCGGCTTCCGGCGCTTGACCTCGAGCGCCGTGCCTCCCGCGGAGGCCTCCTCCGGATCCCTCCCCGCCGGCTCCCGCCTCCCCCGGCGAAAGCGCGCGGCGGCCGCGCACCTCCTCTACGACCTCTGCTTCCTCGGCTTCGTCCTCGTCGGCTCCCCCTATTTCCTCTTCCGGATCGCGACGAGCCGGAGGTTCCGCAAGGGCCTCCCCCAGCGCCTCGGCTTCGTGCCGGTCCGGCCCCGCAAGGGGGGCCGGGTCTGGATCCACGGCGTCTCCGTCGGGGAGGTGAAGGCGGCGCAGCCGCTCGTCGCCGCGCTCGCCGGGCGCCGTCCCGAGCTCGAGGTCGCGCTCTCCTCGACGACGCCGACCGGCTACTCCCTCCTCGAGCGCCTCCTCCCGGAGCACCTGCGCTTCTTCTACCCCCTCGACCTCCCCTTCGTCCCCGGCCGGGTGATCGACCGCGTCGAGCCGTGCGGGATCGTGCTGATGGAGCTCGAGATCTGGCCGAACTTCCTGCGCGCGGCGAGCCGGCGCGGCGTCCCGGTCGCCGTCGTGAACGGCCGGATCTCGGAGCGCTCCTGGCGGGGCTACACGCGCGCCTGGCGCCTCCTCCCCGAGCTCGAGCGGATCGAGGTCTACTGCGTCCAGAACCGCCGCTACGCGGAGCGCTTCCTCGACCTCGGCGTCCCCGCCTCCCGCGTCTTCGTGACCGGAAACATGAAGTTCGACAACCTCGGCCCCTCCCGGGACGCTCCGCCCGACGAGGAGCTGCGCGCGCTCCTGAGGATCGGCCCGGGGGAGAGGGTCGTCGTCGGGGGGAGCACCCACGCGGGAGAGGAGCGCACGCTCCTTCGGGCGGCGCGCGGCACGGAGGAGAAGCTGCGCGTCCCCTTGCGGCTCCTTCTCGCCCCCCGGCATCCCGACCGGGTGGGATCGGTCCTCGACGACCTCGCCGCCGAGGGGGGGAAGGCGGTCCTCCTCTCGGACCTGCGCCGCGGGCGGGGAACCCTCGCGGCGGGGACCGCTGTCGTCGTCGACACGATCGGCGAGCTCGAGCGGATCTACACCCTCGCCTCGGCCGTGTTCGTGGGGGGCTCCCTCGTCCCCCACGGCGGCCACAACGTCCTCGAGCCGGTGTCCCTCGGCAAGCCCACCCTCTTCGGCCCCCACACGTTCAACTTCGAGGACGAGGTGAACCTCCTCCTCGAGGGGGAGGGGGCGCGGAGGGTGGCGGACGAGGCCGACCTGCAGGGGGCCCTCGCGCGGCTCCTCGAGGACCCCGAGGGGGCGCGCGCGATGGGGGAGAGGGGCGTGCGAGCGCTCGCCTCCCAGCGGGGGGCGACCGAGCGGACCCTAGGCGTCCTCGAGCGGTTCCTCCTCCACCCCTCCCGGGTCGCCGCGAGGGGAGCCTCCGGGTAGACTCGTCCTCGTCCCCGCGCGAGGCGCGGGGAACGCCCGGAAGTTCCTCCGACGGGCGTTCGCGTCCCCGCGCGCCCCGCTTCCCCCAGGGAGTCTCCCCGATGGATCGTCGCCTGTTCACGTCGGAATCGGTCACCATGGGCCACCCCGACAAGGTGGCCGACCAGATCTCGGACGCGGTCCTCGACGCGATCCTCTCGCAGGACCGCGACGCCCGGGTCGCCGTGGAGACCTCCTGCACGACGGGGCTCGTCCTCCTCTTCGGAGAGGTGACGACCTCCGCGGTCGTCTCCTACGAGGGGCTCGTCCGCGAGACGATCCGGGAGATCGGCTACACGGATCCGGCGCTCGGCTTCGAGGCGGACTCCTGCGGCGTCCTCGTCTCGATCCATGGCCAGTCCCCCGACATCTCCGCCGGGGTCACGGCGAGCGGGGACAAGGAGCAGGGGGCGGGAGACCAGGGGATGATGTTCGGGTTCGCCTGCCGGGAGGGGAAGTTCGAGACGGAGTTCATGCCGCTGCCGATCTTCCTCGCGCACCGGCTCGTCGAGCGCCTCGCCGAGGCGCGCCGCAGCGGGGAGATCCCCTGGCTCCGCCCGGACGGGAAGTCGCAGGTCACGGTCGAGTACGAGGGGGACGAGCCCGTGCGCGTCCACACGGTCCTCGTCTCGACCCAGCACGCCTCCAGCGTCCCCACCCCCCAGGTCGAGGAGGCGGTGAGGGAGCGGATCATCCGCCGCGTGATCCCGGCGCGGCTCCTCGACGAGAAGACGATCTACCACGTGAACCCGACCGGGCGCTTCGTGATCGGCGGGCCCCACGGGGACTCGGGGCTGACCGGCCGCAAGATCATCGTCGACACCTACGGCGGGATGGGGCGGCACGGCGGGGGGGCCTTCTCGGGGAAGGACCCGAGCAAGGTCGACCGCTCCGCCGCCTACGCGATGCGCTGGGTCGCGAAGAACGTCGTCGCCGCCGGGCTCGCCGAGCGCTGCGAGGTCTCCGTCTGCTACGCGATCGGGCGCGCGCTGCCCCTCGCCTTCCAGGTCGACTCCTTCGGGACCGGCCGGATCCCCGACGCGAAGATCGCCTCGATCGTGCGGGACCACGTCGACCTGCGCCCGGCGCGGATCATCGAGCGGCTCGACCTGAAGCGCCCGATCTACCGCCAGACCGCCCGGCACGGCCACTTCGGACGGACGGGGGACGCCTTCTCCTGGGAGAGGCTCGACCTCGAGCGCATCTTCCGGAAGGCCGCCTCCCTCCCCGAGGCCGCGCCCGCCGCTCGCTAGATTGCCGGTTTAGACCCGGCCCCCGACCCCGAGAACCCGAGGAGATCCATGCCGAAGGCCGCCACGCGCTCCCCCTCCTCCCGTCAAGGACCCGGACGGGGGGACGTCGCCGACCCCTCCCTCTCGCCCCGGGGGAAGGGGAGGATCGAGTGGGCGGACCGGGAGATGCCGGTCCTCGCGGCGCTGCGCGCCCGTTTCGCGAAGGAGAAGCCCCTCGCCGGCCTCAAGGTCTCGGCCTGCCTCCACGTCACGGCGGAGACCGCGAACCTCGCCCGCACCCTCCAGGCGGGGGGGGCCGACCTGGTCCTGTGCGCCAGCAATCCCCTCTCGACGCAGGACGACGTCGTCGCCGCGCTCGTCTCGGAGTACGGGATCCCCACCTACGCCCGCCGCGGCGAGGACCGGGACACCTACTACCGCCACCTCAACGTCGCCCTCGACCACGCCCCCCAGATCACGATCGACGACGGCTGCGACCTGGTTGCCCTCGCCCACACGGAGCGGAAGGAGGCCCTCCGGGGGCTCTTCGGCTCCCTCGAGGAGACGACGACGGGCGTCCAGCGCCTGCGGGCGATGGAGAAGGCGGGCGACCTGAAGGTCCCCGTCCTCGCCGTGAACGACGCGGCGGTGAAGCACCTCTTCGACAACCGCTACGGCACGGGGCAGTCGACGATCGACGGCATCCTCCGGGCGACCGGGATCCTCCTCGCCGGGCGCTCCTTCGTCGTCGCCGGCTACGGCTGGTGCGGCCGGGGGCTCGCCGCGCGCGCCCGCGGGATGGGGTCCCACGTCATCGTCACCGAGGTCGATCCGGTCCGGGCCCTCGAGGCGGCGATGGACGGCTTCGAGGTCGCGCCGATGGCGAAGGCGGCGAAGCGCGGGGACATCTTCTGCACGGTGACCGGGAACCGCACCGTCCTCGGGTCGGAGCACTTCCCCTCCCTCAAGGACGGGGCGATCCTCTGCAACTCCGGCCACTTCGACGTCGAGATCGACCTGAAGGCGCTGGCGGCCGCCTCCCGGGAGGTCGTCCCCGGCTCCCGCGCGAACGTCGAGGAGTACCGCCTCAAGGACGGCCGGACGATCTTCGTCCTCGCCGAGGGGCGCCTCGTCAACCTCGCCGCCGCCGAGGGGCACCCCTCGGCCGTGATGGACATGTCCTTCGCCGTCCAGGCCTTGTGCTCGGAGCGGGTCTCGAAGATGCGCGGCAAGCTCGCCGTCGCCGTCCACGCCATCCCCCCCGAGGTGGACGCCTTCGTCTCGCGCCTGAAGCTCGAGACCATGGGGATCGAGATCGACCGGCTCTCCGCCGAGCAGGAGCGCTACCTCGGCTCCTGGCGGGAGGGGACGTAGGCCCCTCCCCGCCGCTCGGGTAGCATCGAGCAGGCGTAACTCCCCGCCCTGGATCCACTAGGAATGGCCCGGAGGACCCCCATGACTCCTCGCCGCGGCTTCACCCTGATCGAACTCACGCTCGTCATCGCGATCCTCGCGATCCTGATGGCGTTCCTCCTCCCGAAGGGGATGGACGTCCTCTACCGCGCGAAGACGACGGCGTGCGAGAAGAACATGAACGACATCTTCGGCTGGTACCAGATCTACAAGACGGACCGCAACCACCTGCCGAAGGAGACGGGGGCGAAGAACTTCCTCTCGGTCTGGGACGTGATCGAGCACACGGACGCGAACGCCACCCGCCTCACCTGCCCCGAGCCCGACGCGCCCGACGTCCTCTACGACGAGGAGAAGAAGCGCTACAAGGAGCCGAAGCACTGGTTCGAGCCCTGGGACCAGGTCGACGGCACCTACACCCGCTACGCCGGCCGCGACATCAAGACCCACAGGATGAGCAGCCTCTCGGGGAACGAGCCGATCCTCGCGGACGACAACGACGGGGAGCTGAACCACCGCTCGGGCGTGACCCTCTGCCTCATGGGGAACGGGGAGGTGAAGAAGTTCCAGCTCACGCAGCTCAAGAAGGAGGGGGTCCTCCCCCCCGATGCGGAGAACCTCGAGGTCGGCCCCGACTCCCCGATCGAGGAGCTCCGCAAGCTCACACGAGACTGACCGCTTCCCGTCCTCCTTCCCCCCGCAGGCCCGACCATGATCCCCGCCGGACTCCTTCTCTCCCTCCTGCCTCCGTGCCAGCTCGGCGAGCCGGCGGAGGCGAAGCCCGCGGCCTACTCGATGCGGCGGACGGAGGCGCCCTGGCGGATGCGAGTCTCGACGACGGCCCCGCGCCCCGTCTCCATCGTCGGGGCGGACGGGCGGAGCCGCGCCTTCTGGTGGTCCGAGGTGCGGGTGACGAACGACACCGGGGAGGCCCGCCCCCTCTCTCTCACCGCCCGCCTCGTCCCCGACCGGGGGACCGAGCGGCCGGCGGTCTTCCGTCCCGACGTCGACAAGGCGATCCAGGAGACCGCCGGGCGCGGCGTCGAGAACATCCTTTCCTGGAGCGGGGAGATCGCCGTGGGGGAGGCGAAGCGGGGGATCGCGGTCTTCTCCGACGTCGATCCCGTCGCGGACCGGCTCGAGGTGCGCGTCGCGGGCGCCGCCTGCGCCTGGCGCCGGGCCGGGTCCGCCTGGTTCCTGGAGACGGTCGAGCACGCCACGGTCTTCGCCCGGCCCGGGGACGAGATGCGATCCTGGAGCCGGCCGATCCGCAAGGTCTCGGAAGACTGGGTCGTCGTCTCGAGCAAGAAGGTCCGGGGCTAGCTCGCCGGACGGGCGTCCGGATTCCTGGACGCCGTCGCGCCATCGCGACGGAGCGCGTCGCGCTCCCTGGACACGGGCCGACCGGCGCTCTCCTGCGACCGACTCGCGTCTCGTTCGGATCCGCCTGCGTCGCGCCGGATTGCGGCGAAGCCCCTGCACTCGCCGCGGGTTGGCAAGCCCCTTGCTCTGTCGCGCTCGGCCGGGCCGGGAATCCCGGCCACGAGTCGGGGAGCAGCCAGACATGGTGCAGAGAGAGTCGCAGCGCGGATCCATCCTCATCTTCCTCGTCGCCTCGGTGACGCTCCTCGCGGGGTCGATCATGGCCCTGCTGACGATCGAGCAGGGGAGGGCGAACCGCGCGCGGACGGAAATCGAGCGGACGCGGGCCTTCACGATCGCCGAGTCGGGGATCGACCAGGTGGCGGTCCTCATGAGCTCGAACGCCTGGGTCCCGGGCTCGACCCTCGACTGGTCGAAGGACGGGATCGACAACGACGGGGACGGGCTCGACGACGAGGGGGACGAGAGCCTGACGGCGACCGTCCAGACGTGGTGGACGGACGGCCTCGACAACGACGGAGACGGCCAGACGGACGAGTCGGACGAGTGGGTGGCTCGCGTCGCCTGCACGGTGCCGCTCGGCGTCTCCACCGTGACCCTCACCGGGTGGATTCAGCGGTTGGAGTCGATCATCCCCTTCGGCGTGCCCGCCGTCCTCACCCTCCTCGACCCGAACGCCGACCTCAACTTCTCCGGGAACTCCTTCCAGATCAACGGGAACGACCTGAACCTGGACGGGACGCCGGGCTCCTCGAGCCCCGTCTACGGAATCGCGATCGACGGCACCCTGCAGAACGTCCTGACCCAGCTCACGGGCCAGCAGACCGACAACGTGACCGGGATGGGCGGCTGGCCGAGCATCACGACCTGGACCCCGCCCTCGCCGACCTGGCTCCCGGACCTGGTCGAGTTCCTGAAGGCGCGCGCCCAGGTGAAGTTCACGAACTTCACCGGGACGTACAACGGGACGCTCGGGAACTGGCAGACGGGGAACTACGTCATCACCCACTCGCAGGGCTCGCTGAACGTCGGGGGGGGATCGACCGGAGCCGGCATCCTCGTCGTCGAGGGGGACCTCCTCGTCTCGGGGGGATTCAGCTACGTCGGCCTCGTCATCGTCACCGGTCAGATCCGGGTGACGGGGGGCGGATCCGGCCAGGTCCTGAAGGGGGCGGTGATCGTCGGCGGAGACGTCCAGCAGAGCCGGCTCATCGGGAACACCCTCACGGGCTCGATCGACCTCGCCTACTCGGCGGAGGCCCTGAACCGCATCCGCCTCGCCCTCACCCAGTGGGGCATCGCCGCAGTCACCGAGCCGTAGAGCCTCCCCGCCCCTCCCCCGAGCGTCCGCCTTCTTGAACGATTCCGGGCCGTTTCCCCGGAAACGTCGAGTCCGCTGAACTTCCCGGAGGTCGGCCGCGGAGCCCCCTTCACGCGGCCCGGACGGATCCCGATGTCCCCGCGTCGCTTGCGGAGGAGGGCACCGAGAGCCCCTCCCACGGCAGACAGATTGCTGCCCCCTCGATCGACCGGGATGGGGAATCCTGGTGGAAAGGGTACGGGCGGTCATGCGGAGGCACGAGGCAGAACGCGGTTCGATCCTCATCTTCCTGGTCGCGTCGGTGAGCCTCCTTGCGGGGGCCATCCTCGGCCTGATCACGGTCGAGCAGGGGCGGGCGAGCCGGGCGCGCACGGAGGTCGAGAGGACGAGAGCCTTCACGATCGCGGAGGCGGGGATCGACCAGGTGGCGGTCCTCATGAGTTCGAACTCGTGGCCTACGGGGACGAGCCTCGACTGGTCGAGCGACGCGGCCGACAACGACGGCGACGGGCTCGTCGACGAGGGGGACGAGAGCCTGACCGCAATCGCCGACCGCTGGTGGGTGGACGGCCTCGACAACGACGGGGACGGCGAGATCGACGAGAAGGACGAGGGGGTCGCGCACGTCGCCTGCACCGTCCCGCTCGGGACCTCGACCGTCACCCTCACCGGTTGGCTGCAGCGGCAGGAGTCGGCCCTCCCGATCGACATCCCGGCCGTCGTCTCCCTCCTCGACCCGAACGCGGACCTGACCTTCAGCGGCAACTCCTTCCTGGTCAACGGGATCGACAGCAACCTCGACGGGACGCCGGGCCCCGGCACCCCGGTCTACGGGATCGCGATCGACGGGGCGCCGCGCGACGTCCTCAGCCAGCTCTCCGGCCAGCAGCGGGACAACGTGGCCGGCGCCGGGGGCTGGCCGAGCGTCACGACCTGGGCTCCGACCTCCTCCACCTGGCTCACGGACACCGTGGCGGCTCTGCGCCCGTTCGCCCGGGTGAACTTCTCGAACTACGGCGGGACCTACACCGGCACCCTCGGGGACTGGCAGACGGGGGACGTCTACATCACCCACTCGCAGGGCTCGCTCCACATCGGCGGGGGGTCGACCGGAGCGGGCGTCCTCCTCGTCGACGGAGACCTCGAGATCACCGGGAACTGGGACTACGTCGGCTACGTCTTCGTCACCGGCCGCGTGCGGTTCTCGGGGGGGGGCGGGACGAAGGTCCTGCACGGAGCAATGTTCGTCGGCGGAGACGTCCAGCAGGCGACCGGCGGACTCCTCTCGACCCTCCTCTCCGGAAACGTCAGCCTGGTCTACTCCACGGCCGCCCTGAACCTGGTCCGCACGGCCCTCACCCGCTACGGGATCGCGGCCGTCACCGAACCCTAGTCATCCTTCACCACCCTTCTCTCCAGCGGCGCGGCGGGCCTCCCCGCCGCGCCGTGTTTCTTGGCCTCCCGGTCCGGCGTTCGGCGAATTGGAGAGGTCCAAACGACTCGACAGCCGAGGTCGCGTTCGATGAACCTCCTGGCCGTGGGGCGCGGAGCGCCCTCCGAGCTTCCCCCGCGGATGTCGCTGGGGCGCGACCGTTTGCGCGAATCGGGGAGCGGCGGAAGCCTCGTGGCAAGGGAGTTGCTTCCTGCGGATCAGCCGGGCCGGGAGACCCGGGGAAAAGGAAAAGGGCGGTCATGGCGCAGAACAGGGCGGAACAGGGTTCGATCCTCATCTTCCTCGTGGCCTCGGTCACCCTCCTCGCGGGGGCCATCGTCGGCCTCCTCACCATCGAGATGGCCCGGGCGGGGCGAGCGCGGACGGAGGTCGAGCGCACGATGGCCTTCACGATCGCGGAGTCGGGGATCGACCACGCGAGGGTCCTCCTCGGGGCGGACAGGCTCCCCCCGAGCGGCCGCATCGACTGGTCGGACGACGGCGACGACAACGACGGGGACGGCCTCGTCGAGGAGGGGGACGAGAGCATGACGGCGACCGTCGAGCGCTGGTGGTCGGACCTCGAGGACAACGACGGCGACGGGGAGATCGACGAGTCGGACGAGAACGTGGCGCGCGTCTTCGCCTCGGCCAGGGTCGGCACCTCGACCGAGACCGTCACGGGGTGGCTCGAGCGGCTCGACTCCTTCCTCCCGGTCAGCGTCCCCGCGGTCCTCACCCTCCTCGATCCGAACTCGGACATCTCCTTCGCCGGGAACTCTTTCCAGATCAACGGGAAAGACCATCCGCTGAACAATCAAACCCAACCCGGGCCCTCCGTCCTCGGGATCGCGACCAGCGGCACCCCGAGCCAGTTGATCGCCCAGCTCAGCGGGCAGCAGCTCGACAACGTCACCGGGAGCGGGGGCTATCCGAGCGTCGCGGCCTGGGCCCCGCCGTCGTCGACCTGGTTCGACGACCTCTTCACGGCGATGCGCCCCCTCGCGAACCTCGTGTTCACGAACTACACCCAGCAGTACTCCGGGAAGCTCGGGAACTGGCGGGCGGGGAACTATGTCATCACCTACTCGCAGGGGAGCCTGCAGGTCGGGGGAGGGGCGACCGGGGCCGGGGTCCTCCTGGTCGACGGCGACCTCACGATCTCGGGCAACTTCGAGTACGTGGGGTACATCTTCGTCACCGGCCGGATTCGCGTGACCGGCGGCGGGAACGGGCAGACCCTCCGGGGCGCGATCTTCTGTGGCGGGGACGTCTCCCAGACGCTGGCCAGCAGCCTCCTCGACGCCACGTTGAAGGGCGGCATCGACCTCATCTACTCCTCCGACGCCCTCTTCCGCGTCCGGAACGCGATGACGCGCTACGAGGTCGCAGCCATCACCGAACCCTAGAAACCGTTCCATCATCCTCAAAAATGCGCGAAAGGGGCCTGTTCGGGGCCTGCTTCCGAGGGAAGACGCGAGGGCGTCACTTGCAGATTCGGAACTCTCGAGGGAGTCGTA
>JAKEFM010000017.1 GCA_022616055.1 Planctomycetota bacterium
CGCACCGGCCGCAGCCGCCCCCGCGCCCGCGAAGGCGGCCGCCGCCCCCGCGCCCAAGGCCGCACCCACGGCGGCAGGCGGCGCGAAGGGCCTCCACGGAGCCGCCGCGGCCGAGGAGGGGTGGACCCCGCTCCACCCCTACCCGCTCGTGCCGGTCTCGACCGCGGTGAGCCGTCGCGGGTTCCTCTCCTGGTTCACCGTCGGGTGGGGCGCCTTCGCGGCGGCCTCGGCGGCGGGCCTCGGGGCGTTCCAGCGCTTCCTCTTCCCGAACGTCACCTACGAGCCGCCCCTCTCCTTCAAGGCGGGCTTCCCCTCGGAGTTCGGGCCCGGCGTGGAGGAGAAGTTCAAGGAGCGCTACGGCGTGTGGATCGTCCGGGAGTCGAAGGGCTTCTACGCCCTCTCGACCGTGTGCACGCACCTGGGGTGCACGCCGAACTGGCTCTCCGCGGAGTCGAAGTTCAAGTGCCCCTGCCACGGCTCGGGCTTCATGGTGACCGGCATCAACTTCGAGGGGCCGGCCCCGCGACCGCTCGAGCGGTACCGGATCGGTCTCGCGGAGGACGGCCAGATCCTCGTCGACAAGAACGCGAAGTTCCAGCAGGAGAAGGGGGAGTGGGATCGACCGGGGGCCTACCTCCCGATCCCGCTCGCCTGAGAGCACCCGCGCCCCGAGAGGACGACGATGGGACGAATCTGGGAGGGAATCCGAGGATCGCAGATCTGGAAGTCGATCTTCCGGCACGGCTCCCCGCTCACCCCCCGCAACCGCACGCTCGCGGTCCTCACGAACTTCTTCCTCCACCTCCACCCGGTCAAGATCCGCCGGTCGGGACTGCGGATCTCCTACACCTGGTGCATGGGGGGGATCACCTTCTTCCTCTTCCTCGTCGAGACGATCACCGGGCTCCTCCTGATGTTCTACTACCGCCCGACGGCGGAGCTCGCCTACGCGGACATCCTCGCGATGCGGGAGCACGTCCCCCTCGGGGTCATGCGGGAGATCCACCGCTGGGGCGCCCACGCGATGGTGATCTCCGTGTGGCTCCACATGTACCGGGTCTTCCTCACCGGCTCCTACAAGCCGCCGCGGGAGTTCAACTGGAACGTCGGGGTGATCCTCCTCGTCCTCACCCTCCTCCTCTCCTTCACGGGCTACCTCCTCCCGTGGGACCAGCTCGCGATCTGGGCCGTCACGATCGGCTCGAACATGGCCCGCGCCACCCCCTTCCTCGGCCACGAGGGGCCGGGCTCGACCCTCCTCACGCTCGGGGGGGTCCCGCTCGTCCACGCCGGGGACGACGCGCGCTTCGGGCTCCTCGCGAGCCGGTTCGTCGGGGAGGCCTCCCTCCTGCGCTTCTACGTCCTCCACTGCGTCGGCCTCCCGCTCGTCGCGGCGACGCTGATGGCGATCCACTTCTGGCGCGTGCGCAAGGACGGCGGCATCTCGGGGCCGCTCTAGGGGGAGGGGGGATGAGCGCCGGCGGAAACGACCTCTTCCGGGACTTCGTCGACCGGGTGATCGCCCGGCCGGAGGTCCTCGTCACCCTCTCCCTCCTCGCGGTCGCGGGGCTCGTCAAGTACCGGCGGACGCTGACGACGAACCGGGCCGGGATCGCCCTCGGGCTCCTCTCGGTCGTC
>JAKEFM010000018.1 GCA_022616055.1 Planctomycetota bacterium
AGATCTTCACGGTCCTAGAACTGCCGCAGGAAGCGGAGGTCCCCCGACATGAACCAGCGGATGTCGTCGATCCCGTAGCGGAGCATGACGAGCCGGGAGAGACCGAGGCCGAAGGCGAACCCCGAGTAGACGTCCGGGTCGATCCCCCCCGCGCGCAGGACGTTGGGATGCACGAGGCCGCAGGGGAGGATCTCGACCCACCCCTTCCGCTTGCAGACGGCGCACCCCGCCCCGTCGCAGAAGGGGCAGCGGGCGTCGAGCTCGAAGCCCGGCTCGACGAAGGGGAAGTAGCCGGGCCGCAGGCGCACCTCGAGATCGCGGCGGAAGATCCCCCGCAGGAGCGCCTGCATCGTCCCGATCATGTGGGCGACGGAGATCCCGCGGTCGACGACGAGCCCCTCGGCCTGGTGGAAGGTGTGCTCGTGGGAGGCGTCGACGTCCTCGTGGCGGAAGCATCGCCCGGGGGCGAGCACGCGGATCGGGGGCTTCAGGCGCTCCATCGCCCGGACCTGGACGGGCGAGGTGTGCGTCCGGAGCAGCAGGCCGATCGACTCGCACCAGAAGGT
The DNA here is from genome assembly GCA_022616055.1 of Planctomycetota bacterium. GTDB lineage: Bacteria > Planctomycetota > UBA1135 > UBA1135 > JAKEFM01 > JAKEFM01. Next base: position 567 of record JAKEFM010000018.1, read on the forward strand.
GTCGAAGACGTCGCGGGCGGGATGGTGCGGCGGGATGTTGAGCGCGTCGAAGTTGAATCGCTCGAGCTCGACCTCCGGGCCGTCGAGGATGTCGAATCCCATCGACGTGAAGAGGTCCTCGAGCTCCCGGCGCACCGTCGTGATCGGATGGAGCCCTCCGGCGACGAACCGGGTCCCCGGCAGCGTCGGGTCGAACCCCTCCCCGCGCATCTCGGCCTCGACCTCGACCGACACGAGGGCCGCGCGGCGGGCGGCGATCACCTCCTCCAGCTCCTTCTTCAGGCGGTTCGCGGCCGCTCCGAAGGCCGGCCGTTCCTCCTTCGGAACCTTCCCGATCCCTCGGAGGAGGGTGGAGATCTCTCCCCCTTCCCCGAACAGTCGCCGGTCGATCGCGGCGAGGTCGGCGGAGGTCCCCGCGCGGGCGATCGCCGCGCGCGCCTCCCCCCCGATCTTCTCCAGGGCCTCCCGCACGCCCCTGGGCCCCGGCGGCGCCCTACGCCGTCTTCCGCGCGGTCGAGACCTCCTCGAGGATCTTCTCGAACCCCGCGGGGTCGTGGAGGGCGATCGAGGCGAGGCTCTTGCGGTCGAGGAGGAGCCCCTCCCGGCGCAGGTCCGCGACGAACTTCGAGTAGGTCGTCCCGCGCGCCCGGCACGCGGCGTTGATCCGGACGATCCAGAGGCTGCGGAAGACGCGCTTGCGCGTGCGCCGGTCGCGGAAGGCGTAGGCCCGCGCGCGCCGCAGCGTCTCCTTGACCGTGCGGTAGAGCTTCGAGCGCCCGCCGCGGAAGCCCTTCGCCTCCTTCATGAGGCGGCGCTTCCGTCGGAGCTTGGCGACGTTGCTGCGGACGCGCGTCATCGGGAGCCTCCGGCTCTAGCGCGAGCCGATCAGGTGGGCGACGGTCTTCGCATAGGCCCCTTCCATGATCAGGGCCTTGCGCAGCCGCCGGCGCTGCTTTGCGTTCTTCACGACCTGCATGTGGCCGGTCTTCGTCCGGAAGCGCTTGACCTTGCCGTGCTTCGTGAGGGACATGCGCTTGCGCATCCCCTTCTTCGTCTTCATCTTCGGCATGGGGCTCCGGAGAAAGGACGGAGCAGGATACGGACCGCCCCCCGCTGGTCAAGGACGGGGTCCTCGGTCCGCCTCGCCCTCGACCACGTCCGCCACGGACTCGAACCGGTCGATGCGCCCGACCCTTTCCTCGAGTCCTTCGGCCCGCAGCAGGTCGCGCACGCCGGAGCGCGCCTCGACCAGGCGCAGCGCGATGCCTCGCTTGGCGAGCTCCTCGTGCATCCCCTCCAGCATGCGGGCGCCCGCGAGGTCGACGTAGGGCGAGGCGGAGAGATCGCCGACGACGAGGCGCAGGGCGCCCCCCTCGGCGCGGACGCGCTCGAGGACGGCGGCCGCGACATGCTCGACGTTGAAGTAGAGGAGCGAGGATTCCACGCGGAAGAGGAGCGCGCCCGGCACGGGCTCGTTCTCGGGATTGCGCTCGCGATCGGAGAAGCGCCGCGTGCCCGGGATGCGCCCGAGGAACGCGACGTGCGGTCGCGCGGCCTTGTGCAGCAGGAGGAGAACGGAGGCGATCGCCGCGAGCAGAATCCCCTTGAGGATCCCGAGGAGGAGGACGGCGACGAGCGCGACCATCGCCACCCGGAACTCCATGCGGCTGACCCTGCGCAGCCGCAGGATCTCCCGGACCTTGATCAGCCCGGAGACCGCGACGAGCACGATGGCGGCGAGCACGGCCTTCGGAAGGTTCGCGACGAGGCCCGTGAGGAAGAGGAGGCAGATCGCGAGGGTCGCGGAGGCGAGGACGAGCGAGAGGGGGGTCCGCGCGCCCCCCTTCTCGTTCACCGCGGACTGGGAGAGCCCCCCCGCCACGGGGTATCCGCCACCGAAGCCGACCGCGAGATTCGCGGCGGCGAGTCCGAGGAGCTCCTGGCGGGCGTCGAGCGGATAGCCGTGCTTCTCGGCGAACGCGCGCGCGGCGGAGATCCCCTCGACGTATCCGAGGAGCACGATCCCGAACGCGAGCGGGAGGATGCCGTCGACGTCGCGCACCCGGAGGCCCGGCAGGCCGAAACCCGGCAATCCGCCCGGGACCTCGCCGACCGTCGCGAGACCGCGCTCCGCGAGCGACGTGGAGGAGACGACGACGATCGAGAGGACGACGACCGCGAGGGCCACCGGCCGGCCGGGGAGGAGCCGGCCGCCGAGGACGAGGAGCGCGATCGCCGAGAGGCCGACGAGCGCCGCGACCGGCTTCACCTCGCCGAGCTGGGTGGCCACCCTGTAGACGCGCTCGAAGAAGTCGTGCCCCCCGCCCGGGACGCCGAGCAGGCCCGAGAGCTGCGTCGTCGCGATGGTGAGGCCGGCGCCCGCCTTGAAGCCGAGCAGGATCGTCTCGCTCACGAAGCTCGTGAGGGAGCTCAGCCGCAGGAGCCAGGCGACGACGCACAGCCCCCCCACCACGAGCGCGGCGAGCGTCGCGATCTGGCCGTACCGGACGGCGTCGCCGCCGGCCATCTGGGAGACGGTGCCCGCCAGCATCAGGGAGATCGCCGAGGTCGGCCCGACCGAGAGGTGGCGCGAGGAGCCGAAGAGCGCGTAGCCGATCCCGCCGAGGAGGTAGCCGTAGATCCCGACCTGCGGCGGGAGACCCGCGAGCCCGGCGTAGGCGAGGGAGACCGGGACGCCATAGGCCGCGAGGGTGACGCCGGCGACGAGGTCCCTCGGGAGCCACTTCGCCGGGTAGGCGCGGAGCCAGGCGGCGGGCGGGAACATCCTCAGACCCGCCCGGGGATCATTCCTTCTCGAGGGCGCGCTTCGCCGCGGCGAGCTCCTTGCGCTTCTCCTCCCCCACCCTGGGATAGCGCAGGTCGAGCCCGGCGAGCGTGTGGATGACGGCGGCGGCGACGACCACCCGCGTGAACCACTTGTTGTCGGCCGGGACGACGTACCAGGGGGCGTGCTCGCTCGCCGTGTTCCGGATCGTCTCCTCGTACGCCTCCATGTACTCGTCCCAGTGCCGGCGCTCCTTCGCGTCGTTCGCCGAGAACTTCCAGTTCTTCTCCGGATTCTCCAGCCGCTCGAGGAAGCGCCGCTTCTGCTCCTTCCTCGAGACGTGGAGGAAGAACTTGCAGATGGCGACGCCGTTGCGCGAGAGGTAGCGCTCGAAGTCGGCGATGTCCTCGAAGCGCTCCTCCCAGATGCTCTTCTGGTCCGGCGCGACCGGGAGCTTCTGCCGGGCCAGGAACTCGGGGTGGACGCGCGTGACGAGGGTCTCCTCGTAGTAGCTGCGGTTGAAGATCCCGATGCGGCCGCGCTCGGGCAGGGACTTCATGCAGCGCCACAGGTAGTCGTGGTCGAGCTCCTCGCTCGAGGGCGCCTTGAACGAGTAGACCTGGCAGCCCTGCGGATTGACGCCCGACATGACGTGCTTGATGGCGCCGTCCTTCCCCGCGGCGTCCATCGCCTGGAAGATCAGGAGCACGGCCCACCGGTCCTGGGCGTAGAGCATGTCCTGCAGCTCCGCGAGCGCCGCGACCCCGATCTGGAGCGCCTCCTGCGCGCGCGGCTTGTCCTCGGAGGTGAGATCGAGCGTGTCGCCGGGATCGAAGTCCTTCAGCCGGAACTTCCTCCCCGCATGGACGCGGAATGGCTTGGCCAGCCGCTGGGCCAGCTTGAGGACGCGCTTCAGTTTCACGCGGGCTCGCTTTCTCCCTCGCCGAAGTCCGTGCGGTCGCGGCGCGGTCCGCCCGCGCTCCGCGGATGCCCCGATGGAGCGGACATTCTAGGAAGCGGAGGGGTCGCGGTCGGCTCCCTGCCCGGCGAGCCTTCCCAGGATCTCCGGCGGGAGGAACCAGAGGAGAGTCCCCCCCTCGCCGACCGGGCCGGCGATGTCGAGGAGCGCTGCTCCACCCTTCCGGAAGGTGAGGCGGTCGGCGTCGGGAGACCGGATCAGCGTCGCGAGGAGGTGCGAGAGGTGCGGCTCGTGGCCGACCAGCGCGACGGCCGCATCGACCGGGAACGGCCGGAGGACCCCGAGCTGCGCCGGGATCGAACGCTCCGCGAGGGCGCGGACGTGGCGGGGCTCGATCTTCCCCCACGTCTCCGCGCAGATCTCCGCCGTGCGGCGGGCGCGCGGGAGCGGACTGGCGAGGAGCGCGTCCGGCCGGGGAACGAGACACGCGAGGCCCAGGGCGGCCTCCCGGAAGGATCGTTCCCCCGACGGCGTCAGGGGGCGCGCGTCGTCCGGGATCCCGGGCGTTCCGCGCGGGACGGCCTCGGCGTGGCGGACGAGGAGGAGCTTCATCGGGCTCGCCTCAGGCGGCCGAGACGTTCCGACCCACCCGATCGAGGGCCGACCGGAGGAGCGCCTGCGGACCCATGCCGAGGAAGCGGCCGTGGGACTCCCGGGCCCGGCGGCGGAAGGCCCTCGCGTACCGCGCCGCCGCGCCGGCGAGGAGCGATTCTCCCCGTCGCTCCCAGCGGCGCCCCTGGTCCCGCAGCCACTCCGCGAGGACCCACGCGTCGTGCATCTCGCCGAGGACCTCCTGGACGCGCTTGAACTCCTTCGCCGCGCCGGCGGACCCCGACAGGTGCGCCTCTCCCACCTCCGCCATGTAGCGCAGGCGCCGCACGCGGCGGCGGAGACGGTGGAGCGCGAGCGGGTCGAACCGCTCGCCGAGAGCCTGGAGGTTCGAGACGAGGGTCTCCCCCTCGCGCTCCTTCGCCCGCCCCAGGCGCAGGAGGACGGCGAAGGGCTCCTCCGTGCCCCGGGCGAGAACCTCCTCGAGCCCCGCGCGGACGCGGGAGAGGTCGACGGCGAGGAACGCCTCCGTCATGCGCCGGTGCGCCCGTCTCCGGGCGCCTCGCAGCCGCCGGTGGACCTCGACGGAGGAGGGGTCCCGGGAGATCGCCGTCTCTTCGAACAGGGCGAGAGAGGCGTCGAGGTCGCGGCTCGTCGCGGCGGCCCGGATCACGCGTCGCAGTCCGCGGAGGAGCCGCCGGACCCGGCGGCGCTTGCCCGGCCTCGCGACGAGAGGGATCACGACCCGCAGCCGCCGACCCGAGACCCGGAGGTCGTGGATCGCCTCGTCCTCCCCGGCGAACGACCGAGGGAGATTCCGCAGGAATGCCCGCACCCGCTCCGCCAGGAACGCGGAGGCGGGATTCGGCAAAGATCTCCCGGATGCTCGCATCAAGGAATCTCTCCAATTCCCTTCCCGGGTGCGGAGAATAGCCATCCGCCCGAGGGAATGCGAATCGTGGAAACTTTTCGTCTCGATCCCGCTCGTCATCTCATCCCTTTGGCTGCGCTGGGGTTGCTCCAGGCGAAGGCACGCCGCGAGAGCGCCGCATGACCGCCGACCCCGCCGCCCTCCCCCGGCCCGCTTCCCCCGTCGCCGTGATCGACATGGGGTCGAGCGCGATCCGCCTCGCCGTCGCCGAGGTCGCTCCCGACGGCTCGGTCCGGATCCTGGATCGCGCCTCCCGGAGCGTCTTCCTCGGCAAGGACACCTTCGCGATGGGGCGCATCTCCGCGCCCACCATGGAGGCGGCCGTCCGCGCCTGCGAGGGCTTCCGGCGCATCATGGACGAGTACAAGGTCTCGCGCTGCCGCGCCGTCGCCACGGCCGCGGTCCGGGAGGCCGCCAACCGGGACGTCGTCCTCGACCGCATCCGGCTCCGGACCGGCCTCGCCGTCGAGGTCATCGACGGCTCGGAGGAGATCCGGCTCACCTACACGGCCGTCCGCGGCGCCCTCGGCTCCCACGAGGTGCTCGCGTCGGGGACGACCCTCCTGGTCGAGGTGGGCGGCGGGAGCGCGGACGTGTCCTTCCTCCGTTCGGGGGAGCCGGTCTTCTCGGGCACGTACCCCCTCGGCGCGCTCCGGATGCGGCAGACCCTCGCCTCCTGGCGCGGGACGCACGCGCGCCGCCTCCGCCTCCTGCGCCGCCACATCCACGGCGTCGTCCAGGAGGTGAAGCGCGGGATGCCCCTCGCCGAGGCGACGCACTTCGTCGCTCTGGGGGGGGACGTCCGGTTCGCCGCGGGGCGCCTCGCGGAGGAGGGAGCGGGTCCCGGGCCCGCGCGGTCCATCCCGAAGGAGGCGTTCGTCCGCTTCAGCGACGAGGTCGCGGAACGGACCGACGAGCAGATCGTGGAGACCTACGGGCTCCCCCTCGTCGAGGCGGAGACCCTCGTCCCCGCCCTCCTCGCGGCGCGGGAGCTCCTCGCCGAGACCGCGGCCGAGCGGGTGACGGTCCCCGAGGCCTCGCTCCGCGACGGCCTCCTCCTCGAGCTGGTCGGGGCGGGCGGGCCCCGGCGCGCGGAGGACTTCACCCACCAGGTGCTGGCGAGCGCGGGCGCGCTCGGGGAGAAGTACCGCTACGACGCCGCCCACGCGCGCAAGGTGGCCGACATCGCCGTCCGGCTCTTCGACGGCCTCGTCTCCGAGCACGGCCTCCCCGCGCGGGACCGCCTCCTCCTCGAGGTGGCCGCCCTCCTCCACGACATCGGGGTCTACATCCAGCACATCGGGCACCACAAGCACACCCACTACATCCTCTCCGTCTCCGACGTCTTCGGCCTGACGCGGGACGACATGGCCGTCGTCGCGAACGTCGCGCGCTACCACCGCCGCGCCCTTCCGCAGAGGGCCCACCTCCCCTACGTGAGCCTCGACCGGGAGACCCGCGTCCGGGTGAACAAGCTGGCGGCCCTCCTGCGGATCGCGAACGCGCTCGACGCGGACCACGCCCAGAAGCTCAAGGACGTCCGCCTCGTCCCCGAGGAGGACGCGTGGATCCTGGAGATCGAGGGGGCGGGAGACCTGACGATGGAGCGGCTCGCCACCGCCGCCCGGGCCGATCTCTTTCTCGAGACGTTCGGCAAGCGGATCGGATTCCGCGAGACGGAGCCGGAGGCGTGAGCCCGCGCCCGAAGGCCCGCCCGGCGGATCCCGAGCTCTTCCTCGACCGGGAGCGCTCCTGGCTCGCCTTCAACGAGCGCGTCCTCGAGGAGGCGGCCGATCCCTCGACCCCCCTCCTCGAGCGGGTGAAGTTCGCGACGATCGTCGCGTCGAACCTCGACGAGTTCTTCATGGTCCGCGTCGCGGCCCGGAAGCTCGCGGTGCGGGAGGGGGACCCCACCCCCGAGCCCTCGGGCCTCACGCCGGCCCAGCAGCTCGCCGGGATCGCCGAGGCGGCGCACGCGCAGACCCGGTCCCTGTGCGCCACGCTCCACGACGCGATCCTCCCGGCGCTCGCCGAGCGGGGCGTGCGCTTCCTCCCCCTCGGGGCCCTCGAGGGGGAGCGCCGCGCGTTCTTCTCCCGGTACTTCCGGGACCAGATCTTCCCCGCCCTCACGCCGCTCGCGATCGACTCCTCGCGCCCCCTCCCCCAGCTCGCGAACCTGAGCCTGAACCTCGCCCTCCTCCTCGCCCCGGCCGAGGGGGGGGAGGAGCCGCGGCTCGCGGTCGTCCAGGTCCCCGCGCGGCTCCCCCGGCTCCTGCGCTCGGCGGACGGGCAGGGGATGGAGTTCGTCTGGGTCGAGGACGTCATCCGGGCCGAGCTCCCCTCGCTCTTCCCCGGGCAGCGGATCCTCGACTCCTTCGGCTTCCGGATCGCGCGCGACGCCTCCCTCGAGCTCGACGGGGACGATTCGGGGGACTTCCGGGAGACGGTCGAGTCGGAGGTGCGCAAGCGCCGCGGCCGCCCCGTCGTGCGCCTCGAGGTGGACGCCACGGCGAGCCCCTCGTCGGTGAGGCTCCTCGCGGAGCGCCTCTCCGTCGAGCAGGAGGAGGACGTCTACCCCGTCCCGCCCCCCCTCGACCTCCGCGCCCTGCAGTTCCTCCTCGAGCTTCCCGCGCTCCAGGACCTCCGGGATCCCCCGTGGAGGCCCGTCCCCGTCCCGGGGCTGTCGGACTCCGCCGACCTCTTCTCCGTCCTCGAGGCGCGGGACGTCCTCCTCCACCACCCCTACGACGCCTTCGAGCCGGTGGCCCAGTTCGTCGAGCAGGCGGCGCGGGATCCCGACGTCCTGGCGATCAAGCAGACCCTCTACCGCACGAGCGGGGACTCCCGCATCGTCCGCGCGCTCGCCGAGGCCGCGGAGCGGGGGCGGCAGGTGACCGTGCTCGTCGAGCTGACGGCGCGGTTCGACGAGGAGTCGAACATCCGCTGGACGCGGCGGCTCGAGGAGGCGGGCGCCCACGTGATCTACGGCGTCCGGGGCTTCAAGACCCACGCGAAGCTCTGCCTCGTCGTGCGGCGGACGGAGCACGGGATCCGCCGCTACGTCCACCTCGGGACGGGGAACTACAACGAGCGCACCGCGCGCCTCTACACGGACATGGGCCTCCTGACGGCGGACGAGGACATCGGGCAGGACGCCTCCGCCTTCTTCAACGCGCTGACGGGGTACGCGGACCCCCCGCACATGAAGAAGCTCTGCATGGCCCCGACGCAGCTCCGCCAGCGGTTCCTCGACCTGATCCGCCGCGAGCAGCGGCGGGCGGCGGCGGGGGAGACCGCGGAGATCCGGGCGAAGATGAACTCGCTCGTCGACGAGGAGATCGTCCGGGCTCTCGCCGAGGCGAGCGCGGCCGGGGTGCGGATCCGGCTGAACGTGCGGGGGATCTGCTGCCTGCGGCCCGGGACCCGGAAGTCGGCCGGCCGCATCGAGGTCGTCTCCGTCGTCGACCGCTTCCTCGAGCACGCGCGGATCTACCACTTCCGAAACGGCGGGGAGGAGGAGGTCTACCTCTCGAGCGCGGACTGGATGCCGAGGAACCTCGACCGCCGCGTCGAACTCCTCTTCCCGATCGAGGCCCCCGATTGCCGCCGCAAGGTCCTCCGGGCCCTCGACGCGATGTTCCTCGACACCTCGAAGGCCCGCGTCCTCCAGCCCGACGGGAGCTACCGCCGCCGCAAGCCCGCCCACGGGGAGGACCCGGTCCGCGCGCAGGTCCTCCTCTGCGAGGAGGCCGCGAAGGAGCCGGACCGCGCGCGCGCGGCGGCCGCGCTGGTCCTCCAGCCCCTGACGACCCCTCCCGAGACCGCCCGGCGGACCTGAGGAACTGCCCCGGGTCCGTGTGGATCGGGCCCCCCCTCCGACTGCGGAAACTTCCCCGATCAGGCCTGTCGGTGTAACCACCCGCGTCTTTCCTTCCGGAAGA
>JAKEFM010000019.1 GCA_022616055.1 Planctomycetota bacterium
ACCCCGACGACGGCGCCACGGGCCCCGAGGCCGTGGCGAGGGCGCCCGCGCCGTCCTACCGCGAGGTCGAGGTCCGCTCCGGCGACACGGTCATCGACATCTCCCGCCGCGAGCTGGGGGACCCGAACCTCTACCACCGGATCCTCAAGGCGAACCCCGGCCTGGACCCCAAGCGCCTGCGGGTCGGCCAGAAGGTCCGCATCCCCCTCGACGGGTAGCGGCTTCCCGAACACGGCTCTGAGGCCCGGGCGCCTCCCCTGAACCGCGGGAGGCGCCCGGTGCGATTCAAAGGCCGGCCTTCCACGCGTCCCCACCTGGGCCCCCGTACCCTCCGGTGTGCTAGACTTCCCGCGCCGCCGGGAAGAGGAAGAGGAGGTCCCGATGCTTCACCGACGCCTCGCGCTCGCGCTCGCCGTCCTGCTCGCCGCGCCCGCGGCGGCCTACGCCCAGGATGAGTCGACCCGGAAGTCCGGGCCCTCCGACGACCCCATCGACGTGGAGGTCAGGCCCCGGGCGGAGGTGGACACCCACGTCGACGTGCGGGGGAACCGGTTCGAGGTGAAGCTCTCGCACGGCGCCCGGATCGAGGGGGTGCTTCCGCAGGGCAAGCGCTGGGAGCGCCTCGACGAGGTGGGCGAGTACGCGGAGTGCGCGGAGACCGACAAGGGAGCCGGCCTGCGCCTCTACTACGTCCTCGGGATGGAGGGCGACATCTTCATCAAGAAGCCGGACATCGTCGAGATCCGGGACCTCGGCGCCCTGACGGACGAGCAGATGCGCGCCATCCGCGACAAGGTCATCGCCCAGCGCCGGAAGGTGATCGACGAGCGCGAGAAGGCGCTCCGCGAGGAGCTGAAGCGCATGGCCGAGGAGCGGAAGCAGGAGGACGCGCGGAAGGCGGAGGAGAAGGGCCGCAAGAAGGCCGAGGAGCGCGCCGCCACCGAGGCGGAGATCAAGAAGGGCGACGAGCTGCTCAAGAAGTTCCCGCCCGACCAGTGGAGC
>JAKEFM010000191.1 GCA_022616055.1 Planctomycetota bacterium
GAGCGGATTCCCGCCGGAGCCGCGGCGAGAGCGAGGAGGAGGAGATTCATGGGTCGCTCCCTTTTCGGAACCGAGACGACTCGACCGCCGGGGATTCTACCCCCCGCCCCCAGGAATCCGGAATCAGGGAGCCCGGTGGACGACCTTCCCGCCCTTCAGGACGAGGCGGATCCGCTTCGTGTTCGAGACGTCCGCCAGGGGATCGCCGTCGAGGACGACGAGGTCGGCGAGCTTCCCGGGCTCGAGGGTGCCGAGGTCCTTCTCCCGCTTCATCAGGATCGCGCCGTTGCGCGTCGCGCAGACGAGGGCCTCCGCGGGGGTGAGGCCCGCCCCGACCATCAGCGCCAGCTCCCGGTGCATCGAGGCGCCGTGGAGCGTCCCCGTGTTCCCCGCGTCCGTCGCCGCGGCGACCGTGATCCCCGCCTCGTGGACCGCGAGGAGGTTCGCCTGGAGGAGGGGAAGCCTGTCCCGGGCGCGCGTCATCTGCTGGGCCCAGCCCCGGATCTCCTCGGGCTTGAGCGCCTTCCAGCGCTCGAAGGTGTCGGCCTCCCCCTCGGGCGAGGCGGCGCGATCGAAGGCGTCGGCGGTCCACTCCCCGCGCGCGACCCGGCGGTACGACTCGGAGACGACGATCGTCGGACAGTAGAGGACCTTCCGCTCCCTGCAGAGGTTCAGGAAGGCCTCGTCGACGGGGCGGTCGTCGACGCTGTGGACGAGGACGTCGGCCCCGGCCGAGACGGCGGCCCGGGCGGTCTCGAGCTCCGTCGCGTGGACGCCTACGCGGAGCCCCTTCCCGTGGGCCGCCTCGATCGCCGCGGCGACGGCCTTCCTCGACGCCTCGAACCCGTCCGCCTGCCGGACGACGAACCAGATCTTGACGAGGTCGGGCTTGCGCGGGGCGAGCCTCTCGACCAGCGCGCGGCCGGCCGCCTCGTCGCGGAGATCCCAGATCGGCTCCCCGTCGATCTGGAGCTTCGGCGCGACGTAGGTGCCGAGGAGCGGTCCGCTCGCGGCGATCCGCGGGGATCCGGGGTCGTCCTCGGAACGGTCGCGGAGGTCGAAGATCCACGAGAACCCTCCGACGTCGACGACCGAGGTGACCCCGGCGCGTAGGTAGGAGGTGAGATAGGGGGCGGGCTTCTCCCGGATCGACGCGACGGTCTTCGCGTAGGGGTGGTCGGGGACCTCGAGGAAGTCGGGACGGGCGTAGAGGCCGCCCGACTGGAAGAAGTGGACATGGCCGTCGATCAGGCCCGGGAGGACGAACTTCCCGGCGACCTCCTCGACCTGCGCGCCGGCGGGGACGTCCACCTCCCCGCGCGGACCCACCGCGCGGAGCCGGGACCCCGCGACGAGGACCGTCGCGTCGGGGATCGGAGGCCCCCCCGTCCCGTCGAAGGCCGTCGCCCCGACGAGGGCGAGGACGGGGGTCTCGGCTTGCGTCGCCGGGGGGGAGGCCTGGAGGAGGAGGGCGAGGAGGGTCGGGAGCATCGGATCCGGGGAGGCTCGGCAAGGCTAGCGCAGAGCGCATCCTCCTCGCACCTCCGGTCCGCGCTACTTCCGCAGGTCGTCGCGCAGGCGTTCGTACTCGGGCCGGTCCTCGTCGTCGGCGAGCTTGAGCACGCGCTGCATCGTCGCCAGGGCCGCGTTCCGGTCGCCGCCGAGTCGCTGGCACCGCGCGACGAACGCGAGGTAGCGAGGGTTCTGCTCCCCCGAGCGCACGAAGGCCTCCCGGGCGAGTTCGAGGGCGCCCGCGGGATCGGCCGGGGCGCCCTTCTTGTCGACCCCCGCCGCGATGCGCGCGAGGAGGTAGCTCGGGCGCGGATCGCCCTCGTCCTCCTTCCGCGCCTCCTCCAGCGTCCGTCCGGCCGCCGCGTAGTCGCCCGCGCGCTTCTGGCACGAACCGAGCCAGTAGCGGACCCCGAGCGCACCGGGCTCGAGACGCAGGGCGGCCTCGTAGGCGCCGATCGCGTTCTTCCAGTCCCCGTCCTCGCGGTAGCCGGCCGCGAGCGCCAGGTGGTCGTCGACCGAGGAGTGTTCGGCCTGGAGCGCGAGGATCGCCTCGCGCCATCGCGCCTCGAACGCCTTCCAGTCCCCGATCCCGATCCGCGCCTTCTCCGCCTTGCTCCCCTTGGCGTTCAGCGCTTTCAGGTACTCGCCGAGCAGGGGCTTCTCCTCCGGGGGCGCGAGCGAGACGAGGTAGTAGACCAGGCCCCAGGAGGTGGCGTAGTGGAGGTTGGGCGGGAGTCCCGGCTGCTGCTTGGCGAACTCGACGAAGGCCTCGGGGGAGAGGGAGACGAGGGTCTCGAGGGGGAGGCTCTTCCCGCGCTTGAGCGACGCCTGGAGGACGTGGAGATCGTAGAGGTGCGGCGCCGGCTCGAAGGACCCCTCCTTCCCGATCCGCCACCCCTCGAAGTACTCCGACAGCCCTTCGTTCAACCACTTCGGCGCGGCGCCCGTGAAGCGGGCGAGGAACTGGTGCTGGACCTCGTGGAACAGGGTGTGGAGGAGCCGGCGGTCGCGGGGATCGTGGTAGGCGACGAGGGAGTTCAGCGAGCGGGAGAAGTAGGCCGACCAGGGCTTCTCGCCGACGTCCTTGTCGCGGAACTCGACGAACTCGTCGTACCCCGAGAAGAGGCGCGCCTTCACCGCGTTGTCGGTCCGCTTCTCGAGCCCGAAGGGGGCGTAGAATTTCTCGAAGACCTCGCCGAAGCGGTCGATCCACTCGACCGCGGCCTTCGCGACCTCGGGGGGAGCGTCCGAGACGACCTCGCAGCGGCGCCCGGAGTACTCGCGCTTCGAGCGCTGGGCGGCGGGTCCGGCGGTCGGGAGGAGGAGCGCCGCGCAAGCGCCGGGGAGGAGGAACGCGGAGGCCCGCTTCGGCCGGAGCGTCAGGGGTGAGCGCATCGGAATCTCCAGGGGAGCGGGGCGCGGGAATCATAGATCCCCCAGGAGCGGAGGGCCGGGGTCCGGGCGTCTCGGCCGGCCTGCCGTTTCTCCGCCGCGCGGGGAACCGTACAGTTCCGCGCCTCCGCGAGGCCGAGAGCGGCCCGGAAGGAGTCCGTCGCGATGATCCTCGCCCTCCTCCTTGCCCCGCCGTGCCCCGCGCAGGGCTCCTCGCCGGCGACGAGCCAGCCGGCCGAGGAGAAGCCCTGGAAGATCGAGGAAGCGCACGGCCCGACGAGGAGGATCTCGTTCGAGACGGACGAGGGGACCTGGATCGCCCTCGACGTCCACCCGGACGGGAAGCGGCTCGTCTTCTCCCTCCTCGGGGACCTCTACCTCCTCCCGATCGAGGGGGGCGAGGCGCGGGCGATCACGAGCGGCCCCGCCTACGACGTCCAGCCGCGCTTCTCCCCCGACGGGACGGCGATCGCCTTCGCGAGCGACCGGGAGGGGATCGAGGCGCTATGGGTCTGCGACCCCGAGGGGAAGGAGGCCCGGCGGGTGAGCGCGGAGAAGGAGGGCACGGTCAACTCCCCCTGCTGGTCGCCGGACGGGGACTGGCTCGTCGGCCGCAAGCGCCTCACGGACACCTCCTCGCTCGGCACGGTCGAGCTGTGGATGTGGCACCGGAAGGGAGGGGCGGGGGTCCGCCTGACGAAGAAGGAGGAACAGCCCGACGCCGCCGACCCGGAGTTCTCCCGCGACGGCCGCTTCCTCTACTTCTCGGCGCGGGACGCCCGCTACAAGTACGACCGGGACGTGAACGAGGGGATCTGGCAGCTGAAGCGCCTCGACCGGCGCACGGGCCAGACCCTCCCGATCGCGGGGGAGTTCGGGGGGAGCGCCCGCCCGACCCTCTCCCCCGACGGGAAGACGCTCGCCTTCGTCCGGCGGGTACGGGCGAGGACCGTCCTCTCCCTGATGGACCTCGACTCGGGGCGGACCTGGCCGCTCACGGAGGAGGTCGAGCGGGACAACCAGGAGGGGTTCGCGTTCCACGGCGTCTTCCCGGGCTTCGACTGGACGCCGGACGGGAAGTCGATCCTCGCGACGGCGCAGGGGCGGATCTGGAGGATCGACGCGACGACCCGGGAGCGCCGGCCGATCCCGTTCCGGGCGGCGGTCGACCAGACGGTGACGGAGGCCCTCCGGTTCCCGCGCCGGCTGGGGGGGGAGAAAGTCCGGGCGAGGATCCTCCGCTGGCCGGTCGAGTCCCCGGACGGCCGGCGCCTCGTCTTCTCCGCCGTGGGGCACCTCTACGCGATGGATCTCCCCTCGGGCGCGCCGAGGCGCCTCACCTCGCTCGAGGAGTTCGAGTACGCCCCCGCCTTCTCGCCGGACGGGAAGAGCCTCGCCTTCGTCACGTGGAAGGACAAGGGAGGCGGGCAGGTCTGGGTCGCGCCCTTCGGCGAGGGTGGCCTCGGGACGCCGCGGCAGGTGACGCAGGTGGCGGCCCAGTACGCGAACCCGTCCTTCTCCGCGGACGGGAAGCGCCTCGTCTTCCTCAAGGGGAGCGGAGCGACGTTTCGCGGCCACGATCCGGCGGAGGAGCTGTGGCACGAGGTGCACTGGGCGGAGGCGGCGGGAGGGCCCAGCCGGTTCGTGATCGGGATCCGGAACCGGGGCACGAATCGCCGCATGTCCCGGCCGCAGTTCTCCGCCGACGGCGAGCGGATCTTCCTCCTCGACGACGAGGATCCCGGCAAGCCCTTCGAGGTACCGAAGACCACGCTCGTCTCCGTCCGCCTCGACGGGACGGACCGGCGGGCCCACCTGCGCTGGGCGAAGGTCGAGGAGGCCGCCCCCTCGCCCGACGGGCGATGGGTCGCGTTCCAGGAGCAGCACGAGGTCCACGTCACGGCCCTCCCCTCGGAGGTCGGCAAGGAGCCGGTCGAGGTGGCGGCGGAGGACCCCGCGCTCCCCGTCGCGAGGCTCTCGGAGGCGGGAGGCGAGTGGGTCGGGTGGGCGGAGGGCGGCCGGACCTTGACCTGGATCCTCGGCCCGACGTACCGGCGACTCCCGCTCGAGAAGGCGTTCCCCGCCGCCGGGGAGAGGCCCGAGCCCCCCAAGAAGGAGGAGAAGCGCAAGCCCCCCGCGTCCGAGGCGATCGAGATCGTGCTCGATCTGTTGCGCGCGCGCCCCTCGGGCCTCGTCGCGTACGCCGGGGCGCGGCTCGTCACGATGCGCGGGGAGGAGGTGGTCGAGCGGGGGACGATCCTCGTCGAGGGAGACCGGATCCGCGCCGTCGGCGCGTCCTCCGCCGTCGAGGTCCCTCCCGGGGCGAAGGTCGTCGACCTCGCCGGGAAGACCGTGATCCCCGGCCTCTTCGACGAGCACGCCCACCTCCACTACTCGACGCTCGACGTCCTCCCCCAGCGTCCCTGGAAGTACCTCGCGAACCTCGCGTACGGCGTGACGACGACCCACGACCCCTCGGCGAGCACGCACGAGGCCTTCGCCGGCTCGGAGATGGTCGAGGCCGGCCTCGTCCCGGGCCCCCGGATCTTCTCGACCGGGTACGTCCTCTACGGGGCGGACGATCCCGACCGGGCGGTCGTGAAGAGCCTCGAGGACGCGCGGGCGCACCTCCGGCGCATGAAGGCGCTCGGGGCCTTCACCGTGAAGTCCTACATGCAGCCGAAGCGCGAGCAGCGCCAGATGCTCCTCCAGGCCGCGCGCGAGGAGGGGCTCATGGTCGTCCCCGAGGGGGGCGGGGACCTCGAGATGGACATGACCCTCGTCCTCGACGGCCACACGACGATCGAGCACGCCCTCCCCGTCACGCCGCTGCGGAAGGACGTCGCGACCCTCCTCGGGAGGAGCGGGACGGCCTACACCCCGACGCTCCTCGTCGCCTACGGCGGCCTCTCGGGGGACAAGTGGTTCCACCAGCACTTCGAGATCTGGAAGGACGAGAAGCTCCTCCGGTTCGTCCCCCAGGGCGTCGTCGACCCGATCGGCCGGATCCGGGACGTGATGGCGACCGACGAGGACTGGCACCACCTCGACGTCGCCGCGTCCGCGAGGAAGGTCGTGCAGGCGGGAGGCCGCGTCTGCCTCGGCGGGCACGGCCAGATGCAGGGGCTCGGCCCCCACTGGGAGATCTGGGCGTTCGTCCAGGGGGGGATGACCCCTCTCGAGGCGCTGCGCGTCGCGACCCTCTCCCCCGCCCAGGCGCTCGGGCTGGACGCCGACCTCGGCTCGATCGAGGCGGGGAAGCTCGCCGACTTCGTCGTCCTCGAGCGGAACCCCCTGGAAGCGATCGAGAACACCGACTCCGTCGCCCTCGTCGTCAAGAACGGCGTCGCCTATCCGCCCGAGGAGCTCGCGCGGGAGCGGTAGCGGCGCCGCCGCTCCTCTCCGGACACTTCCGCCCTCCGCGCGTGGCCCCCGCTCCCTTCGCTCCTCCCCGCTACGGCAGCCTCCTCCGCCTCGCCTGGCCGATCGTCGTCTCGCGCTCCTGCCAGACGGTGATCGGGTTCACGGACGCGGCGATGGTCGCGCGGCTCGGGGAGGAGGCTCTCGCCGCGGGGACGACGGGATCGCTCAACACCTTCAACTTCTTCATCCTCCCGATCGGGGCGGTCCAGATCGTGAACTCCTTCGCCGCCCAGTTCTTCGGGCGCGGCGATCTCTCCGGCGCGCGGCGCTACGCGTGGTACGGGCTCCTCCTCTCCGGGATCGTCCAGATCCTCTCCATGCTCGTGGTCCCGTTCGCGGGGGCGCTCCTCTCCGTCTTCCGATTCGAGCCGCGGGTCCACGCGGAGATGGCGGGGTACATGTCGATCCGCCTCCTCTCCGCGGGGGCGGCGACGGGGCTCGAGGGGCTCGGGGCGTACTACGGCGGGCTCGGCAACACGCGGCTGCCGATGCTCGCGAACTTCGCGGCGATGCTCCTCAACGTCGCCTTCAACTGGGTCCTGATCTTCGGGAACCTCGGCTTCCCCGCCCTCGGCGTGCGGGGGGCGGCCCTCGCGAGCGTGGCGGCGACCTTCCTCGCGTTCGGGGGCCTGCTCGGGCTCTTCCTCGCCGGGGTCGGGGCGCCGCGCGCGGCCTCCCGCGCGCGTCTCGAGAAGCGCGAGTTCCTCCGGATGCTCCGCTTCGGCCTCCCGAACGGGGCGAACTGGTTCATGGAGTTCTCCGCCTTCACCTTCTTCGTCAACTTCGTGGTGGGAGGGCTCGGCACGACCGCCCTCGCCGCGATGATGGCCTCGCTCCAGCTCTTCTCCGTCTCCTTCATGCCCGCCCTGGGCCTCTCGACGGCGGGCTCGATCTTCGTCGGGCAGGCGATCGGGGCGGGCGCGCCCGACGCCGTCCCCGTCATCGTGCGGCGCACCTTCGCGCTCGCCGCCCTCTGGCAGGGGCTCGTCGGCGTCGTCTGCGTGTCGATCCCGGCGACGCTCCTCTCCGTCTTCCGGGATCCGAGGGTCGAGACCTCGAACCTGGTCGCCGTCGGGGCGCCGATGCTCGCGACGGGCGCGGCCTGGCAGATCTTCGACGCCGCCGGGCTCGCTCTCTCCGAGGCGCTCCGGGCCGCGGGGGACACGGCCTTCTGCCTCTGGGCGCGCCTCGTCCTCGCGTGGATCTTCTTCGTCCCCCTCTCGATCCTGTGGGCGCGGGAGCTCGGCGGCGGCCCGGTCGAGGCGGTCGTCTGCATCGTGATCTACCTCGC
>JAKEFM010000192.1 GCA_022616055.1 Planctomycetota bacterium
ACCGTGAGGCCCGGGACCTGGAAGGAAGGTCCGTATCGGGGCGCCGCGTTCCCGACGATGAAGGCGTAGCTCAGCGGCGCCGTCCCCGACGCGTTCAGGTTGTTGCTGTAGTGCTGCCCTTGTGCCACGGTCGTGATGATGCTGCTCGCGATCGTGGGCGTCGCGCGCGGAGTCCCATCGTAGACGAAGCAGGCCTCTAGGGAGAAAGGCGACTGCGACCCGCCGAATTGAGAGCCGACGACGTTGTGCAGTCCTTCGATTCGGGCGGCGTCCGTCCAGTAGAGGATGTACGACCCGAAGCCGATTCCGAGGGACGGCAGATTGAATGTGAACGTCTGGAACCGAACATCGAAGTTCGGATTCGTCTGATCGACCGACGTCGTCGTCGCGATGATGTTCGGCACGGGGAGCGTGCCGTTGGTCGTGCTCCGGAGGACCGTCCGCAGGCCGTCTCCGGAGAGGAGGTCGATCCGGGCGGGGTAGACTCCACCGACGAGGCCGGTACGGGTAAGCCCACCAAGCGGGAAGTCGCTGAACTGGCTTCCTCCCTTGGCCCACAGCGTCACGGCGTTGACCGTGAGCACGCCGCTCGGGCTCACCGAGGTCGTCATCCAGCCGCCTCGGAAGTGGCTCGCCAGGGCTGTCGAGCCGAGCAACGCGAGGAGCCCGACGGAGATGAGGGCGCTGCGAGGCGCCACCGGACCGCGGATCCTTTCCATGTCCAAGTTCCTCCTGTCATCTTCAACCGCTGCACAACAGGTGAACTTGGGTCGTAGCGGGCAGCACTCCAGTCGTCAAGATCGCCGTCGGCCCGAGCGACCGTTCGCGATTCCGATGCGTCGGAATGAATCCGACCATCCTGGCAAGACTCTTTCCATCAAGGCTCCGAGGAAGGCCATCGTCAGAAGGAAACAACGCGCCATCCTCCCGAGCGGACTGTGTGCGAGTTCCTTCCGTTCAAGAGCCACGCGGTGGTTGGAGTCCACGAAGGCTGACCTCCGGCACGCGCATCACGACCCGGGAATCTGGAACGACGACCGGGGGCTCCCGCAGGTCGGAGACTCCACGTCGTCGGGGAACACGCCCTGCGGTTCGGCCCTCCGGGGGCCCTTCCGGGCTTCACCGACTCGACGGCCGACGCGGGAGTCGCCGGCTCCTTCTTCCCGAGGGACGAGGGGCCCGACGGGGGGCAGCCCCGACGAGCCGTAGGCCAGCTCGGCTGTTAAATATATTGACGAATGTTTAACAGTCGGGGATCCTCCCCGACATGCCCTCCCCTCGAGCCGCGTCGCGCGGCCCCGTCCGCGGGGACCCGGCAGAGGCGCTCGTCTCCCCCGTCCGCCTCGAGCTCGTCGAGAGCCTCCAGGCCCGGCGCCGCGCCACGGTCGCCGAGCTCGCCGCCGAGCTCGATCGATCGCCCCACTCCCTCTACCACCACGTCCGCCGCCTCCTCGCCTGCGGCCTCCTACGGGAGGAGGGACGCCGGAAGGCGGGGCGGAGGGAGGAGGCGGTGTTCGCGCTCGCCGCCGAGCGGATCGCGCTGGCGCGCCCGCTCTCGGCGCGGGGCTCCCGCGCGGCCGCCCGGTCGGTCGCCGCTGTCCTCCGCGGCGCCGCGCGGAACTTCCGCCGCGGGCTCGAGGAGGGGCGGATCGGCCGGGTCGGAAGGCGGGGCGAAGCCTTCCTCTGCTCTCGCCGCGGACGGCTCACGGCCGAGGGGGTGCGGCGCCTGCTCGGGTTCGTCGAGCGGATCGAGCGCCTGCTCGCCCGGGAGTCAGGGCGGAGGGGAGCCCGCCCGTACCTGTTCACGGCCGCCCTCGCCCCGACGGGCGGGGGCCGCCGCCGGAGGTCGCGATGATCCCCCCCTTCCCCCTCCTCCCGTCCGACGAACCCCTCCCCCTAGCCCACCTCGCCCAGGGCCCGCCTCCGGACGCCTCCGGCGGCCTGTCCGCGACGATGGAGAAGGTCCGCAAGGGGTTGCGCGGGCCCGGGGCGCGCGCCGCGGCCGTCGAGATCGCCGGCGAAGGCGAGGTCTTCGGCTTCCCCTCGCGCTTCACGCTCGGCGTCGCAGCGGACGGCCGCTTCCGCCGCCGAATCGAATCGCGAGTCTTCGTCGAGGAGGGGTTCGACGGGAAGAGGGCGTGGACGGTCGACGACGCCGGCCTCGCGCGCGAGCTCGTGCTCCAGGACGGCGAGTTCGCGCGATTCGACGTCGGGGTCGCGTGCGGGACCTGGGCCGATCCCGACGGTCCCTTCCTCGCCACGGCCGCCGACGAGGCTCCCGGGGAAGGTCCCGTCGCTCTCTCCCTGCGCCTGCGGGAAGGCACCCTCGTCGGCCGCCTCGAGATCGACCGTGCGACGTGGCTTCCGACGCGGCTCTCCGTGAGCACATTCGGGGGAGAATGGAGGTGGACGTTCGACGGCTTCCGCGAGGAGAGGGGGTGGGTACTCCCCGCGCGGATCGTCCGGCAGGGCCCGGGCGGAGTGGAGTTCCGTTTCGTCGCGTCCTCCCTGGCCCCTGCGGAGGCGGGAGAGCGGTCCTTCGCGATGCCGGCGAGCCGCCCGTCGAGAGCCTCCTTCGATCCCTCCGTCCCGGCGGCGATCGAGACGCGCCGGAGCCCTACCGGTCTCCTCCTCGTCCACCCGCGCGTCGGCGGACGCGACCTCGGCTGGTTCATCCTCGACACGGGAGCGGCGATCGAGGTCATCTCGAAGCCCGCGGCGGACGCGGCGGGTATGCCCTCCCTCGGCCGCACCTTCACCGCCGGGGCCGGGGCCGCGGTCACGCCGACGGTCTTGCGCGAGGGAGGGCGCCTCGACCTCGGCCCCTTCTCCCTCGAGCGGGTCCTCTACACCGAGATGGACCTGTCGCCCTTCGAGGCGGAACTCGGCCTCTCCGTCGCGGGAATCCTCGGCTACGGCGTCCTCGCGCGATCCGTCGTCGCCGTCGACCTCGCCGCGCCCCGGGTCGAGATCCACGATCCGGAGCGTTTCGCCGAGGAGGGCCTCGAATGGCGGGACCTCCTCCTCTATGGCGGCCACCCGCACGTCCGAGCGAAGTTCGAAGGGAACGAGGGCCTCTTCCGGATCGACACCGGCGCGGGAGAGGTGCATGTCTTCTTCCACGCCCCCACCGTCGCGCGGTCGAAGCTCCTCGAGGGGCGCACGCTCCGGAGCGCCCAGGCCGCCGGCGCGGGCGGGATCTTCGACATCCGCCTCGGAACCGTCTCCTCCTTCGAGCTCGGCGGGCGCGCTTTCGGGGAGACGTCCGCGTTCTTCGCGCTTCCCGGCTCGGGCACGCTCGATGACCCCTTCACGGAGGGGACGATCGGGGCGCCCCTTCTCGCCCACTTCCGGACGGTCTTCGACTATCGCCGCGCCCGGGTCGCCTTCGCCCCGGAGCCCGGCACGGGGAACCCCTGAACCCAGCCGGCGGGACCTCGACGCAGAGGAGGCGGGCGGCCAGGATGCCCTCCGCCGCCGACGGAGAATCCCGATGAAGGCCCGACCCGCCCCGCGTCTCCTCCTCCTCGCCCTCCTCGCCGCCTCCTGCGCGGCGCCGCGGGTCGAGCGCCCGCTCGTCTACGACGCGAGGACCTTCTACGAGACGGTGAGCGTCGGGGGGGCCTCCTTCTCCGCCGACGAGACGCGCCTCCTCGTCTCGAGCGACGCGAGCGGCGTCTTCAACGCGTGCGCCCTGCGCCTCGAAGGGGGGGAGCCGGTGCGGCTCACGAACTCGACGTCCGACGCCGTGATGGCCGTCTCCTTCTTCCCGGAGGACGACCGGATCCTCGTCACCTCGGACCGCGGGGGGAACGAGCGCAACCACCTCTCCGTCCGCGAGGTCGACGGGACGATGACCGACCTGACCCCGGGGGAGAAGACCAAGGCGCGCTTCTTCGGGTGGTCGGGGGACGACGCCTCCTTCTGGGTCGCGACGAACGAGAGGGACGAGCGTTTCTTCGACCTCCACCGCTTCGCGACGGACGGATACGCCCGCACGCTCGTCCTCCAGAACCCGGGGGGCCTCGATCTCGAGGGGGTGAGCCTCGACGGGCGCTGGGTCGCGCTCTCGAAGGAGCGGACGAACGAGGACAGCGACCTCTTCCTCTGGGACGCGCGGGCCCCGGGCGAGCCCCCGCGGAAGGTCACCCCCCACGAGGGGAACGCGCTCCACTCCTTCGCCGCCTTCACGCCCGACAGCGCCTCCCTCGTCTACCTCTCGAACGACGGGAGCGAGTTCGAGCGCGCCTGGTCCCTCGACCTCGTCGGGGGAAAGCGGGAGGTCCTCGCCTCGGCCGACTGGGACGTCTCCTTCGTCGGGTTCTCGCGCGACGGCCGCTACCGGGTCGTCGGCGTGAACGAGGACGCCCGGACGCGCATCGCCGTCCTCGACCGACGGACGGGACGGGAGGTGACCCTCCCGACCATCCCGCGGGCGGACATCGCGAGCGCCTCGTTCTCGAGGAGCGGGCGCCTCCTCGCCTTCTACGCGAACGGGGACACCTCCCCCTCGAACCTCCACCTCCTCGACCTCGGCACGGGGGAACACCGCCGCCTGACGAGCAACCTGAATCCGGCCGTCCGCGAGGGGGACCTCGTCTCCTCCACGGTCGTGCGCTACCCCTCCTTCGACGGACTGTGGATCCCGGCCCTCCTCTACCGGCCGAAGGCGGCCTCGGAGAGGGACCCGGTCCCCGCGATCGTCTGGGTCCACGGAGGCCCCGGCGGACAGAGCCGGACGGGGTGGCGAGCGGAGATCCAGTTCCTCGTCAACCACGGCTACGCGGTGCTCGCGGTCAACAACCGCGGCTCGTCGGGCTACGGCAAGCGCTTCTTCCACCTCGACGACCGGCGGCACGGCGAGGTCGACCTCCAGGACTGCGTCTTCGGACGCAGGTACCTCGAGGGCCTGTCGTGGATCGACCGCGAGCGCATCGCGATCATGGGGGGGTCCTACGGCGGCTACATGGTCGCCGCGGCCCTCGCCTTCGCACCGGAGGCGTTCGAGGTCGGGATCGACATCTTCGGGGTGACGAACTGGCTCCGGACCCTGAAGAGCATCCCCCCCTGGTGGGAGGCGCAGCGCGAGTCGCTCTACTCGGAGATGGGGGACCCGGCGAAGGAGGAGGAGCGGCTGCGCCGCATCTCGCCCCTCTTCCACGCCTCGAACATCCGCCGCCCCCTCCTCGTCGTGCAGGGGGCGAACGACCCGCGGGTCCTCCAGGTCGAGAGCGACGAGATCGTCGAGGCCGCGCGGAAGAACGGCGTCCCGGTCGAGTACCTCGTCTTCCCCGACGAGGGGCACGGCTTCCGCTCGAAGAAGAACCGGATCGCCGCCGCGGAGGCCTACCTCGCCTTCCTCGACCGCCACCTCTCCGGGCGCCCGGCCCCACGGCCTGCGGCGTCCCCCGCGCCGGCGGCCGCGCCGCGACCCCCCCGACCCTAAGGGCGCTAGAATCCCCCCCGTCGAGCGACCGGGGCCGGTCCGCGGGACGAGCCCCCTCGCCGCGTCGAATGGAGATCCGACCGGTCGCGGTCCCCGGGTACGAGCGCGTCGTGCGGGTGTCGGACCCGGACGCGCGGCTCCTCGCCTTCATCGCCGTCCACGACACCACACTCGGCCCGTCGCTCGGCGGGATGCGGATGTGGCCCTACCGCGCCGAGGAGGAGGCCCTCACCGACGTCCTGCGCCTAGCGCGGGGGATGACCTACAAGTCCGCCGTCGCCGAGATGGCGCTCGGCGGGGGCAAGGCGGTCGTGATCGGCGACGGGCGCCGGCAGAAGACGGAGGCGCTCTTCCTCTCGATGGGGCGGGCGATCGAGTCCCTCGGAGGGCGCTACCTCACCGCCGAGGACGTGGGGGTGAACGAGCGCGACCTCGAGATCGTGCGCCGCGAGACGCGCTGGGTGACGGGCCTCGCGAGCGGGAGCGGGAACCCCTCTCCCTTCACCGCGCGCGGGGGCCTGTTCGGGATGCGCGCCTGCGCGGAGGAGGTCTTCGGCTCTCCCTCGCTCCGGGGCCTCCGGGTCGCGATCCACGGCGTCGGCGCCGTCGGCGGCGCCCTCGCGCAGCTCCTCCACGCCGAGGGGGCGCGCCTCGTCGTCGCCGACATCGACGCGGAGAAAGCCCAGGCGATCGCCCGCGAGACGGGAGCGGAGATCGTCTCCGACGAGGCGATCTTCGAGGCGCCCTGCGACCTCTTCTCCCCGAACGCCCTGGGGGGGGTCCTGAACGACCGCACGATCCCCCGGCTCCGCTGCCGGATCGTCGCCGGCTGCGCGAACAACCAGCTCCTCGACGAGACCCGGGACGGGGCTGCGCTGCGCGACCGCGGGATCCTCTACGCCCCCGACTTCGTGATCAACGCGGGGGGGATCATCAACGTCGGCTGCGAGCTCCTCCCCGGCGGGTACGACGGCCAGGAGTCGACGCGGCGGATCGACCGGATCGCGGACCACCTCCGCGAGGTCTTCCGGATCGGCCGCGCGGAGGGGATCCCGAACGCGGCGGCCGCGCTGCGCCTGGCGGAGCGCCGGCTCGCGGAGGGACGGAAGCGTCGCCCGAAGGCCTGACGGCGCGCGGCGGGGCGCGCGGGTCTCACGGGAACGTCGCGGAGATCGCGTTCGAGAAGGACACGCCCTGGGGAGCGCCGGGGTCCATGAAGGCCGCCTGCGCGTAGATCTGGGCGCCCGGGGGGACGGTCGGCGAAGGGAGACCGAACGCAATCACGGCATCCCCGGTCGGGCTCGCGTCGAACCCGACGAGCGGAATCCCGACCGAGGGGAGGAAGATTCCCCCCAGGATGGGGGTGGGGCTCAGGGCCGTGCCAAGGACGAGGATTCCGGCCGCATCCGGCGCCGCCCGATGCGCAGCGAGGGTCACGGACCCGCCGGCCTGGAGCGCGCCGAAGCCGTGGAGGAGCGGCCCCACGCCGCCCGTTCCGGCGAGCGAGGAGCCAAGATCGAGGTAGCCCTGCGCGCCCCCCGCTGAGGAGTTGTAGACATACGCCGTGCCGTTCCCCGTCGGGCCGCTGTACGGAGCCCCGGCGACGATGTCCGAGGATGCGCCCGCGTCGACGAGACCCGCGTAGGCGACCGACCTTCCAAGACTCGCGCCGGGCCAGGTCCCCTGGATGACGTCGAGGAGGGAGCCGGAGGGTCCCGCGAAGACCCGCACCTGCCCGGTTCCGTACGCGCCAGGGGAACCGGCGTTCGGGGCGCCGACGAGGATGTCCGCCCACCCGTCTCCGTTCACGTCCCCGTCGCAGGCGACGGCGGATCCGAACGACTCCCCACCGGTCCATCCCGTGAGCGCGAAGAGCATGTTCCCCGTCGAACCCGAGAAGACGGTCGCCTCTCCCCCGTTCGCCGCGGAGGAGTAGGGGTAGGGGGCCCCGACGACGACGTCCGGAATCCCGTCGGCGTCGACGTCGCCTCCGCCACCGACGGAGGACCCGAAGGATTGCGCCGGCCCGTTCCCGTTCCAGGACCGGAGGATCGCGCCGCTGGCGCCCGAGAACGCCCTCGCCTGGCCCAGGTAGGCGCCCCCCACGATCGCGTAGGGGGCTCCGACGACCAGGTCGGGCGTCCCGTCCGCGTCCAGATCCCCCGCGGCGGAAACCGAGGCCCCGAAGCTCCCGCCGCCGCCCGGCAGGGCGAGGAGGAGACTCCCGGTCGAGCCCGAGAAGACCTCGACCAGACCGGCCCCGCTCGTGCCGTAGGTGGAGCCGATCGCGACGTCGCCTCGACCGTCGCCGTCGAGATCCCCGACCCCCGCGACGGCGGCCCCGAATCTCGACGTCGGGGCCCCGACCCACGACTGGAGCGTCGAACCGTCCGCGCCCGAGAAGAGGCGCGCCATGGGGGGCACGGCCGGGTTCGGGGTCGTCGGACCCGGCGCCGCCACGACGAGGTCGGGTGTCCCGTCCCCGCTGGCGTCCCCGCAGCCTGCCACGGCCGACCCGAAGGCGCCGCCGTTCGAAGGTCCGTTCCAGGACAGGAGCAGCGCCCCCGTGGCTCCCGAGGAGAGGCGCGCCGTCCCGGATTGCGGGGGCCACGCGGACCCCGACGGCGGTCCGGGTCCGCCGACGACCACGTCGTGCGCTCCGTCACCGTCGACGTCCCCGACTCCGGCGACCGAGGTCCCGAAGAAGAGGCCTCCGGGAACCCCGCTCCAGAAGAAGAGGACCCCGCCGAGAAGCCCGGAACGGGCGACGACCTGACCGACGGGGAAGGGAGTGCCTCCGAAGTTCGGCACGCCCACGAGCACGTCGTCCAGCCCGTCCCCGTTGAGGTCCCCAGCCTGGCTCACGGCCCCCTCTCCCGGGAAAAGGAGGAGGATCCCTCCCGTCGCCCCCGAATAGACCCTCGCCGGATTGCTCGACCCCCCGACGATGACATCCGAGAACCCGTCCGCGTTCACGTCCCCCGCGCCGTCGAGCGATCCGCCGAAGTAGGAGTACGGAACGGTCCCGTTCCAGGTGTAGAGCGTCGCGCCGGTCTTCCCGGAGAAGACCCTCGCCTGACCGGCGTGGCCGTTCGCCCACCGGGCGGAGGCCGCGACGTCGGGGACCCCGTCGGCGTCGACGTCGCCGGCGGCGGCGACCGGGACTCCGAGTCCGCTGTCCGTGTCTCCGATCCACGAGTGGATCGCCGCTCCCGTGCCGGCGGAGAACAGCGTCACCTGGCCCGCGTACGCGCCCCCCCCGTCGACGCCGTAGGCCCCGACCGCGACGTCGACGAGGCCGTCGCCGTCGCAGTCCCCGATCATCGCGGCGGACTGTCCGAACCAGTCGTCAGGAGCGCCTCCGACCCAGGCGGCCAGGAGCGTCCCCGTCGCCCCGGAGTAGAGCGCGACCCGCCCGGAGTCGATCCCGCCGCCGTCGCTTCGGGGAGAGCCGACCAGACAATCGGGGACACCGTCGCCGTCGGCATCCCATCCTCCCGAGACGGAGCCGCCGAACTCGTCGCCCGCGGCCTCGCCATTCCAGGCGTTGAGAAGGGCCCCGTTCTGGCCGGAAAAGAGCCGGACGCTCCCGCTGTCCTGGCCGGCCAGGTCGCTCTTCGGAATGCCGACGAGGAGGTCTTCTTGGCCGTCCCCATCCACGTCTCCGGCACCGGCGACGGCGGTCCCGAACCAGGATCCCGGCGAGTCGCCGGTCAGGACGAACAGGGTCGACCCGGTCGCCCCTGATTGGATCAGCACCTGACCCATCGGAGAGCCGTCGAAGGGCCAATCGCCGAGCGCGACATCCGGGACTCCGTCGCCGTTCGTGTCCCCAAGGCCTTCGACGACGTTCCCGAGGTGCAGGGGGGAATAGGCGGAGAGCGTTTCGAGGAGCGTCTGGCCCCGCCCGGACGGAGCGGAGACCGCGAGGACGAGCCCAACGGGCAGGCAGCGCCCCTTCATGGCAACGTCACGGAGAGCCCGTTCGCCATCGAGATCCCGGACGGTCCCACCGCCTCGAGGAAGACCGCCTGCGCGTAGATCGCGATCCCGGCGGAGGGGAGCACCGGCGGGAGGGCGAGGTCGAGCGAGGCCGAGCCGGACGGACCCGAGGGATAGGGGACGAGGAAGTCGGGGTAGGGCGCCAGGACGCCGGAGAGAATCGGCAGGTCGATCCGCGAGAATCCGAGGACCAGGACGCCGGGGGCGCCGGCCGCGAGGCGGTAGGCGGCGAGCGTCACGGCGCCGCCGGGAGCGAGGACGCCGAAGCCGCGGAGGAGGGGAGGGAAGGCGATCGCCCCGGCCACCCCGCCGGCGAGGTCCACGTATCCCTGCGGCCCCCCCGCGGAGGAAGCATAGAGGTAGGCGGCTCCCTGGCCGGTCGTCTGGTCATACGGCGTCCCCGCCAGGAACTCCCCGCAGGCTCCTACGTCGACCCTCCCGACGCGCGCGACCGACCATCCGAGCCGGCTCATCGGGAACGATCCGGAGATCGCGTCGAGGACGACGCCGGAGGATCCGGAGAAGACCGCGACGCGGCCCGCATCGGTCCCGGCCCCGTCGTGGTAGGGAGCGCCGGCGAGGAGGTCGTCGAATCCGTCGCCGTCGACGTCCACGCCGCCGGCAACCGCGTAGCCGAAGCGTTCGTACGGCGTGTTGCCGAACCACGCGTGGAGCACGCCGCCGGTCCCCCCGGAGAAGACGCGGACCACTCCGCCACCCAGCGCGCCGCTGGAGTAGTCGGGTCCACCGACGACGACATCCGCGTCCCCGTCGGAATCGACGAGACCCGCCCCGGCCACCGACCAACCGAGGTGCCCGCCCGGGAGGAAGCCGTTCCAGGTGTGGAGGACACCGCCGTCCGCGCCCGAGAACAAGGTCGCCCGACCCGAGTCCGGCGTACCGCTACCACCCGCGTTCGGCGCGCCGATCGCCATGTCCGGGAGACCGTCGCCATCCGCGTCTCCGACTCCCGCCACGGAGAATCCGAAGTTCGCTTCGGGTTCCGGTTCGCTCCACTCGAGGAGAACCGAGCCACCGGCCCCCGAGAACGCCCAAGCATGTCCCCCTCCGCTGGCTTGGGGGGCCCCGACGAGGAGGTCGGCATGACCGTCCCCGTCCACGTCCCCCGTCCCCGAGATCGCGGCCCCGAACTGCTGAAGGGAGGGTCCCGGCGGATTGACGACGAGGAGGACGACGCCGGTCGAGCCGGAGTAGACCCGCACTTGCCCGGCCGTCTGCCCGATCAGGGAGCCGGCGACGTCGGGCGTACCGTCTCCATCGACGTCCCCTACGCCGGCCACCGCCGCGCCCGCGCCGACGGTCAGGAGGGTCGCGCCCGAGGCGCCGGAGTAGACCCTCGCGGTGCCAGTGGACTGCGGGCCCGGGATCCCGACGACCACGTCGTCCGACCCGTCGCCGTCGAGGTCGCCGACGCCGGCCACGGTCCGGGCGAAGTTCGCGTTCGGGGTCGATCCGGACCAGGTGAACAGGGTCGCCCCTGAGGCGCCCGAGTGGGCCCTGACGGCCCCCGCCGGCGCGTACGGGGAGGCCGTGACTTCCCCGGGCGCACCGACCAGCACATCCGGCGTTCCGTCCCCGTCGAGGTCGCCAGGTCCCGCAACGGAGAATCCGGTCTGAGCGGGCGAGGAATAGAGGTCGAGCAGGACCGTTCCGGTCCCGCCCGAGAAGACGAGGGCCGTTCCGCTCGAGCTGTAACCAGGCGCGCCTACGATCAGGTCGTCGTGACCGTCCCCGTCCACGTCGCCCGCCGGGGCGAGGGATCGCCCCAGACCGGGCGCGTACGTCGGCGGGCTCAGGGGCGGCCAGGCGAAGATCGGCGCGCCGGTCGCGCCGGAGTAGACCCTCGCTCCCGGGGATCCGACGAAACTGCCGACGGCGAAGTCGCCGTAGCCGTCGCCGTCGACCTTCCCGGCCCCTGCCACCGAGAAACCGAACTGCCCCCAGGGCGCCGACCCGAAGAGATCGAAGCGAAGCGACCCCGTCGCCCCCGAGAACACCCTCGCCTGACCGGCGTTGAACGAGGTCTGGTCGCTGAGGGGAGCTCCGACGATCGCGTCCGGGATCCCATCGCCGTCGCCGTCTCCAGCCCCCGCAACGGCGAATCCGAACGCATCGTCGGTCGCGACCCCGCTCCAGGTGAACAAGGGCGCTGCGCTCGCGCCCGAGAAAACGACCGCCCTCCCTGCGTCCCAGGAGGAGGCGTCACTTCCGGGCACCCCGACGAGGAGGTCGGCGAATCCGTCCGCATCGAGGTCGCCCGCGACGGCGACGGAGGCCCCGAGGTAGTCGTACGGGGCCGAGCCGTCCCATTGCCAGAGGATGGCGCCGGTCGCGCCGGATCGAACTTCCGCCCGCCCGGCGTCCAGTCCCCCCGCGTCGTGGAAGCGGGCTCCGACGATCACGTCCGGCACGCCGTCGGCGTCCGCATCACCCCCTCCGGCCACCGCCCCCCCGAACTCGTCCCCGGGAGCCGCGCCGTTCCAGACGCGGAGGACGACCGAGCTCGCCCCCGAGAAGACGCGGACCCTCCCGGCTTGCCCGCCGGGGCCATAGGCCTCGGGCTCCCCCAGGATGGGATCGGGGACCCCATCTCCATCGAGGTCCCCGGCGCTCGCGACAGCCCTGCCAATGTGGGGGGTTGCCGGCGAGGGTGCGAGAGTCTGTAGGAGCGCCTGTGCGGGAACGCGCGCAGACGTTACGAGCGCGAAACACGAGAGCCGTAGGTAGGGGCTCAGCCGCACGGCTAGGCCAATCAAGGCAATCGGCGCGCAACCATCGTGCCACGCGCGACCGGAGGCCGCGCCCCTACCGCGTCAGCACCTCGACCCCGCCGGGCCCGAGGTAGATCGTGTGCTCCGCCTGCGCGACGCGCTTCCCCTCCGCCTCGCAGAGGGGGGGATAGCGCACGAGCACCCCGGCCTTGGCCAGGGCGACGAGGCTCGCCTCCACCGCCTCGCGCGCGAAGCCCCGGAGCGAGCGGCGCGCGAAGGGGAGCCCGCCGATCCGCTCGATCGCCTCGAGGACCTCCTCGTCGACCCCGTCGCGCCGCTTCGGGCGTCCCGCGAGGCGGAAGACCTCGGGCTTCCCCCGCTCCTCGACGGTCCCGACCCCGTCCGTCGCGAAGGGCTCGATCGCGACGACCATCCCCTCCTTCAGGCGCTCGCGGGAGCGGTCCGGGACGTTGGGGATCGCCGGGGCGCAGTGGATCTGCCAGCGGCCGACCCCGTGCCCGGTGAGGTTCCCGATCGGGCGGTAGCCGTGGGCGCGGATCGCGGCGGCGATCGCCCCGCCGATCTCGCTCGTCGAGACCCCGGGGGCCGCCGTCGCGATCGCGGAGGATAGAGCCGCCTCGGCGGCCTCGCGGAGCCGGCCGTTGCGGCCGGGCCCGAGGTCGATCGTCGTCGCCGTGTCCGCGACGAAGCCGTCGACGTGGACGCCGACGTCGAGCTTGACCAGGTCCCCCGCCTCGTACCGCGTCTCGTCCTCGGGGGAGGGGCAGTAGTGGGCGGCGATGTGGTTGCGGGAGGACTGCGCGGGGAAGGCGGGCTCCCCCCCGAGCCGGCCGATCTCCGCCTCGACC
This sequence comes from Planctomycetota bacterium, assembly GCA_022616055.1. Lineage (GTDB taxonomy): Bacteria > Planctomycetota > UBA1135 > UBA1135 > JAKEFM01 > JAKEFM01. The sequence continues at coordinate 13,050 of JAKEFM010000192.1, forward strand.
GCCTCGAGGACGTCCCGCAGGCGCGCGCCCGGCTTCACGAGCGCGGCCCCATGGTCGCGGGCGGCGGAGGCGATCCGCCCGGCCTGGCGGAACTTCTCGAGGTCCCCGGCGCTCATCGGTCGGAGGATACCGGCCGGGCTCGTTCCGAGGGAGACGGAGCGGTCTCCCCTCCTCGAAGCCCGTACGGCCGTCGCCTTCACTCCCGTCGTTTCCTGCGGCGGGGCTTCGGCGCTTGCCCGAGTCCCTTCCTCGACCTCGATTCGGGCCGACCGGACCGAGGCTCTCCGCCGTGGAGGGTCTTGAGGTACTCGGCGTATCTCGATCCCCTCCAGCTCCGCACGTCTCTCGCCAGCGCACCAAAACCACCTGGAAAGAACTCCTCGAATCCGGCGAGGCGACCCGAAAGCCTCCGTGCCGCCTCCGTGGCCCGCTCGACCTCGACCGCCAGAGTCGGGCGCTCCGTCCCGTACACGCGCTCCTTGAGTTCGCGAACGGAGAAGGGGAATCTGCCGGATTCCGAACCTGCACGCCAGGCGGCCTCGCCCACCTGCGGGTACGTCCCATGGAGGTACCAGGCCTCAATGGCAGGGACGGCGAGCCCGAGGGCGATCTTGAGCGGTTGCTGGCGCGTCGGGCTCGGCTTCAGCTGAGAGCCTGAGCAACTTTCGGGCGTCGCTGCCTGATCGCGGCGGCGGCGAGCAGGGGGCGGGAGGCGGGAGGCATCGCCTGGGTTCCCGGAGGAGCGA
>JAKEFM010000193.1 GCA_022616055.1 Planctomycetota bacterium
CCCCATTCCGACCTCCCCAGGAATGAAATAACCCGCCCGAGGGCCTTGCGGCGTGTCGAGCGGGCGGAAGTCGAACGGAACCTGTCTAGTCGAACCCTCCCGGAGCGTCAAGGCCCCTGACGCGACAGGAGGCAGCGGCCCGGGCTCGCCCGCCGGCCCGGCTTCGAATCCGGGCACATATACGACGCTCGAGGCGGGAATGGTTACATCCGCGGGGAAGATCGGCCGCTGCCGCCAGGCTGCCAGGCGCTCCTCCTCGACCACGACCTCTTCCGCGCGGCGATCGAGGAGGTCTCCGTGAGGCGGGGCCTCCGCCTCATCCCCTCCCGACCGGGGTCAGCGGACGTCCTCTTCGGGGCAGCCCGTCGCGAGTCAACCGGGCGCGGGGCCGGCTCGGTGCAGGGGGCCCGGGAGGCTTCCGCCTCGTCGCGCTCCGCGGGCGTCGCCCTCGCCGCACCGTTCGCACACGACTCCCATCCCGCGGCGCGCGCGGAACCCGAGGGTCGCGACCCCGCAGCGAGGGCACGAGGGCGGCTCGACCGCGCCCGCGAGCGGGTCGAAGGCGACCTCCACCTCGGCCGGCGCGAGCCCCGCTCCCCCTCCGCGCGCCGGGGTGAGCCGGAGGCGGAAGAAGGTCTTCGGCACCTCGAGGCGCAGGAGCCCCACGAGGCGATGCGAGACGCGCAGGGGATCCCTCCCCGAGACCTCCGCGAGCGCGCGGTCGCGCTCGGCGAGGATCGCGCGCCTGCGCGAGTCGGCGAAGGAGGGGTCGGCCGACGGCCTCCTCGCCGCGCGCTCGCCGAGTTCCTCCAGCATGGATTCGAAGTAGCGCTCCGTCCGCGCCCGCTCGCGCCCGATCCTCGCCTCGCGCTCGCGACGGCGGCGGTTCGCGGCCGGGCCGATGCGCCGCTCCAGCTCCTCGACGGCGGAGCGGTGGAGGGCGCGGACGTCGATCGGCTCCATCCGGGGGAACTGCGCGAAGGGGTGCTCGACGACGGAGGGGAACTCCGCCTGGAGGTTGCGCGCGAGCCTGCCGGTCCGGCCGTCGACGGCGATCCGCATCGACTCCTCCTCGCGCGCCTCCGACTCGTAGAGGACCCGGAAGCGGAAGACGAGGGTCGGGACCCAGCGCGCTCCCTCCGGGGCCAGGGCGAGGGCGAGCCCCGCGAGGGAGAGGGAGCGCTCGATCGCCGATCGCGCCGCGCGCGGATCGAGGTCGGCCCCGGCGAGCCAGGCCCGCGCGAGCCGGCCGCGGGCCGTCGCGGCGCCGAAGAGCTCCTCGAAGAGGGCGCTCCCGGGGGCGAGGAGGAGGGCCCCCTCCTCCCGCGCGAGGGCGGGGTCGGGGCTCACCCGGACGAGGGATCCCCGGACCGAGGGGAGCGCGCCGGGGGCGAGGACCGCGAAGAGGTCCTCCGACTCCCGCTCGACGGCGCCGCCGGCCGCCTCGACCCAGTCGAGGAAGAACTCGGCGAGGCCCCGGCGGTCGGCGAAGGGGTTCACGGCGCCTCCTTCGTCGCGAACTCCTCGCCGAAGAGCCGGTCCTCGACCCTGCGCGCCTCGAGGTAGGCCTCCTTCGCGCGGAGCATCCGCTCGCCGAGCTCGTCGAGGCCGCGGCGGAAGGCCGCCCCGTCCTCGGCGCCGACCCAGAGGTCCATCACGACGTTCTCGAAGTCCTTCTCCTCGGCGAGGTTCCCGAGGATCACGTCGACCTCCCCGACGACCAGCTCGAAGAGGTTCACCTTCCGGTCGAGGACCTCGAGGACCGCCTCCTCGATCGTGCCCGCGGCGGCGAAGTTGAAGACGTGGACGTCGCGCGTCTGGCCGACGCGGCTCACGCGCCCGATGCGCTGCTCGATCTTCATCGGGTTCCAGGGGAGGTCGAAGTTGACGACGACGTTGCAGAACTGGAGGTTCCTCCCCTCGCTCCCGGCGTCCGTCGAGACGAGGACGCGGGCGCGGTCCCGGAACGCGGCGATCGCCTCGGCCCGCTCGAGCCGGCGCATCCCGCCGTGGAAGGGGACGGCGTCGATCCCCTCGCCGCGCAGCGCCTCGAGGAGGCGCTCCTGCGTCGCCCGGAAGCGGGTGAAGACGAGCGCGCGCTCCGCCGTGCCGGAGAGGAGGGCGAGGAGGCGGGGGAGCTTCGCGCCCCCGCCGAGGGCGTTCGCCGCCTCGGCCAGCTCGAGGAGCCGAGCCTCCCGCTCGCCGCCGGCCTCGGCGAGCCGGAGCAGCGTCGGGGAGGCCGCCGCGGGAGTGCTCCCCATCTCCATCTGGAGCGTCGCGAGGGCGATCCTCGAGATCCCCCCCTTCTCCGCCCGCCCCTCCTCCCGGACGAGGTCCGAGACGCGGGCGTAGAGGGCGGCCTCGGGCGTGGACAGGGGGACGCAGATCGTCGTCGCGTGGCGGCGGGTGAAGGCGATGTCGGAGGTCGCCCGGCGGTTGCGGACCATGACCTGGGAGAGGGCCGCCCGCAGCGTCGCCGGATCGCGCGGGAGGAGGGGATCGCCCCGCGACACGTGGGCCCGCCGGAAGGCGCGGAGCGTCGAGAGCTGTCCGGGCGCGAGGAGCGTCACCAGGTTGTGCAGCTCCTCGAGGTCGTTCTGGACGGGGGTCGCCGTCAGGAGGAGGACGTAGCGCTTCGGGAGGGAGTTCACGAACCGCCACGCGACGGTCTCGCGCCGCCGCAGGTGGTGGGCCTCGTCGACGACGATCACGTCGAAGGCGCGCTTGGCGATCTCGCGGGCGTGCTCCGGGCGCTTCGCGAGGGCGAGGGAGGCGACGAGGCGGGGCTCCTCCGTCCAGGAGGCCGGGGGGCGGAACCCGGGGTCCTCGGTCGTCGCGAATTCGAGGCGGAACTTCTCCCGCAGCTCCTCCCTCCACTGGCCGACGAGGGAGGGGGGGACGAGGACGAGGACGCTCGAGGCGAGGCCGCGGAGGAGCAGCTCGTCGAGGACGATGCAGGCCTCGATGGTCTTCCCCATGCCGGTCTCGTCGCAGAGGAGAGCCCGTCCGTCCATCTGGCCGAGGACCTTCTTCGCGGCGCCGAGCTGGTGGGGATGGGGATCGACCCCGTTCGTGAAGGCGAGGGAGAGGAGCCGGTCGAAGGAAGGGGAGAGGGAAAGCTCGACCGCCCGGACGTGGAGGGCGAAGTCGGGGAGGGGGGAGAACTCCCCCCGCTCGAGGGCGGCGAGGAGCCCTTCGGTCTCCGGATCGAGGGGCGGGGGCGGCGGGGCGGCGGGCGCGCCGAGAAGGGAGTGTCCTCGAGGCGGCCTCGTCCGCTCGATCCTCACGGACGCTTCCTAGCGTCGGCCGCGCGAGGAGAGAAGCCGGACCGCGGAGCCCCCGGGAGGAGAGCGTCGCGGGCGCGCCCTCGGCTGGAGAGAACGGCGAAGGTCGGAGTGCCGCCCCCCCTTCTCGGAGTCCGAGGATGGCAGAGAAGCGGGAAACCCTCCGTCCGAGCGGCGTCCGCGTCGGGTCGGCGCGAGAGGGCCCAGCCCGGGCCCCTCCTCCGCTTCCCCCCGACCCGACCCTGCAGCGGCCCCGGTCCCCCACTACCCGCGGCTGGACCTGGGCCCTCGAGAGCCTCTTCCGCATCGCCGCGGCGGTCGCGATCGCGGCGGGGGCGTTCGTCGCGCTCCGCATCCACTTCGCGACTCGCCGCCCGCCGCCTCCGGACCGCGCGCAACTCCTCGCGGGGCCGGTCACGGTCGAGGTCGAGGCGGGCGACCCCTATGCCGTCCGGATCGACGCTTCTCGCATCGAGGCGCGAGGGCCCGCCGCCTACGTCGCCCGGCTCTGGGACTCCAAGGAATCCTTCGAGAGAGGTGCCGACGTGAAGACGAGAACCTGGGCCGCCGGAACGGGACTGGTCCCCGGCCGAGAATGTCATGCCACGCCCAGCCCGTCGGGAAGGCACCGACCTCATGAGACCGGGGATCCTGCCCCACCCGCCAGGATTCCCTCGAGGTCGGTGAATCGCGTTCCGTCGAGGCCCCGGTAGCGCTCCGGGTGGCAGGTGAGGATGAGGATCTGCAACTCCCGCGCGCTCTCCTCCAGCACGGAGAGGATTCGCGCAAGCCGCCCCGTGTCCGTCGCGGTCAGGACATCGTCGAGGACGACGAGCTGGCGGTCGCCTCGCGCGAGCACCTCCGCGAGCGCGAGTCGGGTAGCGAGGTAGATCTGCTCCTTCTCCCCTCCCGAGACCTCCGCGATCGCCACCTCCTCGCCGGCCGTCTCCGGGACGACGTGGCCAGGCTCGAACTCAGCGCCGAGCCTGACGCGGCCGAGGCGGGGGCCACCGATGCGATGGAGGATGCGCGTCGCCCGGTCCTCCACCGGCTTCGCCACGCTCGCGAGAGCATCTCTCCGGCACGACGCGATCGTCTCCCGCAGCAGCCGGACGGCCCCCACTCGAAGATCCTCGCGCGAGATCTCCCCCTCCAGGCGAGCGACCTCCTCCTCCGCGCGGGCAAGCTCGGAGTAGGGACCCTGCGCCGCCAGGACCTCCAGCTTCCCCTCCGCGATCTTCTCGGCCTCGAGCGTCCGGCGGGAAGCTCCCTCCGATTCCTGGCGACGCCGCTCGAGCTTGCGGACGGTCTCCGCCGGATCGGCTCCGAGGACGCGCAGTTTCTCTTGGATCTCGGAGAGCGCGGCTTTCGCGGCGTCCCACTCGCGGGCGGCCTCCGCGAGCGCGGACCCGCGCTCGGCGTCCGTCTTCCCGTCGGTCTCGAGATCCGCGATGCGCGCGGTCAGGGAGCCCTGTTCCCGGCGCAAGTTGTCCCGCCTCTCCTCGAGCCGGACCCGCACTTGCTCCGCGGCCGCCTGTGCCTTGCTGCCGGCCTCCCAGCCTTTCTCCACTTCCGCCAGTCGCTCCTTCCAGCTCCGGCGTTCCTTCTCCGCTGCCTTGGCCAGCTTCTCCGCATCCGGCGATCGCTCCTTCCACGCCGTGCGCTCCTTCAGGATCTCCCCGACAACCCCCTCCTTCCTGCGGAGTTCCTCATCGAGCGTCTCGGGAGCCTCCCCACCGAGAAGCCCCTCCAGCTGCGCCTCCGCCTCCGCCACCTTCCTGTCCAGCCCCGAAGCCTTCTCGAAGAGGGTCTCGAGCGCGTCGAGTTCCTCCGTGCCGAAACCGCGGGTAAGCCTCCGGAGCTGTTCGGCCGCCCGGTCGCGTTCCTCGCGAATTCGGTCCGCCGATTCCGCGGGCCCGCGCGCCCGGATCCGCGCGATGTCCCGCAGCTCGACGACGACCTCGGGGGAGCCCTTCGCCTCGGCCCGTTTTCCTGGTTCGAGCTTGCGGGCTCCCTTCTGCTCCCCCGTCTCGATCCGCATCGAGAGTTTCTTCCTGGGCTCGATCTCGAGGGTGATCAGGGCCGCGTCCAGACGATCCTGCGCGCTCCTCTTCTCTCCGGCGGCCTTCCGGATGGCGCGCATCCCGCGTTCGTCCGGCGCGACGATGCCAGCCCTCTGCTCCTTCCTCTTGGTCAGCAGCTCGTTCGCCGACCGGATCTTCTTCAGGCGGTCCGAGAGCTGCGTCACGAGCTCCTTGGCGTCGAGCAGGCTCCGTGCGTCCCCGGCCTCGCGGCGGGCGTTCTCGAGGGTCTCCTCTTCCTTGCGGATGGCATCGAGGAGAGTCCTCCTCCTTGCGGCGTCGGCCTGTCGCGAGGTCACCTCCCGCTCCTGGGCTGGCAACTCACGTTCCACCGAGTCCAGGTTCCTCCTCGCCTCCGAAAGACTCCTGCGAGCCGCGGCCAGATCCTCGATCAGCCGCTTCACTCCGGAGTGCCGCGCCTCTGCTCCCTTGACCTGCTCCGCGCGCCGCGACCCTTCCGAGACCAGACGGCGGTGCTCCTCCAGGTGAGCGCGCGCCGCCGAAACCGCTCCTTCGACCTCGTCCATGTCCCGCCGGGCCTGCGCCCGCGTGGCCCGAAGGTCCTCCACCTTGCGCACGGTCGCCTCGTACTCCTGCATCTTCTCGACCCCCTCCCTCCTCCGCCGGCTCGATTCCTGCAGCTCCTCCTGGAGTCTCAGCAGTGGGGCGGCCTCCTTCCCCGAGCGGAGTTTTCCCCCCGGCGTGAAGAACCGGAGATAGGCCTCCTCGATCCGCGCCTCGACGCCCTCCGCGCCGGCGCCGGCGACCTCGGCGCCGAGGATCGTCCGGATGTCGCTGAGCACGTCGCCCGAGAGTCCCTCGAGGGCCAGGAGTCCCTGGGGAGCCCAGAGCACCTGCGCGAGTCCCGAGTTCTCGGGCCGTGCCAGGCCTCTCCCGGGGGGATTCCGGGAGAGGAGGACGCGCACCTTCTCGTCCGCGGCGTCTCCTTCCGCGTACGGCACGAACCGCTCCCCCTCCTTCCGCGCCAGCCTCGAAAACGCGCCCTCCAGGAACCGCTTCTCGATGCGGTACTCGACCCCCTCCGCGGCGAACTCGATCGTCACGGTCGGAGAGAGGGTGCGGCCCCAGGGTCGAAGACTCTCGACGTCCCTGCCCCCCACCCCATGGCCGTCCAGGAGCCCTCGCATGAGGGCCTCGAACAGCGTGGACTTCCCGGTCGCGTTGGGCGCGTGGAGCACGTTGAGCCCTTCCGCGAAGGGCCCCACCTGGACCGGGGCGGCGAAGCCACGCCACCCTTCGACACGGATCGAGCGCAGGATCACCGCCGCTGCTCCGAGACGTGGGTGTAGAGTTCGAGCAGGGCGCGGGAAGCCATCTGCGGCGAGGCCCCCTCCGGGCGAGGGCCCGTGGCTCCCGGGTTCGCGTACTCCCGGAGGCGTACGGCCGCCTCGCGGAGAATCCCCGGAGGGATCCCGGACAGCCAGTTCTCGTCGGCCGGCGCGGGGTTCAGTCCGCTCGCCTCGATCCGGCCGAAGAGGAACCGCGAGGCCACGAGATCTTCCAGGCGCAGCAGCTCCTCCCGGTCCGCCGCCCACAGGACCCCCCGGATCCGCACTTCGAGGAGGGTGTCAGCCGGCGAGCCCATCTCCTCGACCCGCGCGCGAAGCCTCGCGACGTCGCCGGGTTCGCGAAGATCCTCCTCGATCGTCCGCCAGGACAGGACTCCCGTCCGCAACGTCGTCACCCGAGGCGTCGCCCCGGGAGCGTCGATCTCGACGAGGAGGGCGTTCCCGCTGTCCCGCTCCCCGAAGCCGGTCGATTCGTGGGTCCCGGAGTACGCCATCCGTACGGGTCCTTCGGGGGAGGGGTACGTCGATGTCGAGTGCCAGTGCCCCAGGGCGAGGTAGTCGAGAGCGGCCCGGGTGGCCGCGTCCCTCGGAATCGGGTAGTCGGGCTCCTCCCGATGGATCCCGCCCACCGTGCCATGGGCCAGCCCGATCCGGATCCCGGCGCCCCCCTCGCGGGGGATCCACGCGGTCGGGTCCTCGCCGGACTGCTTCGACCTCGCCGGGCAGGGATAGAGCACTCCGCCCGGGATCTCGATCGGCGAGTTCTCGCGGAGGACATGCACGTCGCTCCTGTCCGACCAGACCGGGTGTCCCCACACGGAGCCCGGGACGAGAGGGTCGTGATTCCCGGGGATGACGTACACGGGTTTCCCCGCCTCGGCCAGGATGTCGGCGACCTTCTGGACCAGAACGCGGCCGACGGCGTTGTCCTCGAAGGTGTCCCCCGCCACGAGGACGAACTCCGCGCCCCGGTCGCGGGCAGCCTCCATGACTCTGCGGGCCGCCTGCAGGCGCTCCTCCCGAACCCGCCCGCCGGCCGGACCCACATGACGAGCCCGCATGCCGATCTGCCAGTCCGCGGTGTGCAGGAACTTCATCCGAGCCCCACGACTCTCGAGCTCCTCGCTCCCGCTTCCCTACCGCCTCGGACACTCCGGGGCAATGATCTGCCCTGGGGTGAACCGGCTCGTTCGCATCGGAGTGATTCTCCTTTCGGAATCCCCCTCCCCCGACTCAGAGCGTGAGCAGGTTTCGGGCGTCGCCGCCCGATCGCGGCGGCGGCGAGCAGGGGGCGGGAGGCGGGAGGCATCGCCTGGGTTCCCGGAGGAGC
>JAKEFM010000194.1 GCA_022616055.1 Planctomycetota bacterium
AGGGGGGCAATGTTCATCTACCCCTATCCCTTCTTTTCTCCTCTCTCTCTTTCTCACTCAACGCGCCCGGGAGGGGAAAGAGAGCAAGGAGGAGAGAGAAAAGAGGTCGAGAAAGAAGGGATAGGGGTAGGCCGGAGTTGCCCCCCTTGCCCCCTGCCCCCTGCGGCGGGCGCGACGGGGCGGAGGCGGGTGCAATGGGTGCAGCCCTCCCCCGTCTCCGGAGTCGTCGGCGAGTTCGAGAGGTCGCTTCGGGGCGTCGGCGCCGGCATGATGGGAAGAGAACTTCCACCACTCCGACTAACATTTCAGTTTACGTTCCCCGTCGGATTGCATACGTTCTCGTCGAGCCCACGAGGCTCACCTCTTGCCGGTTGCTTCTTCTCCAATAGGTCACGCGCTCGGCTCAGACCTCCAGCTGAGCCGAGCGTGACCTTGGAGGGGAATGCGGGGAGCCGACCGGCGGGAGGGTGATCGACAAAGCAACCGCGCGGAAGCCTTGACCGGCCCGTCCGCGCAGCAGGAAAGAGGTTCCCCCAGTCATGCGCAGCTCCGAACCCGCGGAGGGCGGCCGCCCGGCCGCCGACGTCCAGCTCCAGTTCTTCCAGCTCCTCTTCGCCGGCCTCGACGGCTTCGTCGAGATCCGCGTCAAGGACCCCGACTCTCCCCCCGACGCGCGCCTGGCGGCCCGAGCGTGGATCGACGCGGGGGAGCTGGAGCGGGCGCCCGCCGCCGTGGGCCGCCTGACGGCGAAGTACCCGGGGACCAACCTCTACTTCGGCGTGGCTGTGCGCGCCGCCAGGGGCAGGGCCAGCAAGTCCGACCTCGCCGCGGCGTGGGTCTCCTGGGTCGACCTCGACGGCTGCGGCGAGGCGGAGCTAGGCGAGAGGCTCGCGGCCGCCGGCCTCGACGGCCACCCGCCCTCGGTCGTGATCTGGTCGGGCGGCGGCTTCCACCTCTACTGGCTCCTCCGCGAGCCGATCCGGCTCGACGAGGAGGGCGTCGCGCGACTCGAGGCGATCAACAGGGGGCTGTGCGCGGCCGTCAGGGGCGACTTCCGGGCCTGCGACGCCACCCGCATCCTCCGCCCGCCCGCGACGGTCAACTACCCCGACCGGAAGAAGCGGGAGGCGGGGCGCGTCGAGGCCGAGGTGCGGCTGGTCTCCGCCGACCCCGAGCGGCGATACGCGATCGACGAGTTCGCCCTGCACGAGGAGCGGGGCCGCAAGCCCGAGGAGAGCACCCGTCCCGCGGGCCCCGGATACGACGCCCGGTCCTGGGACGGCGAGCTCCCCGAGCGCGCGGCCGCGCTGCTCGAGACTCACGCGAGGCTCCGCGCCCGCGTGGTCGACGGGCTCAGGGACGACCTCCAGGACCAGAGCGACTCGGGCGTGGACATGTCGGTCGCCACGATGCTCGCGATGGAGGGCCTCCCGGCGGAGGAGGTCGGGGACGCTTGCCAGCTCTGGCGCCGCGAGCGCGGCGGGCGCGAGAAGCACCAGGGCTACTGG
>JAKEFM010000195.1 GCA_022616055.1 Planctomycetota bacterium
CGAGAGACGACGCGCGGCTTCATCCGATCCTCTTCCTTGAGGGAGAGGGCCGCGAGGATCGCCTGGCCCGCCTGCCGGACCTCGCCCTGGTCGAAGTCGTGCACCTCGAGGATCCCGAATGCGCGCTCGACGACTTGGACCGCCGGCTGGACCCGCGTCCTCTTGAGGCAGACGTCCGTCACGGAGTTGATGGCGATCCCGGGCGCGATCTCGACCCAGAGCGAGGCCATCGCCTTCACGGGAGGGAATCCGCGGCCCGTGCAGCCGGTGAACGCGGCGAGTTGAGCCTGCAGGCTGTCGAGGACGACGAAGGTCCTGAGGCTGACGGTGGCGGCCATGTCTCGGTTCGCGTGCCGCGCGCCACGCGTCGGCGGGCCGGCACGGAAGGCTGATAACTAGCACGCGGAGAGGGGAGCGTCAATCGTGTTCAACTTGCTCGTGGTCTTCGGGGTCCTCATCGTCTCGGGGATCGTCTTCGTCCTCTTCACGGGCTTCTCGGGTCCGAAGAAGGGGGCGGGCGCGGCCCCCGAGGAGGGTTTCCCGCCCGCGCCGCCGCTCGGGATGGACGCGCTCGTCGAGCGGGCCGAGGCGCTCCTCGCGCGCTACGCGATCCGCGTCGAGGGGCGCGCCGAGGGCGCGCCGGGGGAGGTCACGCTCCTGGGCGCGAGCGACGACCCGCTCCTCGGCGGCCGCTACATCGTGACGTGCCTCACCGCGCCCGAGGGGGGCGTCGTCCCGTCGACTCGGCTCCTCGAGTTCCGCGACGAGGTAAAGGCGAACGGCGCCACGAAGGGGGTCTTCATGACGGACGGCGCCTTCGGGAGCGACGCGCGCTTCCTCCTGGAGGACGCGCCGGTGACGCTCCTCGACCGGACCGACCTCGCCCGGCCTGCCGGCGCGCCGGGAGGCCCCGGAACCCTTGACGAGTCCAGGGGCGCTTCCTAATATTCGGCCCCGCGTCGGCATCCCGACGGTGGGGAACCGAGGAGGGCCTTCATGAGCGAGCGGAAGACCAGCAAGATGTGTCCGGAGTGCGACGAGGAGTATCTCGTCGAGGTCCGGGAGCCGGGAGTGGCCAATCCGATCGAGGTCTACTGCCCGTCCTGCGGCTACACAGCGGAGCCCGACACGGACGCGAGCGAGGAG
>JAKEFM010000196.1 GCA_022616055.1 Planctomycetota bacterium
CCCCTCGTTCTCGAGGAGGCGGGCGGTGAACTCGTCGGCGCACTCGAAGAGGCGCGCCCCGCCGCGGTCGGCGACGCGGCCCAGGCGCCCGGCGACGTCCCGGAGGAGAGCCTCGACGGTCTCCGGGAGGGGCTCCCCCGAGCGCGCGGCGAGGAACTCGCCGAGCGCGCTCGGCGCCATCCCCCCCTCCGAGGCGGCGAGGATGCGCCCGCGCTCGAGACGCCACACGCGGTCGGAGACCTTCTCCGCGAACCGCTCGAGGAAGAGCCGGTCCGCCGGAGGGAGGGCGCCCTCCGCCGCGACGACCTCGAGGTCGGGGAGCACCCGGAGGACCTTCCTCGCCTCGAGCGGGGCCCCCTCGAACCGCTCCGCGATCCCGAGGCACCAGGAGCCGAGGGGATTCAACCGCAGGTAGGCCAGGCCGTCGTACCGGCTCAGGAAGGCGAGGTCGTCGGTTCCCCAGACGTCGTCGTAGTCGGGCCGGGCGCCGTCGGGCGAGGCGTAGGCGACGTCGATCAGGCCCATCGTCGCCGCGACCTCGAAGAGGAAGGCGAGGACGTAGCGGGCCTCGAGGATCTTCCAGTCGCCGTGTCCCTGGTAGCCGAGGCTCCCGTACCTCGCCTCGGAGAAGTAGAGCGTCCAGGGATCGTCCGTCACCCGCCACTTCGGTCCCTCGGCCCGGAGGAACCGGAAGAACTCGTCGACCTCGATCCACCGCCCCGGCGGACAGAGGGCGAGGGCCTGCGCGATCGCGTCCCGTCGTTCCCAGGGGTCGGTGAGCGCGCGCTTCCCCTTGCCCGACTGCCCCCGGATCGCCTCGACGCGGCTCAGCTCGTCCACGAGGTCGGTCTGGAGCCACTCCTCCCACGCCCGCCCGAGCGTCTCGTGGGGGGGAGCGGAGAGCGCCTCGCGGCCTTTCTTCGTCAGCTCGAGCCGGCCCGCGCGCGCGGCGGCGAGCCCCGCCGCCTGCACGATGAGCGGCCACGCGTAGGCCCGGATCGCCTCTTCGGGATAGAAGTCCCCGCTCGCGAGGACCGACCGGACCGCCGCGACCGTCGCGCCGGTCGGGCGGCGGGTCGCCTCCCCGACGGTCAGCTTCCCCCCCTCGACGAGGCGGAGGACCGCGAGGATGTCGTGGAGCGCCGCGGGGGCCGTCTCCTGGCGGGCGAGAGGGACGGCCTCGAGGACCACCTTCCCGCGCTTCCAGGCCTTCCGCGTCACGGAGGGCGGCGGCTCCTCGACCGTGCTGACCTTCGCGGGCTCCGGCCTCGGCACGAACTCCCGCAGCCGCCCGGCGAGATCCTGCGGCATCGCCTTACTGCCGGGGATGAAGAGGGAGAGGAGGGTCGGGCTGGGGCCGATCCGCGCGTCGGGGCTGCCGAAGTCAGGCGCCCGGCCGTGCTTCGCCAGGAACCGATCCGCGTCGAAGCGGGACTCCCGATCGTGCGCGGCATCGGCGACGGCGGCCTTCTCGAGGGTCCCGAGGCGCTCGAACGCGCGCCGCAGGCCCTCGCCCTGAATCGCTCCGAGGAGGAGGGCGACGAGGTCGTCCTTCCTCGTCGGGGGGCGGGGCTCGAAGGAGCGCGCGAGGGCCCGGAGCGCCTGCGCGCCGAAGTTGCGGAGGGAGGTCTCGAGGGTCGAGGGGGAGGGATCTCGTTCAAGCCGGGGCATGTTCGCTCTCTCGGGCAGGGGCGAGCCGGCGGCATCGGCCCCGCCGGGGACGGTCCCTCGCCCTTCCTGGGGACGGCTCCGCGTGGGAGGTCACGGCCCGTCCGGCGCCTCCTCCGGCTCGA
>JAKEFM010000197.1 GCA_022616055.1 Planctomycetota bacterium
CGAGAGGCTGGCGACGGGGGCGAGCGCGTGACGCGCGAGCCACGCCCCCCCCGCGAGGGCGAGGGCGAGCACGCCGAGGCCCGCGAGGGCGACCGTGGTGCGCAGCGAGGCGAGCCCGGCGCGCTCCGGGGCGATCGACCGGCCCACGAAGATGCGCGAGTCGTTGGTGCCGTCGATCTCGATCTCTCGCAGGTCCCCTCGCGAGTGGAGCCCCTCCGCGCCCGTCGGCGAGAGGGGTCCCTCCACGCTCCCCGAGCACAGGATCTCCCCCTTCGAGCCCCACACGCGGAAATACCCCTCGTCCGCGACGGCTTTCAGGTACTTGTCGCTGATGTCGAAGTCCCACCCCTCGCGCGGTTCCCACTTGAGGGCGGCAGCCATCGCCCGCGCGCGGTCGGAGAGCCACGCGTCGACGCCTCCCAGGGTCTTCGCGGAAACGCGGTCGACGAGGATCGCGCCGAAGACCGCGAGGACGGACGCGAGCAGCAGGCCGAACCAGGCGATCAGCGTCCAGCGGATCGACCTACGCATCGACGACGTACCCCTCGCCGCGGCGGGTCCGCACGAAGTCGCGGCCGAGCTTGCGCCGGACGTTGCAGATGTAGACGTCGACGACGTTCGAGAGGGTGTCCTCCCGGTCGTCGTAGAGGTGCTCGTAGATGCGCGAGTGCGAGACGACCTCTCCCCGGTGGAGCGCCAGGTATTCGACGAGGGCGTACTCCTTCGGCGTGAGGGCGACGGGCACGCCCTCGCGCGTCACCGTCCGGGCGACGCTGTCGATCCGCACGGTCCCCACCTCGAGCGTCGGTCGGGGCTCCTGGGCGGCGCGCCGGATGAGGGACCCCAGACGAGCGAGGAGCTCCTCGATCGCGAAGGGCTTCGTGAGGTAATCGTCCGCCCCCCCGTTCAGGAGGTCGACCTTGTCGCGGAGGGCGTCGCGGGCCGTCAGCACGAGCACCGGCGTCCGCTTGCGCTCCCGCAGCTGGCGGAGGAGCGCGCGGCCGTCGAGGCCGGGGAGCATCAGGTCGAGGATGAGCGCATCGTAGCCCACGGTCTGCGCCTGGTAGAGACCGTCGCGCCCGTCGCTGGCGAGGTCGCAGGCGATGCCGAATTTCTCGAGGGCCCGCCGCAGCGCGCTCGCGAGGTCGACCTCGTCTTCGATGATCAGGATCCGCATCGGAGGTGAACGGCCCGCGCTCGGCCTTCCGGGGAGGGGCGCCCGTCGAGCCTCCCGTCCGCGAGGGGCCTGCCGTCCTCGAGGTCGAGCACGTCGGGGCGGGCGCGTGCCTGGCCGGGAGCCTACCCCTTCCCAGATTAAAAGAGGATGAAACTCTCCCGGAAGGGGCCCCCGTCCACGGCGCGGTGGTGCGAGTCCATCGGGTCGTGCGCCCGGCGCACCTCCGGACCCCCTCCGGCGAGTCGGTCGCGCTCCTGGTCCCCCGCTCGGTTCGTCGCCCGAATCGAGGGGGCGGCGGTCTCCTCCGTGCGCTTCCCCCCGGCCGTCGCACGCGCGATCCGGGCTTCGGGAACGCCATCGACGAGCGCGTTCCACAGGACTTCGGCCCTCCTCGCCTCTCCGAGGTCGACCGGGCGCCCGGGAACGGGCGGGCCCTTCAGGGTCTCGGGATCGGAGTCTCGGGACTCGGGGAGTCCGCCCGCGTCGTCCTTCTCGAGCCCGGCCGTCTTCCGGGCGACGGTCCCCCCCGACCCGAGCCTCGGGCCAGGGAGGGCCGACCGTCGTCCCGCGGACCTTGCGCTTTCACTTTGGGCAAAGGTTCGCCGCGTAGGGTTTGGGCACGCAAGCCGCCAACGGCCACGGACCTCCCGACGGCCGACGCGGCGAGGAGAATCCGATGAACCGTCTGCGCATCCCCCGTGGCATGGGACTTCCCCTCTTCCTGGTCGCTGGAGGGTCCCTCCTCCTGGGAGCCGGCGCGAGGCCCAATCCCCCGAGCAACCAGGGGGAGCTCCCCCTCGCCATCGCGAGGATCTACTGGGAGTACAACTCGTCCGCCAACGACCTGGGAGTCCACGTCTTCCTCGACGGCGAGGACTGGAAGAGGATGAAGATCGTCAACCCCAACGGCAGCCGGATCTTCCAGGTGAACGGGTCCGGGGCCTACGCGATGCTCGGGATGACGGAGCTCTTCTTCGAGGGCGCGGAGCCGTCCCTCGACGAGGTTCCGTTGGACGAGCTCCTGGCGCTCTTCCCGGAGGGGGAGTACGAGTTCGAGGGCGTGACGGTCGACGGCGGCGAGATCGAAGGGACGGCGGACCTCACGCACGCGATCCCGGCCGGGCCGGCCGTCTCCGCCCTCGTCGGCGCGAACGACCTTCTCGTGATCAGCTGGGACCCCGTGACCGACCCTCCCCCCGGCTTCCCGGACCGGCCGATCGAGATCGTCGGGTACCAGGTCATCGTCGGGAGTTTCCAGGTCACCGTCCCCGGCTCGGCGACGAGCGTGACGGTCTCGCCCGAATTCGTCGGCTCGCTCGGGTCGGGCACCCACCCCTTCGAGGTGCTCGCGATCGACGCGGGGGGGAGCCAGTCGATCACCGAAGGGACCTTCACCCTCTAGGTCCCCGGCGCCGCTCCTCCGCGGAGGCCCCCGCTGGGGGCCTCCGCGCCGGGGCTTTCTTGCCTCGACCCTCCCGCGCGTGGCGTCGCGGTGCGGGGCTCGGAGGGTGCCGGCCGTCGGGACGCCCAACGGCTTCCAGGCGGACGCCGCCTCGCGAGCGCGCCCTTCACGATTCACATTCCCTTCAGCCACGAGTCGCCAGAGTGGCTCGGAGTGCAGCGCCCCCCGCGCCAAGGAGGCCCCGGGGCGCGAGCGGTCGCCCGCGATGCCCGTCGTGCCCCGGATGCGGGACCGACGGCGAGCGGTCGCCGATCTGTCCGACGGATCCTCGAGCAGGAACCTCTTCCTCCTCGTGGATGTCTCTTCGCGACGCCTTGGATCGAACAGGAGTCATGCCATGACGAGACCCATGCCCAGGTGGCCCGCTCTCCTCGCGCCCGCGGTCGCCCTCTCCCTGGCAGCGACGCCGCGGATCGGGGAGGAGATCGAGCTGGAGGAAGCGAAGGTGTTCGTCGAGTTCAACTCGACGGACATGGACTTCGGCATCCAGTTCTTCTGGGACGGAGAGGCCTGGAAGACGATGAGGGTCGAGGGGCCCGATGGGCACACCGTCCTGAAGGTCAGCGCGAAGAGGAACCTGCGGCAACACGGCCTCACCGAGGGGTTCTTCGAGAGCGCGGAGCCGCCGGCCTCGGTCCTCTCGATGGCCCAGTTCTTCGATCGGTTCCCGGCAGGAACCTACGAGTTCGAAGGAGAGACCCTCGAGGGGAACGATCTCGTGGGCGAGACGGAATTCACGCACACCCTTCCGGCGCCGCCCACGAATCTGTTTCCTCCGGCCGGCGCGGTCTTGAATGCCCTGAACCCCCTCGTGGCGAGTTTCGACGCGGTCACGCAGGACCTGGCCGGGAACCCGCTCGTCCCCGAGCTCTACGAGCTCATCGTCGAGGCGGACCACCCGACCCTCGGCGAGATCTCCTTCACCGTCGTCCTCGAGGGAGGCGTCGCGAACCCTTCCGCGACCGTTCCTCCCGAGTTCCTCCATCCCGGCATGGAGTACAAGCTGGAGGTGATCGCGCAGGTGGAGGGTGGAAACCGCACGATCTCGGAAGTTTCCTGGACGACGGCACCCTAGCCCAAAGTCCATTTCCCTCGCGGCGCCCCCGGACCGGTCGTCCGGTTCGGGGAGCGTCGGGGGAGTCGGCCGGGTGGGCGGCTCCCGCCAGCCCTACGGATCGGCGATCTCCAGCCCGACCGGGCAGTGGTCCGATCCCGGGACATCGGACGCGATCCAGGCCCGTCTCACCCTCGGGAGGAGGTCCTCCGAGACGAAGAAGCCGTCGATCCTCCAGCCGACGTTCCGCTCCCTGGCCCGGGACATCCCGTGCCACCAGGTGTAGGCGCCGCGCTTGTCGGGATGGAGGTGGCGGAAGACGTCGACGTAGCCCCTCGCGAGGACCTTGTCGATCCACTTCCGCTCGATCGGGAGGAACCCCGAGATCTTCTCGTTCTCCTTCGGGCGAGCGAGATCGATCTCCCGGTGGGCGGTGTTCACGTCGCCGCAGACGACGACGCTCTTCCCCTTCTTCCGGAGCTTCTCCCAGCAGGCGAGGATCGCCTCGTAGAACTCGAGCTTGTACCGGAGCCGGTCGGGCCCCCTCTTCCCGTTCGGGAAGTAGACGTTGAAGAGGACGAAGCCGGGGAACTCCGTCACCACCGATCGTCCCTCCCGGTCGAACTTCTCCACCCCGAACCCGGGGCGCCAGGCGACCGGCTCGGCTCGCGAGAAGGTCGCGACCCCGCTGTAGCCCTTCTTCTCGGCGCTCGCCCAGTAGGTCCGGAATCCCCGCGGCTCCCGCAGGGGCTCGACCAGCTGATCGGGGCTCGCCTTCGTCTCCTGGATGCAGACGACGTCCGCGCGGGAGTTCCTCATCCAGCGGAGGAAGCCCTTTTTCGCGGCGGCCCGGATGCCGTTGACGTTCCAGGAGAGGATCCTCAAGGGACGAGGGGAACCGATCTCAGGAGGCGGCGATCGCCGGATCGAAAGGGAACGACGGGGTCGGGTCCGTGCCTGGGGATGGGAGGTTCTACCGACGCGGGGTGTCTCGGAGGAACTGTCGTCTCGTGGGAGACGATATGCGCAACCGAGCCGGCTCCCTGGTGCGCAATGCTTCGGCCTCCCTATTCCCAGCCTGGCCCCCCCGAATGCGTCCGGCAGGAGCGCCGTCGGCCCCTCGGCGAAGGTCGTCCCGCGAGGTGCAGCGCGGAGCCGGCAGCCATGCGTCTAGCTCCGCGAGGACACCGCTCTCTCGAACTCCTACGGAGAGTACTTCCCCGAGGCTTCCCCGTGGCTTCACCGGGATTCGGGCCCTCGCCGCTGATCTGCCTTCTCCACCGAACACGTACGCATTTGTGCAGTAGTCTCTTACGCCGATCGCCAAGGGTTCCGCTCGAACGACCTCGAATAGGCTGGGGAAGTTGCGGGCGAGCAGGTTGCGGCGGACTGCTCCCCGGTGCCGATGTACGGATCTCGAGGCACCCTTTCGCCCCTGGGTCGGGTGCCGAGATCACTCGATGGGCCCCGACTCCCCCAGGACCCACCTAACGAATGGCCCGAGGTCGGGGAGCAGGTCACGGGAGGCTGCTCCCTGGATGACCAGCCCTGGAGCGGGGACCACTGCTCGCGCGACCCCTCGCTCGTGCCCGGGGTCCTCTTCTCGAACCGCCGGTTCTCACTCCCGGAGAGGGGATCCGACGTCCTCCATGTCGCCCCGACCGGGCTTGCGCTGCTCGGCGCTCCGGTGCCGGAGGGGAGGGACCAGCGCGCTCTCGGTCTACAGTAGGAAGTGCGCGCGCCCCTATCCGAGGGAGGGGGCGACGCTCTCGAAGACTCCACCTCCCAACTAGTGCGCGACCGGGGAACCCGAGCCCGCTCCCCTCCCGGAGGGGCGCGTCGCCGCAGGTCGTCTCGGTTCCCCGCGCTCGTCGCGCGGTACGCTTTCGTCCCTACAGATTCGTGAGGATCGTCACCTCGAGGTTCGTCAGCTTCGCTGGGCTCGCGACGACCGCCTGCCAGTAGACCGTGGCCCCGACGAGGGAGGGATTCCCGGGGACGGGGTAGGTGACCGACGCGCGCCCCCGCGCGTCGAGCAGTCCGGCCAAGGCGAAGCCGATGCTCGCCGGATCGAGCCGCAGCGTGCCGAGCGGAGGGATGGGGACGTTCGCAGTCCCGAGCGAGAACCCGAGGAACCATGCGCCCCACGCGGGGCCGCGCACGTCCAGCGTCAGGGGCTTGCCGACCCGAGGGATCCCGCGCCAGGCCACTTGGCGCGTGAGGTTGGTGTAGAGGCGGTTCTGCTGCCTCAGCTGGAGAGTGCCGTTCCCCACGAACGCGTCGAGGTCGTCGTCCCCGTCCACGTCCCCGAGCGCGACCGCATTCGTGTTGCCGAGCAGGGCCGGCAGGTTCGTCGCGGTGACGTCCGTGAAGACCCCCGTCCCTCCGTTGAGGTGGAGGCGGTTCTGCCCGTAGTTCCCCACGAACGCGTCGAGGTCGCCGTCCCCGTCCA
>JAKEFM010000198.1 GCA_022616055.1 Planctomycetota bacterium
CTTCTTCTCCTCCTCGCGGAGGAGCTTCACGGCCTGGACCCACTCCTCGGTGTACCGGACGTCGGAGTTGACGACGAGGTTCAGGAACCCCATCGCGTCCTCGGTCTTCTTCGCCGCAAGCAGGCGGCGCGCCTCGAGGAGGTTCTTCCTCTGCTCCACCGCCTCCTTTTCGGCCTCCCGCCAGACCTCGGGGAACCGCGTGCGGAGGACCCCTTTCAGCGCCTCCGCGAGGGCCCGGCCCCCGAGGGACGCCTCCTCGCTCCTCCAGACGACGCTCCCGTCGGGCCGGCAGACCAGCACGGTCGGCGTCGTGCGGACCTTCGCCTCCTCGACGAGCCTCTCCTCCGAGTCCCGCGTGTTGACCTCCACGCAGTGGAACAGGGACGTCACGCGGACGAACACCGGGTCGTCGAGGGGGCCGGTGCAGAACTTCACGATCCTCTTGCCCCGATCGCCGTCCTCGTGGGGCCAGTGGAAGTAGACGAACACGGGCTTGGAGCCGGCTCCCCGGGGGACCTCGAGGCCGCGGATCGTTCCGAGGTCGACCGGCTTCTCCTCGGCGCTCGCCGCCTTGTCACCGCCGGCCGCCGGCGCCGCCCCGTCCGCCGGCCTCTCATCCTCAAGACCACTCTCCTCTTGCCCCTTGACCTCGCCCGTCGCCGTGCGGACGCGCAGGAGGACCGGATACCAGCGGATCACGAATAGCGGGTCCACGGCAGGGGTCGAGCCGCCGCCGCCCATGCTGCGGCCGGAACCGCTGCTTCCCGGCATGGTGGGAGCCTGGGGGGTCGAGGCGCCTCCGGCGCCTCCGCCACCGCTTCATCAGCCCCCTTCGGCGCGTCCGGGGAGGTAGAGGACGGCCGCGGCGCCGAGGGCGAGACCGAACGCGAGTCGAAGGGACGGACGGTCCATGGGTGTCTCCTCCTGCTGGACCCCATTCTCCCGCATGCCGGCCCCGGGTCAAGGCAGAACGTCCCGTTGGAGATTGACGCTTTTGCGGGCAGGCGCGGGGAGCCTCGGAGGGTCAGAGGCGCTCGCATCCCACGGATTGTCTTGCTCGTCTCCCCCCTCGCTC
>JAKEFM010000199.1 GCA_022616055.1 Planctomycetota bacterium
ATCAACACCCAGCCGGGGCAGTTTTACTTGCCGTCGCGCGGCGGGATCGAGCCGCGACAGTCGATCTCGTGGCCGGGGAGGAGGATCGTGCGCTCGAGGTCCGCGGCGCGCGCGACGACCTGGTCGGGGAAGACGAGGGAGTCGCGGATCCGGATCGGCGCCTCCACGACGACGCCGTCCATCAGGACGGAGCGCTCGACGCGCGCCCCCTCCGCGACGCGCACCCCCTTCCCGAGGAGGGAGGGGAGCCCGAGGCGGTCGAGGACGTGGAGGTTGATCGCGAGGAGGTCGTGGGGGTAGGAGAGGTTCAGGTCCTCCTTCACGACCTCCTCGGCGGCGACGCCGTAGCCGTCGTCGATGAAGATCTGGATCGAGTCGGTGATCTCGTACTCGTCGCGCATCGCCGTGCGGGGCGTGCGCCGGATCGCGTCGAAGAAGGAGAGGTCGAAGAGGTAGAGGCCGCACCCCTTGACGTCGGTCCTCGGGTGGCGCGGCTTCTCGATGACGCGCGCGACGAGGCCGTCCTTGCCGACGACGACGACGAAGTTGCGCTTGATCTTCTCGAGGTCGGGCTCGCGCTTGACCGCGAGGACCCCGCTCACGCGGGAGCCGTCGAACACCTCCCGCATCCGCCCGAGGTTCTCCGTCTCGAAGAAGATGTCCCCGAGGAAGAGGAAGAAGGGGCGGGAGACGCGGCTCTCGAGCTTCGAGACGGCGTGGGCGATCCCGAGCGCGTCCCCCTGCTCGACGTAGCGGATCCGCAGGCCGAGGTCCGCCCCCTCCCCGAGGGAGCGGACCACCTCGTAGCCGAGGTGCCCGATCACGACGACGACCTCGCGCACGCCGAGGTCGCGCAGCGCCTCGAGCTGGTAGCGCAGGAGCGGCTTCCCGGCGATCGGGAGGCAGGGCTTCGGCCACCGCTCCGAGAAGGGGAGCATCCGCGTCCCGCGGCCGGCCGCGAGGATCACCCCCATCAGGTCCCGCGGGTCGATCATCCTTCGCTCGTGACGCCGGCGAGAGTAGGGCGGGCTCGGGCCGCCGACAAGTCGAGGCGCCTCACAGCGTGAAGACGAGGTGGACCTCGCTCTCCCCCTCCGGCACCGCGGCGGCGCGGTAGAGCCCGTTCGCGAGGAGGAGCGGCCCGCGCCGGCCGCGGACCTCGGCGTAGCCGCGCGGGAGGCGCACGAAGGTGTCGCGGAGGAGGAGACGCTCCCGCGGCTCCGGCTCGAAGGCGAGCCGCGGATCGAAGAGCGCGACGACGCCCGGGGCGCGGGCGCGCACGCGGAGCCGCGCGACGACCCGGTCGGCGAGGAAGTCCATCCCGAGGATCTCCGCGGGCTCGGAGGGACCCTCCCCCCCCGCGGGAGGAAGCTCCCCCTCGAGGACGAGGACGTCCTGCGGGTCGGGGAGGCGACGGCAGGCGGCCACCGCCTCGTCGAACCCGGCGGCCCGCTCGAGCCGGTAGAAGACGCGCGCCCCTTCGACGGAGACCTTCCCCGCGCAGGCCTCCTGCGCGGACCCGGCCCGGGTCCTCCCGTCGGGGAGGCGCAGGAACTCGAAGACGCGGGCGCCCCGCGCGCTCGGCCACACGAAGTCGGCCGGCAGGAAGCAGGCCGGCTCCGTCGCGAGGAACTCGATCTTCTGGATCTCGATCCTCGCCATGGCCGAGGCGTCCCCGAGGAGGCCGAGGATCGCCCCGTCGAAGGAGAGGGGGACGTTCGCGAGGCGCAGGGTGTCGTCCCCCGCCAGGTCGGGCGCGGCGCGCTTCACCTCGCGGGCGAAGTCGAGGACCTCGCGGGAATGGCCGACCCACCCCCGGACCTCCGCGCGCACGCCGGGGACCCAGGCCCAGGCGAGGAGGACCCCCTGGACGGCGACCGCGGGGAGGCGCAGGGCCGCGGACCGCAGGAGGAGCGACGGCGAGGCGAGGAGGAGGGAGACCGGGACCGCCGCGAGCGCGGCGTGGAACGGCACGACGGTCGTCAGGATCGTCGGGAAGGAGGCGAGGAGCGTCCACGCGGCGAGGAAGCGCGACGTGC
The DNA here is from genome assembly GCA_022616055.1 of Planctomycetota bacterium. GTDB lineage: Bacteria > Planctomycetota > UBA1135 > UBA1135 > JAKEFM01 > JAKEFM01. The sequence continues at coordinate 2,040 of JAKEFM010000199.1, forward strand.
GCCCGGCGAGGAAGCAGGCGAGGAGCGCCGTCAGGAGCCCCGTCGCGAGCGCCAGGGACGGCGCGCAGGGTCCGCCGAGGAGGAGGGAGACGTACCCCGCCTCGCTGCGCGCCACAGACGCCAGGGCGGCGGGAACCTCGCCCATCGGCAGCCCGCGCCGCAGCGCCGCGGCGGGCTGGAGGAAGAAGACGTAGGCGACGGACGCGACGAGGAGGGGCGCGAGGATGGTCACGGCGCGATACGCGCCGGTGCGCAGGTCGGGGGCGGTCCGCAGGACGGCGAGGCCGAGGACGGGGAGGAGGCCGAGCGACAGCTCGCTCGAGCCGAGGGCGAGGAAGGCGTAGCCGACGATCGCGGCGCAGTCGCCGAAGCGACCCGACCCCCCGTACCAGAGGGCGGTCAGCACGGCGAGGAGGGCGAAGGTGACGGTGAGGAGCTTGTTCCCCGCGGCGAACCACGCCACCGCCGCGACGGGGCCGGGGGAGAGCGCGAAGAGGACCCCCGCGAGGCCCGAGGCGAGCGGGCTCCGCAGGAGGGAGAAGCCGAGGGCCGCGACGAGGGCGGAGTTGAGGGAGTGGAGGACGAGGCTCGCGACGTGGGCCTTCCTCGCGCACTCGAGCGGATCCCCCTCCGTGATGCCGACGACGCCTCGGTTGAACAGGTGCCAGACCGGGCGCCAGTAGGGATTGTTCGCCGTCCCGCCGCCCGGCGCGAAGAAGGAGGGGATCTTGGCGTCGGCGGCGCCCCGCAGGAGCCCGAGGTCCTCTCCGCTCAGGCCCCCGCCGAGGAGCGGGAAGTAGGCGAGGAAGGCGACGAGCGCGGGGACGGCGAGGGCGGCGAGCGGCCCCCAGGTGCCTCCCGACCCCTTCGCCGGAGCCGGGGCGGGGCTAGGGGAGATAGCGCTTCGCCTTGGCGAAGTACCCCTCGGCGTTCCGGAGGATCTCCGCCACCTCGGCGTCGGTGAGCTTGCGGACGACCTTCCCGGGCACACCCGCAACGAGGCTGCGCGTCGGGACCTCCGCACCTTCCCGCACGACGGCGCCGGCGGCGATGATGCACTCCGAGCCGACGACCGAACCGCCGAGGAGGATCGCCCCCATCCCGACGAGCGTGCGGTCCCCGACGCTGCGCCCGTGGAGGATCGCCCGGTGCCCGACCGTCACGTAGGAGCCGACCGACATCGGCTCGCCGGGCTCGGGGTGGACCATCACGAAGTCCTGGACGTTCGTGCGGTCCCCGATCTTGATCGGGGCGTCGTCCCCGCGGATCACCGCCTGGAACCAGACGCTCGCCCCCGCGCCGAGGGCGACGTCCCCCACGATCACCGCCGTGTCGGCGATGTACGACCCCCCGATGTCCTTCAGGCGGCCCCGCATCGCCCGTTCGGCGGGTTTCGTCCCGGCGGGGACGGACCGCGCGGGGACGACCGGTTCGGAACCCTTGGGTCGGCGGATCGTTGTCATGCTCCTGTCCATTCGAACCATCCCGGTGCCGGGACAAAGAAGAGGGCGAGGGCGTTGTGGAGGGCGTGCACCCCGACGCAGGCGCCGAGGCGACCCGTCCTCCGGTAGAGGAATCCGAGGAGGAGGCCGAGGAGGAGGATGGCGGGGCGGTCCGCCGGGGCGTGCCCGAGCGTCCAGATCCCGGCGCCGGCGGGGATCGCGACCCACGGGCCGACGCGGGCGCCGACGATCCCCTGCAGCCATCCGCGGAAGAGGACCTCCTCGAGGAGGGGAATCCCGACGACGAAGGCCGAGATCCCGACGGCCCAGAAGAAGAGGCGGAGTCCGACGGAGTTGGTCGGGTAGAGGAACTCGAAGAAGAGGGGCTCGTCGGCGGGCGGAGACCCCTTCGGCACGAGCATCGAGGCGAGGGCGAGGAGCGGGAACGCCACCGCGTAGAGGCCGAGCCCGCGCAGGAGGGAGCCCGCGAAGGGCTCCCGCAGCCCGACCGACGCGAGTCCGTCCCTCCCCGCCCGACGCTCGAGGAGGGCGATCGCGAGGAGGGCGGGGACTCCCGCGAGGAGGGCCGCCTCGGCGCGGAGCACCAGCCCGTCCGTGAAGGAGGAGCGGAGGGCGTTCCCGAAGAGCGCCGCGCCCCCGAGGTAGACGGCGAGGGGGAGAAACGCCGAGGCGGCGGCGAGCCAGGTGGGCCGGACTCCGCCGAGCGGACCAGGCCGCGCACCGATGTGCAGGGGGATCGGGCCGGTCATGTGCGGTCGAGCGCGCGCGGGCGCGTCTCGCTCACCTCGCCGTGGCGAGCCCCTCCGACGGGCTCGATGCGGAGGCATGGAGGCGCTTCGGGATCCGGCCGGAGAGGAAGGCGAGCCGGCCTGCCTCGCACGCGAGCGCCATCGCGCGGGCCATCCGGACCGGGTCCTTCGCGCACGCGACCCCGGTGTTGAGGAGGACCCCGGCGATCCCGAGCTCCATCGCGCTCGCGACGTCCGAGGCGGTCCCGACGCCGGCGTCCACGATCACCGGGACGGAGACCTTCTCGAGGAGGAGGCGGATGTTGTTCGGGTTCAGGACCCCCTGCCCCGAGCCGATCGGGGAGCCCGCCGGCATGACCGCGGCGGCCCCTTCACCGGCGAGACGGCGCCCGAGGACGGGGTCGTCCGACGTGTAGACGAGGACGGTGAACCCGTCGCGCACGAGGGGGCGGCAGGCCTTGAGGGTCTCGACCGGATCCGGGAGGAGCGTCTCCTCGTCCCCGATCACCTCGAGCTTCACGAGGTCCGAGAGGCCCGCCTCCCGCCCGAGGTGGGCCGTCCGGATCGCCTCCTCGGCCGTCGTGCAGCCGGCCGTGTTCGGCAGGAGCGCGATCTTCGAGCGGTCGACGAAGTCGAGGAGGCGCCGGCCGGGGGGCGCGGAGAGGTCGATGCGGCGCACGGCGACCGTCACGAGCTCCGTAGCCGCGGCCTCGTGGGCGGCCCGCATCGTCTCGAGGTCGGGGTACTTCCCCGTCCCGAGGATGAGGCGCGACCGGAAGCGGCGGTCGCCGAGGACGAGGGGTTCGTCGGCGGGATGGGGAGTCGGCAAGCTCACCCCCCTCCGACCAGGGTCACGACCTCCACCTGATCGCCCGCACGGAGGAGGCGGGACCTCGCCTCGGAGCGAGGAACGAGCCTGCCGTTCACCTCGACCGCATACCCGTCCGCGGGCAGGTCGAGGCCGGCAAGGAGGTCGGAGAGGAGGCTCCCATCCCCGACCTGGCGCTCGCGACCGTTCAGCATGATCCGCACGACTCTCCGGGACATCAGAGGGCGAAACATGTTAGAGATTCCGGGGTTCCGTCGCAAGGAGGCCCACTCGAGACCTCCCGCGGGCAGGGGCGGACCTCCCGGGGTGGACGATCAGAACACCTGTAGAAATGCGCACTTGAGATAACGGGACTCCGGGAGGGTGAGGAGGACCGGGTGGTCCCGGGATTGGCCGCGGAACTCGAGCAGGATGACCCGCCTTCCGGCGTCCCCGGCCGACTCCCGGAGGACCTCCAGGAAGGCCTCCGGCCGGACGTTCGAGGAGCAGGAGCAGGAGGCGAGGAGGCCCCCCGGCGTGAGCGCCTTCATCGCCCGGAGGTTGATCTCCCGGTATCCGCGGAGGGCTCCCGCGACCTCGGCGCTGTTCTTGGCGAACGCGGGGGGGTCGAGGACGACGACGTCGAAACCCTCGCGCTCCTCCCTCAGGAACTCGAAGGCGTTCGCCCGGACCCACTCCATCCGGTCCCCCCATCCGTTCGCCGCGAAGTTGCGCCGCGCCGGCTCCTCGCACCGGGCCGCGCTCTCGAGGCAGACGACGCGTCGCGCCCCTCCGGCGAGGGCGTGGAGGCCGAAGAGCCCCTCGTACGCGAACGCGTCGAGGACGACGCCGGAGGCCAGCTCGCGCAGCCGCATCCGGTTCTCCCGCTGGTCCAGAAAGCCGCCCGTCTTCTGCCCGCCGAGGACGTCGACGGCGTAGCGGACGCCTCCCTCCTCCACCCAGTTTTCCTCGGGGAGGGAGCCCCGCAGGACGCCGGAGCGCCGCTCGAGCCCCTCGAGGTCCCGCACGCCCCCCTCGTTGCGCTCGACGATCGCCCGGGCGGCGAAGCGATCGAGGAGCCAGTCGGCGACCTCCTCCTTCCACCGCTCCGCGGCGGGGGAGGAGTTCTGCATCGAGAAGATCTCCCCGTACCGGTCGACGACGAGGCCCGGCAGTCCGTCGGCCTCCGAGGAGACGAGCCGGTAGGCGGTCGAGCCCCGGACCGACGTCCCCCGCAGGAGGGCGGCGGCCTCGAGCCTCTCGCGGAGGAGTCCCTCCCCGGGGGGCGCGGGCCCGCGGGAAACGAAGCGGAGGGCGATCCTCGAGCGGTCGCCGTAGGCCGCCCAGCCGACGATCCCCCCGCCCGGGCGCCGGACGGGGACGATCGCCCCGGGCTCGGCGGAGCACTCGCGCAGGTCGTCCCGGTAGATCCAGGGGTGCCCCGTCCGCGCCCACCGGACGCCCTTCTCGGTGAGGACCGCCCCGTCGAGCGCGCGGAGGGGGACGCTCAAGGCCCCTTCGAGGGGGGGGCCTCTCCGACGATCTCGACGAACCGCGGGTCCCCGCGCAGGCCCCGGAGGTCGGGGTCGTTCCAGGCCCATTCCCGGTCCGCGTCCGGGGACTGTCCCCCGGAGCGCTTCACCTCGAAGTCGCGGCGGAGGAACTCGAAGGCGGTCTCGACGTCGCCGAGGAGCGCGTGGACGCACGCGAGGTTGTAGAGCGTGTTCGGCCCCGGCGAGACGGCGGAGACCGCCTCCCGCGCCTCCTCGGCGCGCCCGTCCCGGGCAAGCTGGCAGGCGTAGAGGACGCGGTGGAAGTCGGTCGGGTCGAGGTCGAGGGCCATCTTCCGGAAGGTGATCGAGGCCTGCCGGTCCCCGCGGACCACGTTCTCGTTCACGGCGAGGGTCGAGTAGACGCTCGCGAGGTCCGCCTTGGCGTCCGCCTCGCTCACGAGCGACCCCATGCTCGCCGCCCGGTCGCGGAGCGTCTCGAGGATCCGGACCGCCGCGAGGAGCGACTCCTTCGCCTCCTCCCCCTTCCGCAGGCGCATCAGGAGCCCTCCCCTCGTCTGCAGCACGTCGACGACGTAGACCGGGTCGAGGGGGGCGTCCTTGCGGTGGATCTCGACCAGGCGGTCGAGGATCCGCAGCGCCTCGGCGCGATCCCCCCGGTCCTCCTCGAACCGCGCCAGGAGGAGGGGGAGCCGGCTCGGCCGGAGCGGGGCCCGGGAGGGCTCCTCCGGTTCGGGGAGCGGGTCCCCCTTCCCCACCGGGAGGAACTCGGAAGGGCGGATCCGCGAGAGGATGGAGGCCAGGCGCCGGAGCGCCTCGGCGGCCTCCCGCCCCCGGCCGCGCGGGGCGAGGAGTCGGAGGAGGACCTGGTACGGTCCGGAGGCGTCGTTGAGGAGGATCGGGTCGAAGAAGGGGATCCGGAGGGCGCCGGCCTCCGCCTCCTGCTGCAGCCGGTCGAGGGTTGCGCGGAACCCCTCCTCCGCGGACGGGAGGCCGGGCGTCCCGGGGTGAAGGAGGGAGTTGAGCGCGCGCAGGGACTGCAGGCGGACGCCCCCCGCGGCGTAGGCGGACTCGCCCCCCGCGGCGCCGGACGCCCTCGCCGCGGCGAGCATCGGGTCGTCCCGGCGCGCGCGCTCGAGGACCTCGAGGGACCGGCGGAAGGACGCCTCCGCCGGCGTCGCCCGCCCTGCGAGCAGATGGAGCAGGCCCTCGTAGAGATGCGCCCCGGAGGCCGCGTCCCTCCCCTCGGGGCCCGGATCGGCCGCCGCGAAGCGCCGCTGGCGCTCGATCCACCGGAGCGCCGCGGCCTCGTCTCGGGTCTGGTAGAGGTGGTGGTGGACGAGGAGCTCGATCAGGGGGAGGGGCTCCCCCGCCGCCCGCTCCATCCACTCGAGCCGGGCCGCGGCCCGATCCGTGAGGTGCAGGTCGTTCAGCTCCTCGAACCAGACCTGGAAGCCGGCCCTCGCGCGCTGCTCGAGGACGAGGTCGGCGTCGTTCCAGTGCCGGGCGAAGAGGGAGAGGGCGGGCTCGGGATCCGGCAGCTCCCCCCTCGACTCGAGGCTCCCGAGAGCGCGGCCGACGGAGGGGAAGAGGAGCGCGAGCAGCGCCGGATCCTCCTTCTCGAGCCAGAGGGCGAGGCCGAGGAGGTGGCCCCGGCCGGAGGGCATCTCGGCGATCGCGAGGGAGGCCTTGCGCCG
>JAKEFM010000200.1 GCA_022616055.1 Planctomycetota bacterium
GCGAGCGCCTCCCAGATCGTCAGGACGAGGATTCCCGAGAATCCGGCGATCCCGAGGAAGAGGGAGAGCCCGGCCCCGGCTCGCCGGCGCGAGAGCCAGGCGTCCACGAACGGCCAGAAGAGGAAGACACCCCCCGCGATCCCGAGGGTCGCCACGGCCGTCTCGAGGCCCGTCAACTTGAGCCAGCGAAACGTGAAGAAGAAGTACCACTCCGGCTTGATGTGGGTCGGCGGATTCAGGGGATCGGCCCGCTCGGCGAGACCGGCCGGGAAGGCGCAGGCGAGCGTGTTGAGGAGGACCGTCAGGACGAGGAAGACGGCGCACTCCGTGAGGAAGTGGTCGGGGAAGAAGGGGAAAGTCCTCCGGTCCGCCTCCGCCGTCGACTCGAGCCGGCTCACGCCGTGGAGCCGGACGAGCAGGATGTGGACGCCGAGGAGGAGGAAGAGGACGGTCGGGAGGATGCCGATGTGGAGGACGAAGAACCGGGTGAGGGTATTGTCCGAGATCGTCTCCCCTCCCCGGAGCATGCCGGCGAGGAACGGCCCCACGAGCGGGGCGGCGGCCGTCAGGTTCCCCGCGACGGTCGCGCCCCAGTAGGAGAGCTGCTCGTAGACGAGGGAGTAGCCCGTGAACCCGAAGAAGAAGGTCGTCCCGAGCACGACGACGCCGGCCATCCAGGTGAACTCGCGCGGCCTGCGGTAGGTCCCCGTGAAGAAGACGCGCAGCACGTGCAGGATCACGGACGCGATCATCAGGTGGGAGGACCAGCGGTGGAGGCTGCGGATCCACCAGCCGAACGAGACCTCCTCCGTGATGCGCCGGACCGAGTCGTAGGCCCGGTCCGGGGAGGGGACGTAGTAGAAGGTGAGGAGGATCCCAGTGACGACCTGGACGACGAAGAGGTAGAGCGGCGTCCCGCCGAGGGCGAACCACCAGCGCTTCAGGTGGCCGGGAATCGGCTCGTTCAGCCCCTCGCGCAGCGCGCGGGTCGGGAGGGGGATCCTCTCGGCGAGGAAGCCCGTGCCGGTACTCCCCCCGCGACGGCGGGGTCGGGGGCCGCGGGCGCGCGCGAGTCCCGGCTCAAGGCGTCAGCCCTCCACCAGGGTGATGTAGAGGGCCTCATCGGTCGCCTCGATCGCGTAGCGGGCGAGCCGCTGGCGCGCCTTCGCAGGGGGTCC
>JAKEFM010000201.1 GCA_022616055.1 Planctomycetota bacterium
CCCTTCAGGGTCTCCGTGCCCGAGCCGCCGAGGAAGGTCGAGTAGACGAGGCCGGGGTCGACGACGAGCGGGCCCGCCGGAGCCTCCCCCGCGATCCCGAACCCGAAGCGGTCCTCTCCGAGAAGCCGGAACCGCACGTCGACGGGAGTTCTCCCCTCTCCCGTCTCGACCCACGCCGAGGGGCGCGGCTGTCGGACCTCCCCGAGCGCCGTCGGCGCGAGGAGGGAGCCCGTCTCGTCGAGCCGAAGCGGCCCGCTCGCCCCCTCGACGCGCAAGGCGACCCGCTCGAGGCCGGCGCCGGAGGCGAGGAAGAGGTCGTACTCGAGGTCCGACCCCGACTCGCGCACGACGAGGTCGACGCCGTCCCACACCCCCTCGTACGCGACCTTCGCGAAGCCTCGCAGGCCCGACCGCCACCGCGCGGGATCCTCCCCGAGGAAGAAGTTGTGGACGCCGGGGAGCTCCTCGCGCGCCGCGAGGCGGGAGCCGGCGGATCCCCCTTCGAAGGCGAACCGGAGGTGCGCGCCGCGGACCGTATCCTCGTCCTCCCTTCGCACGAGCCGGAGGAGGAAGCCCTCCCGCCCCGCGTCGAGGGTCGTTCCCCCCCGGCGCGCCCGGAATCCGACCTCCTCCCCCCACTGCCCCGCGTTCTCGACGAACGCGAGCGGGAGCCGGGAGACGGAGCGGGCCGTTCCCGGCAGGGAACCCTGCGCCGCGGCGAGGGCGACGAAGAGGGAGGCGAAAGCGAGCGATCCTTCCACCATTCGATGAGCCGGGGAAAAGGGAGTTCGATGGTAGCACACACCCTTCCGCCCCACGGGCCGGGAAGTTTTGACCGAGCCGACCTCGACGGGAAGAATCCGCTCGTGCGCCTGCTCCTCCTCCTCGCCCTCCTCGCAGGCGCGTGCGCAGGACCTCCGCCGGGCGAGAGGAATCCCTCCCCCATCGAGGTGGCCGACCTCGTCCTGCGCAACGGGCGCATCTGGACCGTCGACCCCGCTCGACCGGAGGCGGAGGCGGTGGCGGTCCTCGGGGACCGGATCCTCGCGGCCGGCAGCGACGCCGAGATCCTCCGGCTCGCGGGGCCGCGGACACGGGTCCTGGACCTCCGGGGTCGCCGCGTCCTCCCGGGCTTCCACGACTCCCACGTCCACTTCGTCGCAGGGGGAGAGTCCCTCTCCGAGGTCGACCTCAAGGACGCGGAGGACGAGGAGGACTTCGGCGAGAGGCTGCGAGAGTTCTCGGCCGGCCTCCACCCCGGGGCCTGGATCCTCGGCGGGAACTGGGACCACGACCGCTGGCCGGGCGGTCGCCTCCCGACCGCCGCGCTCGTCGACCGGTTCGTCCCCGACCGTCCGGTGTGGGTGACGAGGTACGACGGCCACATGTCGGTCGCGAACGGCGCGGCGTTGCGGGCCGCGGGTGTGGCGGCATCGACCCCCGATCCACCGGGCGGCGTCATCGTCCGGAAGGAGGGCTCGCAGGAGCCGGCCGGCGTCCTGAAGGACGCGGCGCAGGCGCTCGTCGAACGCGTTGTGCCTGCCGCGACGCCGGGAGAGATCGAAGCGGCCGTCGAGGCCGCCGCCACCCACGCCGCTCGCCTCGGCGTGACCGCCGTGCAGGACATGGGGACGAGCGAGGAGGAGTTCCGGGCGATGGAGGCCGTCCGGGCCCGGGGCCGCCTCACGGTCCGCGTGCTCGCCTACCTCCCCTTCTCCCGCTGGCGGGCGCTCGCGGCTGCGCCTCCGAGACAGGGGGATCCTCAGCTGCGCGTGGCAGGCATCAAGGCCTACGCGGACGGCTCCCTCGGCTCGACGACCGCCCTCTTCTTCGAGCCCTACGCCGACGCGCCGGCAGAGAGGGGGCTTCGGGTGACCGAGCCCGACGCGATGCGCGCGCTCGCGGTCGAGGGGGACGGCGCGGGGCTGCGCCTCGCGATCCACGCGATCGGCGACCGGGGGATCTCGGAGATCCTCGACGACTTCGAGGCGGCGACGGCGAGGAACGGGGCTCGCGATCGCAGATTCCGGATCGAGCATGCCCAGCATGTCGCGCCGAAGGACTTCGAGAGGTTCGCCCGGCTCGGCGTCATCGCCTCGATGCAGCCCTACCACGCGATCGACGACGGGAGATGGGCCGAGAAGCGGATCGGGAAGGAGCGCTGCAAGACCACGTACGCGTTCCGGACCTTCCTCGACCGTGGAGTCCGCCTCGCCATCGGCGCGGACTGGACCGTCGCCCCCCTCGACCCCATCGCCGGCCTCGACGCCGCCGTCAACCGACGGACCCTCGACGGGGCGCACCCGGCAGGGTGGTTCCCGGAGCAGCGGATCTCCGTCCGCGAGGCGATCGAGGCCTACACGATGGGCTCGGCCCACGCCGCGTTCGAGGAGAGTCGCCTCGGCTCGATCTCGAAGGGGAAGCTCGCCGACCTCGTCGTCCTCTCCGAGGACCTCCTCTCGATCCCGCCCGGGGAGATCCCGAAGGCGAAGGTCCTCCTCACGCTGGTCGGGGGGAAGGTCGTGCATCGGGACGAGGCGTTCCGGGAGTGAGGCCGGAGATCCCTCCCTCGCTGATTGAAGAAGTCCGCGCGGCGCGGGCGCTCGTCGTCCTCACCGGGGCGGGCGTCTCCAAGGAGAGCGGCATCCCCACCTTCCGCGACGCGCTCGTGGGGCTGTGGGCGAAGTTCGACCCGGAGGAGCTGGCGACGCCCGAGGCCTTCGAGCGGGATCCCGCGATGGTGGCGCGCTGGTACGACGAGCGGCGCGTCAAGGTCGCCGAGTGCCGCCCGAACCCCGGGCACCTCGCCCTCGCGGACCTGGAGCGGCGGATCCTCGGTCAGGGCGGGCGCTTCACGCTCCTGACCCAGAACGTCGACCGACTGCACCAGGCGGCGGGGAGCCGCCGCGTGGTCGAGTTGCACGGGGCGCTGCGCGTCTGGCGATGCTCGCGGTGCGGGGAGGAGCGGGAGGAGAGCGGAGGCCCGTTCGCGGAGTATCCGCCGCGCTGCGGGTGTGGCGGCGCCCGGCGGCCCGGCGTCGTCTGGTTCGGTGAGGTCCTGCCGCGCCGCGCGGTGGACGAGGCGGAGGCGGCGGTCCGCGACTGCGATCTCTTCCTCTCGATCGGGACGAGCGCCCTGGTCCATCCGGCGGCGGGATTGCTCCACGAGGCGCGCGGGAGAGGCGCCTCGACGGCGGAGATCAACCCCGAACGCACGCCGGCGAGCGACCTCGTCGACTGGCGCGTCGAGGGCCAGTCGGGGGAGGTCCTGCCGGACCTGGTGGCCCGGGCTTTCCCGGATCCCCCGCCCGTGGAGAATGGGCCGGGTCGCCGGACCCATCCGGGCCGGCAGGTTCCTCCGTAGTGGATTCTGGGTGAAGGCGACCGACCGCCCCTCCTCCGATCCTCTGGCCCCCCTCGTCTCCCGGATGGCGTCGGGGGAGGAGGAGGCCCTGGGCTCGCTCTACGACGCGACCCGGGGGCAGGTCTACGGACTCGCCCTCCGGATCCTCCGTGACCCGCATGCCGCCGAGGAGGCGGTGATCGACGTGTACGCGCAGGCGTGGAGGCAGGCCTCCCGGTTCGAGCCCCGGAAGGGGGCGGTGGCGGCGTGGCTCCTCACGCTCGCCCGGACGAGGGCGATCGACCTCCTCCGGTCCCGGGCGCGTCACCGCGACCGGGAGCGGAAGCTCGAGGAAGCGCCTCCGGTGCTGGACGGCGGCCCCTCCCCCTTCGAGGCGAGCGGGGCGACCGAGCGCGCCGAGCGCGTCCGGGGGGCCCTCCGGGCCCTCCCCGCCGAGCAGCGACGGGCGATCGAGGCCGCCTTCTTCGGGGCCCTCTCCCACACCGAGGTCGCCCGGACTCTCGGGGAGCCGCTCGGCACGGTGAAGACGCGGATCCGGACCGGCCTCCACGCGCTCCGGCGCGCCCTCGCGTCCGGGCAAGGGAGCCTCGCATGAGCCGCCACCTCCGACTCGACGACGACGCGCGGGACCAGGCGGCGCTCTTCGCGCTCGGCTCGCTCCCGGCGGCGGAAGCCGCCCGGATGGAGGCCCACCTGGCGGAGTGCCCGGAGTGCCGCGCCGAGGTCGACGCTCTGGCGTCCGTCGTCGGGGATCTCGCCCTCGCCGCCCCCGGGATCGAGCCCCCGCCCGGTCTGAAGGAACGGGTGCTCGCTCGCGCGCGGGCGGAGAGGAGGGAGGAGCCTCCGGCCCAGCCGTGGAAGGAGTGGGCCTCGACGGAGGGCGCGGGGGGATTCAGCCTCGCGCTGGCGGCGCAGGGGTCCTGGGACCGGACGGCGTCCCCGGGGGTCGAGACGCGGAGGCTCTTCGTCGACCGCGCCGGCGACCGGATCACGATGCTCGTCCGGATGGCTCCGGGGTCGAGCTATCCCTCCCACCGCCACGGCGGGCCGGAGGAGTGCTACGTCCTCCAGGGGGTGCTCCGGTCCGGGGACCTCCGGATGGAGGCCGGGGACTACAAGCACGCCGCCGAGGGGAGCGTCGATCCCGTGCAGGCGACGGAGGAGGGATGCCTCCTCCTGATTTCATCGTCCGCCCACGACGAGCTGCTCGCGGGCGGAGCGCGCTGACGCGTCAGCGCCCCCCGGCCGGCGTCTTCTCCCGCGGCGGGGCGTTCTTCACATACCTGTCGAACCAGGCGAACGACTCGGCGAGGACGTGGAGGACCGACTCCCGCGCCTGGTAGCCGTGGCTCTCGTGCGGCAGCAGGAGGAGCCGGGCGGTCGCGCCGTGTCCCTTGACGGCGTGGTAGAGGCGCTCGGACTGGATCGGGAACGTGCCGGGGTTGGCGTCGACCTCGCCGTGCACGAGGAGGATCGGCTCGTCGATCTTGTGGGCGTGCATCAGGGGGGAGAGGCCGACGTAGATCTCCGGGGCCTCCCACAGGGTGCGCCGCTCGCTCTGGAACCCGAAGGGGGTGAGGGTCCGGTTGTAGGCGCCGCTGCGCGCGACCCCGGCCCGGAAGAGGTCGCAGTGGGCGAGGAGGTTCGCCGTCATGAACGCGCCGTAGGAGTGCCCCCCCACGCCGACCCGCTCGGGATCGGCGACTCCATCGGCGGCCGCGGCGTCGATCGCCGCCCGCGCCCCCTCGACGAGCTGCTCGACGAAGGTGTCGTTGACGGTCTTCGGGTCGCCGATGATCGGGATCTGGGCGTCGTCGAGGACGGCGTACCCCTGGGTGAGGAAGAGGACCTGGGAGGCGCCCCGCAGGTAGGTGAAGCGCGTCGGCGCCGCGCGGACCTGGCCGGCCGTGCCGGGGTCGGTGTACTCGAGGGGGTAGGCCCAGACGACGAGGGGGAGGCGCTCGCCGGACTTGCGGCCCGGCGGGAGGTGGAGCATCCCCGAGAGGGGCACGCCGTCCTTGCGGGCGTAGCGGAGGAGCTTCTTCTCGGTCCCCGCCGTGAACGCCGGGGCGGGGTCGCGCAGGTCCGTGATCGGCCGGCGCTCGCCCGTCGCGACGTCGCGGACGAAGTAGTTCGGCGGGTCCTTCGGCGACTCGCGTCGGGAGACGAACGCCCGCGTCCCCTCCCCCGCGAACCCGACGAAGGACTCGTAGGTCCCCTCCTCGCACCGGAAGAGCCGCTCCTTCTCGAGCGAGGCGAGGTTCATCCGGTCGAGGAAGGGGCGGTCCCCCTCCTTCGTCGCCCCGGTCCCCGAGAGGTAGATCGAGCCCCCCTCGACGCGGACGACCCGCTCCCCGCGCGGGGTCGAGCGGGAGACCGGCCGGCCCGGGTCGCCGTAGCGGTCGTTGACGGAGAGGTCCCAGACGACGCGGCCCGCGAAGGGAGGCTTCTCCGCCTCGAGGAGGCGGGTCCGCCGCCACCGCCGGTCGCGGTCGTACTCCGAGACGAGGGCGAGGTCCTTCGTCTCGAGCCAGTCGATCCCCGAGAAGCGGTGCTCGAGGCGAGCGAACTCGGAGGCCTCCCCGGAGAAGGGGGCGGCCAGCGCCAGGAGCCGGTCGCGGTTCGGCACCTTCTTCTCGGGGTTCCCCTCGTCGAGCGCCTCGGCCCACACGAGGGTCGCGGGCTCGAGAGGGCGCCACGAGACGGAGCGCGGCCCCGTCGGGACCCCCTCGATCGGCACCTCGTCGGAGACGGGGAGGTCGGCGACGCGGTGGACGAGCTTCCCCGCGAGGTCCCACACCTCGACGGCGCGCGCGAAGTCGGAGTAGGGGACGGCGCGGGAGTAGGGACGATGGAGGCGGACGACGAGGACGTGCTCTCCGCCGGGGGAGGGCTCGACGGAGGAGAAGATCCCGGCCGACCCGACGGGGCGGGGCTTCCCCCCCGCGACGTCGAGGAGGGCGAGCTGGGACGTCCCGTAGAACTCGAAGAGCGCCTCGTCGTGCGCGCTCTCGAGGAGGTCCTGGTAGGTCCGGACCTTCGAGACCTTCCCCGCCGACTCCTCGATCCGGGGCCCGTTCGGGACGCGCGGCGCCTTCGGCTCCGCGCCGCGAGAGAGCGGGACGGTCCGGACGAGCAGCGACTTCGAGTCGGGCATCCAGGCGAACGCTCCCCCGAGGGCGCCGTTCAGCCGTGCGGTGAGCGCGCGCGCCTGCGCGCTCGAGGCGTCGACGACCCAGAGCTCCAGCCCCTCCTCCGTCGCGCAGGTGAGCGCGAGCCGCGTACCGTCCGGCGACCAGTCGGGCATGCCGGGCCGGAGCCCCGTCGGGAAGGAGACCCTCCGCTCCGCCCCATCCCGGAGGTCGCGCAGGAGGAGTCCGGTGAGGAGGTTCGTCCGCTGCCGGTCGTTCGTCCGGGGCGTGATGCGGACGCCCGCGAGCTTGAGGAACGGCTCGGCGAGGAGGGAGAGCGGCGGCATCGCCGCCGACTCGACGAGCGCCACGCGACCGCCGTCGGGGCTGAGGAGGGCGAAGGGGAGGGGCGGCGCGTCGACGATCTTCACGACCTCGGCGGGCGGCTCCCGGTAGGCCTCCTGCGCCGTAACCGGGGCGCAGAGGAGGGCCAACGCGATCGCACGCGAAACCGCCGCGTTCGCCGCAGGGGGATTCTTCATCGCGGGAGGGACGGGGAGGTCGAATCTAGGGCCGCCGTGTCGGACCCCCAAGCGGATTCCGCCGCTTCCCGCCGGGCCGTGGGGGGCGGAGAATGCGGCCCCGCGTGGCGCTCCTCGTCGTCCCCGCGCTCGTCCTGCTCGCCGCGCTCGGCATGGTCGCGGCGGAGCGGGCCCGTCCCGGCCGGAGGTGGCCGGCCGTCCCGGGCTGGTGGGCGCGCGCCCTCGCGCTGAACGCCGTCCAGGTCGGGACCGTCTACCTCGCCGGCTACGCCTGGGACGGGTGGATGCGGTCCCATCGCCCCTGGAACGCCGAGGGGCTGGGGACCGTCGGGGGCGCGCTCCTCGGGTATCTCGCGATCACATTCGTCTACTACTGGTGGCACCGCGCCCGCCACGAGATCGGGTTCCTCTGGCGATGGCTCCACCAGGTCCATCACTCTCCGCGGCGCATCGAGGTCGTGACGAGCTTCTACAAGCACCCCCTCGAGCTCGTCGCGAACGGGATCCTCTCGAGCGCGATCCTCTACCTCGGCGTCGGGCTCCCGCCCCGCGCCGCCTCCCTCGCCGTCCTCCTCACCGGCCTCGCGGAACTCTTCTACCACTGGAACGTCTCGACGCCGCGCTGGCTCGGCTACGTGATCCAGCGACCCGAGAGCCACTGCGTCCATCACCAGGAGGGGGTCCACGCGTGGAACTACGCGGACCTCCCGATCTGGGACATCCTCTTCGGGACCTTCCGCAACCCCGGGCGCTTCGAGGCGCGCTGCGGCTTCGCCGGCGGGAGGGACGCGCGGCTGGTCGAGATGCTCCGGGGGGTGGACGTCCACAGGCCCGCCGCGTGAAGGCGCGCGTGAAGGCGGCGGGGGCCCTCCTCCTCCTCGCCGTCGGCCTCCTCCAGATCGCGGCCGACGCGCTGGGGCTCCCCTCCCTCAAGGGACTCGCGGCCGCTTGGGGCGCCTCGCCCGCCCCGAAGGTCTTCTGCTCGGCGCGCGGCCTCGAGACCTTCTCGACGCGCTTCTTCCTCGAGTGGAGGGGGAAGGGCGGGGGGGCCCACGTCCTCGCCCTCACCCCGGAGGTCTACGGGAGGGTGCGCGGCCCCTACAACCGCCGCAACGTGTACGGCGCGGCGCTCGCCTACGGGCCCGTCCTCGCGACCGATCCCCGGACGCGCGCGATGTTCGAGGCGGTGATCCGCCACGCGCTGTGCGGCCGGGCCCCCCTGCTGCGGGAGCTCGGGGTCGACCCCTTCCTGGTCGCCGGGGAGGTCGCCGTCCGCTACGAGCCGAGGGAGGGCGCTCCCCCCTCCGACCTCCCCCGCCGGATCGAGGCGCGCTGCCCGTGAGGAACGGGTGGACGGGAGGACAGTACAGCCTCTACCGCGCCCTCTTTGGCGCCTACCTCCTCGTCCACTTCGCCTCCCTGCTGCCGTGGGGAAGAGATCTATTCTCGAACGAGGGGGCGATCCCCGACGCGGCGACGAGCCCGCTGTTCGGGCTCTTCCCGAGCCCCCTCCACCTCTCCGACTCCCCCGCCGCCGTCGCCGCGCTCCTCCTCCTCGCCATCGCGGCGAGCGCCTTCTTCGCGGTCGGCTCCTTCGACCGGATCGCGGCGGTGACCCTCTGGTACGTCTCGACCTCCCTCTTCGACCGCAATCCCCTCCTCGCGAACCCGAGCCTCCCCCACGTCGGCTGGCTCCTCCTCGCGCACGCGTTCCTCCCTCCCGCTCCCTTCGGCTCCCTCGCGCGCCGCGGAAGGGCGGACCCCGGCCATGCGTGGCGCCTCCCCTCCTCGATCTTCGCCGCCGCCTGGATCGTCCTCGCGCTCTCCTACGCCTACGGCGGGGCGACGAAGCTCGCGAGCCCCTCCTGGCTAGACGGGTCGGCCCTCGCGCGCGTCCTCGAGAACCCCCTCGCCCGGCCGACGCCCCTGCGGGAGATCCTCCTCTCGCTCCCCGCCCCCTTCCTGCAGGTCGCCACCTTCGCGAGCCTCGGCCTCGAGCTCGCCTTCGCCCCGCTCGCCCTCTTCCGGAGGCTGCGCCCGTGGGTCTGGGCGGCGGCCCTCGCGATGCACCTGAACCTCCTCCTCGTCCTCGACTTCGCGGACCTCACCCTCGGGATGGTCTTCGCCCACCTGTTCACGCTCGATCCGGGATGGGTGGGACCGAAGGCCGCGCCGGCCCCGGAGCGGGTCTTCTTCGACGGGGGGTGCGGGCTCTGCCACCGGTTCGTCCGCTTCGCCCTCGCCGAGGACGCCGGCGGCACGCGCTTCCGCTTCTCCCCTCTCGACGGGGACGCCTTCCGCGCCACGATCCCGCCGGAGCGCCGGGCGGGCCTCCCCGACAGCGTCGTCCTCCTCGCCGCGGACGGGGCGATCCGGACGAAATCGGAGGCGATCCTCCGCGTCGCCGAGCGGCTCGGGGGGATCTGGCGGGTCCTAGGGACCGCCGCGCGCCTCCTCCCGCGTGGAATCCGCGACCTCGCCTACGACCTCGTCGCGCGCTCTCGCCGGCGGCTCTTCGAGGCTCCGGCGCAGGCCTGCCCGATCGTCCCGGCGGGACTGCGGGACCGCTTCGAGCTCTGAGGTCCTACCCGCCCGGGTAGCGCTCGGCCTTGGACGGCGTCTTCGGCTTCGAGGCCTCCTTGCCGATCCGGCCGGCGAAGGAGGCGAGGTCCTTGTCGAGGTCGGGCCCGAACGTCGCCTCGAGGATCTTCCTCTGCGTCTCGACGGGCACCTCGTAGCTCGCCTCGAACTCCCCGACCTCCGCCGCGTCCTTGGCGAAGGCGCTCATCATCGCGAGGAACTCGCCCCGCCGCTCGTTCGAGCAGAACGCGATGAAGCCGTAGGCGAGGAGGGCGCGGGGGTCCTTCACCCCCGAGTCCCCCGCGGCGTAGGTCCCGGGCCGCAGGGAGGCGAGCTGGAGGACGGAGGGGGGCTTGTCCTTCCGGAGGAGGCCCGCGAAGTCGTTCGACCAGCCCGACTTCTCCGCGTCCCAGAGGAAGTTGCTGCGGTAGCAGAAGCCGAACACCCCCTTCAGGATCGCGTCCTCGACGAACCAGGCCATCCCCTCCTCCACCCAGAAGGGCTGGCGCCCGTACCGCGGATAGGCCATCACGTGGACGAGCTCGTGCAGGACCCAGTGCCGGGGGTCGCCGTAGGTCCCCGAGAGGCAGACGACGATCCGCGGCCGGTAGAGGTGGAACCCCTGGAGGTTCGCCGCCCGCGCGGCCCACCCCTGCTCCTTCAGGTACTCGTGCTCCGCCTCCATCTTCTCCGCCAGGGCGGTGTAGACGGGCATCGTCTGGATCAGGAAGAGGGGGAAGGGGGTCGAGGGGTCCGCCCCGTCGATCTCCTCGTCGGCGAGGGGCGCGGGCTCCTTCGGCTCCGGGAAGAAGCGCGTGAACTCGGCGGCGAGGGCCTCGGCGTCCTCGAAGTGCTTGAGGGTCTGGGACTCTCCCCACTCCGAGATGACGACGACCGGGGCCTTCGCCTTCGCGTAGATCCTGAGACCGCGCTCCTCCGCGAAGGGGCGCTCCTTGTCGAGGAGCGCGCGCAGGGCGGCGGGGAGGTCGGTGGGGAGCTTGGAGAAGGGGATCCGACGCCCCTCGAACCACAGCCCCCCGTCGCGGACCCTCTCGGGGGCGCCGGGGGAGCCGAGGAGCAGGGGGAGGAAGAGGAGAGCAACGTTCATGGAGGTTCCTCCCGGTCGCGCCGAATAGTCGGGAGGCGCGCCCGGGTTACGGGTTTCGTTCGGCCGCATTCTGCGCTTGAGCCGATCCCGGCGGTATCCTCTGCCGATCCGGTGGTCCTCGCCCCCGAGTCGAAGACGCTCGTCTCGATCGACCCCGCGACCGAGCGCCCGGTCGGGGAGGTCCCGCTCGCCTCCGAGCGGGACGTGCGTGCGGCGGTCGAGGGAGCGCGCCGGGCCCAGCCCGACTGGGCGGCCCGCCCGATCGAGGCGAGGGTCGCGATCCTCCTCCGCGCCGCCGACCTCCTCGAGGGGCGAGCCGAGGAGATCGCCCGCCTCGTCACGCGGGAGGAGGGGAAGGTCCTTCCCGAGTCTCGGGCGGAGGTGAAGGACGCGGCCGTGCGGATCCGCTACTTCGCCGAGACCGGCCCGCGCCACCTCGCTTCGCGGGAGGAACGGGCCCCGGGCGTGCGCGGCCTCGTCGAGTACGTCCCGATCGGCGTCGTCGCCGCGATCAAGCCCTGGAATTTCCCCGTCCAGATCCCCCTCTGGACGATCGCTCCCGCCCTCCTCGCGGGGAACGCCGTCGTCTTCAAGCCCTCGGAGCTGACCCCCCTCGTCGGGGAGGCGCTCGCCCGTATCTTCCACGAGGCGGGGGTCCCCCGCGAAATCCTCCCCGCCGTCCAGGGGGCCGACGAGGTCGGCGCGGCCCTCGTCCGCGCCCCGGTCGACATGATCGGGTTCGTCGGGTCGCAGGCCGCCGGCTCCTCGATCGCGGCCCAGGCGGGGGCAGACTTGAAGCGGGTCGCCCTCGAGCTCGGGGGGAAGGACCCGATGATCGTGCTCGGCGACGCCGACCTCGAGGCGGCGAGCGCCGGGGCGGTCCGGGGGGCGTTCAAGAACTGCGGCCAGGTCTGCTGCTCGGTCGAGCGCCTCTACGTCGAGCGGTCCCTCTACGGACGGCTTCTCGAGGCGATCGTCGAGCGCACCCGGCGCATGCGGATCGGGCCCGGGCTCGAGGAATCGAGCGAGGTCGGACCGATGGTGACCGGCGCGAGCCGGGTCCGGGTCCTCGGCCTCCTCGAGGAGGCCCGCGGCGCCGGCGCCCGGGTCCTCGCCGGCGGCAAACCCCGGGAGGGGAAGGGGTTCTTCGTGGAGCCCGCCGTCGTCGTCGATCCCCCCGCCTCGGCACGGCTCGTGCGGGAGGAGACCTTCGGCCCGGTGCTGACGGTCGAGCCCTTCGACACGGAGGAGGAGGCGGTGGAGCGGGCGAACGCGCTTCCCTTCGGCCTCACCGCCTCGGTCTGGTCGGCGGATCTCGACCGCGCCGCCGCCCTGGCCCGGCGCCTCGACGCGGGGACCCGGGCCGTCAACCAGAACGTCGGCTCGATCGTCCAGATGCCCTGGGGCGGACGCAAGGGATCTGGGATCGGGAGGATGCTGTCGGTCGAGGGTATCCGCGAGTTCGCGGAGCCGGTCACGCTGCGGCTGCCGGCTCCCTAAAGAGCAACAATCCAGGAGGGGTCGTCGTATAGGCAGCGCGCGGGAGGGTACCCTTCCCCGCCCGCGTCCCGCCCCCAGCCTGCGGCCGGACGTCCAGGAAGGAAGGAGAAGAGGACGAGCATGCTCCTGCCCGTCTGCGCGGTTGCGGCGTTCCTCCTCGGCTCCCCCCTCCCCGGTCCGCGGCAGGACCCGCTCGACCGCTACCGCTACGCCGTCGGGCTCGCCGAGCGCGGGCTCCACGACAAGGCGATCGAGGAGTGCGCCGCCTTCCTCCGGGAGAACCCGAACCACGAGAAGGCGCCGCACGCGCGCTACCGGATGGGGCAGTCCCTTTTCGAGCTCAAGCGCTGGGAGGACGCGGCGCGCGCCTTCGAGGCGCTCTCCGGGAAGCGCTTCGAGTTCGGGACGGAGGCCGCCTTCCGCCGGGGGCAGTGCCTCCTCGAGCTCGACCGGCCGGCGGAGGCCGCCCCCCTCTTCGAGAAGATTCCCCGGGAGAGCCCGGACCACTACCTCGCGGAGGCCGCCAGCCACTTCGGGGCGGAGGCGGACTTCCGGCGCGGCGAGTGGGCGCGGTCGGAGGCGGGCTTCGCCCGCCTCCTCGAGAAGTGGCCGAAGAGCGAGTACCGGAAGGCGGCCCTGCACGGCCTCTCCTGGAGCCGCTACCGAGGCGGGAAGTTCGAGGATGCCGCGAAGTCCCTCTCCCAGTTCCTGGCCGGGTACCCCGAGGATCCGCTGGCCCCCGAGGCCGCCTACCTCCTCGGGGAGAGCCTCCTGAAGGGAGGCCACCCCGCCGAGGCCGCCGAGGCCTTCGGCCGGGTGGGGGCGGGGGACTACGCCGACGACGCGGCGGTCGCCCGAGCCGCGGCCCTCGAGAAGTCGGGAGACGAGAAGCGCGCCGTCGAGGCCTATCTCTCGGCCGCGCAGCGCCACCCGGGGAGCCCGCTCGCCGGCGACGCCCTCGTCGCCGCGGGGGCGGCACTCCTGAGGCAGGAGCGATGGCCGGAGGCGATCCGGGCCCTCGAGGCCGCGAGCGGCCGCGAAGGTCCGCGGCGCGCCGAGGCCGGAGTCCTCCTCGGCCTCGCCCTCGTCCGGGGGGGGCGGGCGAAGGAGGGGCTCGCGCGGCTCGAGTCCTCCCTCGCGACGCCCGGGCTCGACGCCGATCTCGCGCGCCGGGCCCGCCTCGCCCGCGCCGAGGGCCTCGCGGCGGGGGGCCGCCATGCGGAGGCCGCCCGCGAGTACGAGTCCGCGGGCGCCGCGGGAGCGGAGCCCGACTTCGCCCCCGCCGCCGCCGTCCTCGCCCGGCTGAAGGCGGACGACGCCGCGGGCGCGGTCGAGGCCGGCCGCGAGTTCCTTCGCAAGTTCCCGCAGAGTCCGCGGGCCGAGGAGGTCCGCCTCGCGCTCGCCGAGGCCCTCTTCCTCCTTCGACGCCACGACGAGGCGGAAAGGGAGTTCGCGACCCTCGCGCGAGGGAAGGGGGACCGGGCGGCCTCGGCGGCCTCGCGCCTCGCCTGGTGCCGCTACCTCGCCGGGAAGAAGGGGGAGGCGGCGGTCGCCTTCGGCGAGGTTGCGACGCGTTTCCCCGGCCACCCCCTCGCCGCCGAGGCGCGCGTCCTCGAGGGGCGCTCCCTCCTCGAATCGGGGGACGCGAAGGGGGCGGTCCGCGCCTTCCAGGGCGCCGTCGACCAGGGCGCGGGGAGCCTCGGCGACGAGGCGCTCCTCGGCCTGGCCCGGGCCTGCGCCGCCAGCGGGGACGCCCCCGGCGCCAAGGCCCGGTTCGAGCAGTTCGAGCGCACCTTTCCCGAGAGCGTCCGCCGGCCGAGGGCCCTCTACGAGTTCGGCGAGTTCCTCGCCCGGTCGGGCGAGCGCGACGCGGCCCGCGCGCGCTACGAGACCTGCCTGCGCGAGCGCCCGCGCGACGAGGTCGCCCCGTTCGCGCGGTACGGGCTCGCCTGGTGCGCCCTGGAGGGAGGGGACGGGAAAGCGGCGGCCCGCCTCTCCCGGGAGATCCTCGCGGGAGAGGTCCCCCCCACCCTCCTCGCGCCGGCCCTCGACCTCCTCGCGACGTCGAGCGCCCGCTCCGGGGAGTGGAAGGAGTCGCTCGGGACCTATTCCGCGCTCCTCGGCAAGCCGATCGAGCCCGCCTCGAAGGCGTCGGTCTCCCTCGGGGAGGCGACCGCCCTCGCGCGCCTCGGGAAGAACGAGGAGGCGCGGGGAAGGCTCGAGTCCCTCGTCGCCGACCCCTCCGCCCGGGCGCTCCGCGATCGCGCGCTCCTCGAGCTCGCCTTCGCGCGGAAGGCCCTCGGGGACGCCGCCGGCGCCGAGGAGGCGCTCGCCTCGGTCGAGCGCGACCACCCGAAGAGCCCCCTCGCCGCCGAGGTCCCCTTCCATCGGGGAGAGATCGCCTACGAGGCGGGGCGGTTCCCCGAGGCCGAGGCCCACTACGCCCGCGCGAAGGCGCCCGCGGTCCTCGACCGGGCCCTCTACAAGCTCGGCTGGGCCCGATTGAAGCAGGGGAAGAACCTCCCCGCCGCGGCCGCCTTCGAGGAGGCAGCGGGGAAGGGGACCCCCCTCGCCGCCGAGTCCCTGTTCCTCGCGGGGGAGGCCCTCTTCCGCGAGGGGCGCTTCGAGGAGTCGAGGGAGCGTCTCCTCGCCGTCCGCACGAAGCACGGCGAACACGAGATCCTGCCGAAGGCGCTCTTCCGCCTGGGGATCGCGTGCGGGGAGCTCGGCAAGTCCGCCGAGTCCCTCGAGGCCCTCGAGGACCTCGCGCGGCGCTTCCCCCGCTTCGAGAACCGCGCGGAGGCCGACCTCTGGATCGCGCTCGCGCTGCGCCGGACGGGACGGACGGCGGAGTCGCGGAAGGTCCTCGAGCGCGTGGCGGCGAGCGGGGTCGACGTCCTCGCCGCCCGCGCCCGGCTCGAGACGGCGGAGATCCTCCTCGCCGAAGGGAACGCCGACGGGGCCCTCTCGGAGTTCCTCAAGGTCGCGATCCTCTACGACCACGCGGAGGAGGCCTCGCGCGCCCTCCTCGGCGCGGCCGACTGCCTGGAGAAGATGGGGCAGCGCGAGGCGGCCCGCCAACGCTGTCGCGAGCTCGTCGAGCGCTTCCCCGACCACCCCCTCGCCGCGAAGGCCCGCTCCCGCATCGGACCCTCATGAGCCTCCCCCTCCTCGCCGCCCCGCTCCTCTCCCTCCTCGCCCCCGCCGCGCCCTCCCAGGGGCGCTTCCTCGACCTCGGGAGCCTCTTCGACAAGACCGTCGCCGGGGGGATCCTGATGGTCCCGATCGGGACCTGCTCGATCCTCCTCCTCGCCTACGCCTTCGAGCGCGCCGTCGTCCTCCGGAGGAGCCGGCTCGCCCCGAGGGGTCTCGTGCGGGGCGTCGAGGAGGCGCTGCGCCGGGGCGACCTCGCAGCGGCGGCCTCCCTCTGCCGCGGCGGACCGAGCGCCTTCGCGGCGGCGATCGGAGCGGGGCTCGCCCGGACGGAGGAGGGCCCCGCCGAGGTCGAGAAGGCGATCGAGGCCGCGGCGCAGAGGGAGATCAACGGCCTGCGGAAGAACCTCCGGGCCTTCGCCGTGATCACGACCGCCGCGCCCCTCCTCGGCCTCCTCGGCACGGTCCAGGGGATGATCCAGGTCTTCGACGTGGTCGCCGCCCAGGGCGCGCTCGGCAACGCCTCCCTCCTCTCCGGAGGGATCTCGACCGCGCTCGTCACGACCTTCGCCGGGCTCACCGTCGCGATCCCCTCCCTCCTCTGCCACCAGTTCTTCACCGCGCGCATCCAGCGCTTCGCCGACGAGGTCGTCCGGGTCCACCACGACGTGCTCGTCCCCGCCCTGACGGGGAGCCGCGCGGCGGCGGCGTGAGGGGCCGGCCGTGAAACTGCGCTTCGAGGAGAACGGGTCGGTCCCCTGGATCGACCTCGCGCCGATGATCGACGTGATCTTCCAGCTCCTCCTCTTCTTCATGGTCACGACCACCTTCTTCGACCGCGAGCGGGAGCTGGCGATCGACCTCCCCCCCGCCGAGTCGGGGCAGGAGCCGCAGGAGTCGAGCGAGGAGATCGTCCTCAACGTCCACCGCGACGGGGCCGTCGCGTGGGGCCGCGAGAACGTCTCGCCGCACGAGCTCGACGTCCGCCTCCGGGCGGCCGCCTCCGCTCCCGACCGCCCCGTCACGATCCGCGGCGACCGGCAGACGTGGCACGAGTCGATCATGCGCGTGATGGACGCCTGCGGCCGGGCCGGCCTGCGCAACCTCAACGTCGCCACCCTCGAGGCGCGCTAGCGTGGGAGCGCCGGGAGGGAGGACGCGCGCCGCGATCGTCGCGTTCTCCCTCCTCGCGGCGGGGATCTGCCTCGGCGCCGCCCTGCTCCGGGAGGTCCCCCTCTTCGGGGGAGGATGGACCGACGGGGTCACGCTCGTCCTCGACGCGGGGGAGCGACCGGCGCGCCGCGTGCGCTGGCGGGCCCCGGAGCCGCTCGAGCCCGCGGAGCCGATCGGCCTCCCTCTCCTCGAGCCCTGCTTCGAGCAGGGATCGCGCGCCCTCCTCTTCGCCGCCGGGGTCCCCGGTCGGAACGTCGACCTCTACGTCGGACTCCTCGCCGACGGCCGGATCGAGGAGGTGAGGCCCCTCGCGGGGGTGAACTCCCCCTTCGACGACCGCGCCCCGTCCCTCGAGGAGGGGACGCTCGTCTTCGCGTCCGACCGCCCCGGGGGCGCCGGCCGGCTCGACCTCTATCGGGCCGCCTGGAACGGCGGGAGCCCCGCCTCCCCCGTCGCGATCGCCGAGGCGAACGGACCTTTCGAGGAGACCGACCCGGCGATCCGGCCGAAGGGGGGCGGGGTCCTCTTCGCGAGCGATCGGGCCGGGGGGTTCGACCTCTACTTCCTCGAGCCCCAGGGAGGAGGCGGCGCCACCCCCCACCTGCTCCCCGAACTTTCCTCTCCATCCGAGGACCGCGCCCCCGCCTTCCGTTCGGACGGCCGGGCCGTCGTCCTCTCGAGCGACCGGGACGGGACCTTCGACCTCTTCCTCTCCTGGTTCGACCCGACGCGGGACTGGACCGCGCCCGTCCCGCTCGAGCTCTTCTCCGGTCCCCTCGACGAGACCGATCCCGCCCTCTCCCCCGAGGGGTTCTCCCTCCTCCTCGCCCGCTCGCATCCCGAGCACCCCGAGGAAACGGGTCTCGCCCTCGCCCGGTCCTCGGAGCTGCTGCGCGCCTCTCCCGGCTTCTCCACCCTCGAGCTCCTCGCCCTTGGCGCCCTCCTCCTCCTCGTCGCGCTCCTCGCCCTCCTCGGCCGGCGCTGGCGAGCCCTCGACCTCCTCTCGAAGTGCCTCCTCCTCTCGATCCTCCTCCACCTCCTCCTCCTCCTCCTCTCGAAGAAGGTCCGGGTGGAGAGCCGGATCGAGGAGCCTCCGGCGCGCTCGCCGACCTACCGCGTCCGGATCCTCCCCGACGAGCAGGCGATCGCGCGGTCGAAGGCGAGAGGCGAGCGGGTCGAGCAGGACCGGGGAGAGGCCCCGGCGCAGCGCGCCTCTCCCGAGGCCTCCGAGGCCGCTCCCGCTCCCGTCGAGGACATCTCCCGCGACCTCCCCTCGCCGGAGACTCCATCCGCGATCGTCCAGGCCCCCGCCCCGGCTCCCTCCGGACCCGAGGACCGGGCGGACCCTGCCCAGGAAAGCGTCTCCCTCCGCGACCGGGACCCGGCGGCGACCGAACGGCGCGGAGGACTGGCCGCGCCCCTCCGCCTCGCGGAGTCGGCGACGAGGGTCGAGCCCTCTGCCGGCGGGCGGGGAGAACGATTTGCCGGCGCTCAACCGTCCTCGGAGCCCGCCTCGCCCGCCCCCGCGGACCGCTCGATCCCCCTCAGGGGCGAGAGGATCGTGGCCGCTCAGCCGAGGCTCGGAGAGCCCGGACCCTCGGCGCCCGCGGTCGATGCGCCGAAGGTCGCCGCCGGGGAGGCGCTCCCCGCCCGCGCCGCCCCGTCCGGCGCGCCTACGCTCGCCATTGAAGCTCGGAGCCAGGCGGGTTCCCCGGAAACCGCGTCTCCGCCGAACCGCTGGTTCTCCGAAGGCGGTTCGAGCCCGGCCTCCCTCGCTCCCAGGCGGATCGCGGTCGGCAACGACCAGAGAGCGGGGCCCGACGTCGCCCTCGGATCGGTTCGTCCCCCCGCCGTCTCCGCTCCGGGAGAACGGTCGGAGGCCGAGGTTTCCTCTCCTTCCCTCCGCGAGCCCGCCCCTGCCGAGGCCACGAACGCCGGAAGGGCGGGCCTCGCCCTCCCCGCCCTGGCTCTCGAAGCTCAGAGCGGGACGGGACCGGCCGGACCGGAGCGCACGCCGGATCGCTGGCTCCCCGACGGGCGGTCGACCCCTTCGTCCCTCGCTCCCGGCCCGATCGCGCTCGGCGGCGACCAGGGAGGAGCGCGCGACGTCGGCCTCGCCGAGGTCCGTGCCCCTGCCCTCGAGTCTCCGGGGCGACGGGGCGAGATCGGAATCGTCTCCCCGACCCTCCGCGTCTCGGGCGCATCGGAGCCCACGAGAGGCGAGAAGACCGTCGCGGCGCTGCCCGGACTGGCCCTCGAGGCGCGCAAGGAGACGGGAACTCCCGGTACCGGGCACTCCCCGACCCGCTGGTTCTCGGAGGGGAGCCCGACCGCTTCCGCCCTCGGCCCGGAACCGATCGCGCTCGGGAGCGAACCGGGGAAGGCGCGAGACCTCGGCCTCGGCGAGATCCGGGCCGCCGCCGTTCAGGCCGCCGGGCAACGCGTGGAGACGGAGATCCCCTCGCCTTCGCTCCGCGCGCCCGCCGCCGCCGACGCCCCGGCCGACGGCAACAAGGGCGCCCCTGCCGCCGGCCTCGCGCTCGAGGCGAGGTCGTTCGCGGGACCGGTCGAGACTCGCGCCGACTCTCCCCCGCGGCCGTCGATCGCTCCCGGAGGTGGAGAGCGGCTCGCGCCCGGCTCGCTTGACCTGGCGATCCCCTGGCCCGCTCCGCCCGCGGCTCCACCCACGACCGAGCTGACCGGCACCCCCTATGAGAGGAGGTCGGGGCTCCCGAAGGAGGTCGCGCTCCGGGAGTTCGGCGGAACGCCGGAGACGGAGAAGGCGGTGGCGCAGGGGCTGCGCTACCTCGCCTCGATCCAGGGCCGCGACGGATCCTGGGGCGACCTCGAGGATCGCGACTCGAAGTACCGCGACGTCCGGGTCGGGAAGACGGGCCTCGCCCTCCTCGCGTTCCTCGCCGCCGGACACACGCATGTCTCGGAGTCGGAGCACGAGGCGGTGGTCCAGCGCGCGCTGCGCTTCCTCCTCGGCCGGCAGCATCCGGAGACGGGACACTTCGGCCAGTCGGAGGGGTACGGACACGGGATCTGCGCGTACGCCTTCGCCGAGGCCTACGCGATGACGAAGGACGAGGACCTGCGCGGCCCCCTGGAGCGCGCGATCGGCAGGATCCTCGAGGGGCAGGAGACGCGCAGGGACCCGCGCTTCTTCGGCGGGTGGTCCTACTACTACCCCGACGACTCGCGGTTCGACGAGTGGCCCCGCGCCTCGATCACCGCCTGGCAGGTGATGGCCCTCGAGTCGGCGCGCCTCGGCGGGATCGAGGTGCCCGACGACGCCTTCGCGGCGGCGCGCGCCTACCTCCTCCGCTCCTTCGACGAGGAGCACGACTACTTCCGGTACTCCCACGACCCGCAGCGCCTCTCGAGCGGCTACCGGACGCTCCCGGGCTCGACGCCGGCCTCGGTGTTCGCGCTCGGACTCCTCGGCGCGGGGGACGATCCGCGCGTCGCCTCCGCGATCCCCTTCATCCGCGACCGGCGGCCCCGGCGCTTCCAGGTCCGCTCCGAGGAGCGCTTCGTCACCCACGGGGAGGGGAACATCTACTTCTGGTACTACGGCACCCTCGCCTTCTTCCAGCGAGGCGGAGCCCTCTGGAACGAGTGGAACGAGGC
This sequence comes from Planctomycetota bacterium, assembly GCA_022616055.1. GTDB lineage: Bacteria > Planctomycetota > UBA1135 > UBA1135 > JAKEFM01 > JAKEFM01. The sequence goes on from JAKEFM010000201.1 coordinate 20,188, forward strand.
GATGAAGGCGACCCTCCTTCCCGCGCAGGAGGCCGACGGCTCCTGGACTCCGATCGATCCCTACGCCCGGATCGCCGGGGACGACTCCGCCGATCGCTCCTACACGACGGCGGTCTGCGTCCTCATGCTCGAGGTCTACTACCGCTACGTGACCCCGCTCCTGCGCTGGCACCCCTCGATGCCCGGCGTCGAGCGGCCGGTCCCCACCCCCGCCTCGGGCCGCCGGCCGATCTGACGGCCGGTTGAAGACGCTGCGCCTCCTCGCGCTGGCGGGCCTCGCGCTCTGCGCCTGTGCCGTCGCGGGCCCGCTCCTCGCCGAGTCCGCGGTGAAGCCTCCGCGCCGTCCGATCCTCCCCGGCGACGCGAGCGCGGCGCAGGACCTCGCCCGGGCGCACGGCGCCGACCTCGAGGTAGTCCACTCCGCCGCCTCCGACGCGGCGGTCCTCGAGGGCTGGCTCTTCAAGCCTCGCCGGCCGGTCGAGAAGGCGCTCCTCTTCCTCCACGGCGTCTCCGACTGCCGCGTCGGAACGCTCCCCTACCTGCCGATCTTCCTCGGCCGCGGGTATGCCGTTCTGTGTCCCGACACGAGGGCGCACGGCGGCAGCGGCGGCTCCCGGGCCTTCTACGGGGCGCTCGAGGCGCGGGAGGTGAGCGGCTGGGTCGACCTCCTCCTCGCGAGGACCGGCGCGAAGCGCGTCTTCGGCTTCGGCGAGTCGATGGGCGCGGGGATCCTCCTCCAGTCGCTCCAACAGGAAGCCCGATTCGCGGCGGTCGCCGCCGAGTCCCCCTTCGCCTCCTTCGAGGAGGTCTCCTTCGACTACATCGGTCGCCCCTTCGGGGCGGGCCCCTGGCTCGGTCGTACCCTCCTCCGGGGGCTCGTGGTCGCCGGCCGGCTCCACGTCCGGCTCCGATACGGCGTCAACCTCGGGCGGGCCTCGGCCGAGGATGCGGTGGCCGCGACCCGGGTCCCGATCCTCCTGATCCACGGCCTCGCCGACGAGAACATCCCCGTCCGCCACTCGCGCCGGCTGAAGGAGCGAAACCCCGCCCTCGTCGAGCTCTGGGAGGTCCCCGGCGCGACCCATTGCGGCGCCCTCGGGGTCGCGCGGGAGGAGTTCGAAAAGCGCGTGATCGGGTGGTTCGAGCGCCCGCGGTAGGACGCGATGTCCTTCCGCCGGGACCTTCGCCCGGCGCTCTCGGAGGGAAAGGCGCCGGCACGGCTCTCGCATGGTGGTCTCCCGCGCGACTCCCGAGACCCCTCCCATGCGAAACCCCGGCGTTCTCTTCCTCACCGCGACCATCGTCCTCACGGCGGCCTCCCTCGGCCTCGCCCAGGGCTGGAAGCGCACCGCGAAGCCCGGCCCCTACCGCGTCGTCGTCACGGAGACGGTGGTTCCCCGCGGCGCGACCGTCCCCGGCGTCTACAACGAGGACGAGGAACTGTCGGAGGTCTTCAATCGCCTCGACCGGGAGGGCTTCGCCCCCCTGACAGTCGTCAGCGTCGCTTCGGGGGCGACGGGGATCGGCGGGGGCGAGCCCGTCGCCATCGACAGCCGGCTCGTGATCGTCGCGGTCCAGCGGTGAGCGCGGGATTGTCGAGAAACGCCGGGCCGCGTACGAAGGTCCCATGCTCGCGACTCTCCTCGCCGCGCTCCTCCCCCTCCCGCCACTCCAGACGGAGACCCGGCCCGCGAGCCGGCCGGCCGAGGAGTTCCGCCCCTCCGAAGTCCCCTCCTGACCGGTCTGACCCGGCGAAGGGTCGCCGGTCCGTGGGGCCGGCGGGGAGGAGATCTCGGACCCGCTCACGTTCGGGGTCCGGTACATCCCGACGATCGACGAGGACCGCGCCGTCCTGCGGACGACGCTCACCTACCGCCTCTTCCCCTCGTTCACGGCCGGCCTCGAGTACAACCCGCGCGTCGACGAGATCGGGCCCCTCGCCAACTTGAGGATCCTCGACGAGACGGAGTACGTCCCCGCCCTGATCCTCGGGACGAGCAGCGACCGGATCGGCACGCCCCACGGCCGCTCCTACTACGCCACCTTCAGCAAGAACCTCGAGCCGCTCCTCGACCTCCCGGTCGCGCCCTACGCGGGGGCGGCGTACGGCACCTTCGAGGACTCCTGGGAGCCGATCGGCGGGCTGAACATCCGGTGGACCGACTCGAGCTCCTCGACCCACCTCTATGACGGGGACAACGTCCACCACCTCGTCCACTACACCTTCGGCGGCCGGCACACGATCGGTCTGATCCTCGTCGATCACGAGGACGTCGGGATCTCCTACTCGATCGGGTTCGCCTTCTGAGGGACGGCGCGCTCTAGCGAGACTCGCGCTCCTCGATCTCCGTTACCCGCCGCAGGAGCGCGCGGCCCTCGGGCGTCAGGATCGTCCCTCCGCCCCCCCTTCCTCCCGTCGTCCGGTCGAGGAGCGGCCGGCCCCACGCGCGGTTCACGTCCCGGGCCCAGCCCCAGGCGGATCGATAGGTGATCCCGACCGCCTTCGCCGCCCTCGAGAGCGAGCCTTCCCGATCGACGGCGCGGAGGAAGTCGATCCGCGGCGGATCGATCCTCCCCTTCGCCCCGACCGGCGCCACGCGGAAGCGCGCCCGCACGTCGAGCGCGGGGGCGATCGCGGTCGCCTTGAGGAGCGCGTAGATCGCGCGTCCTCGACGCAGGCGCAGGTCCTTCACCGTCCGGCGCGTCACGGCCGCGGCGAGGCGGAATCCGACGTCGACCTCGACCTCCGCGCCGCCGGCGACATACCGGACCGAGCGCACGTGGCCGGGCAGCACGTTCCGGGCGCTCACCCGACCCGGATGGCCGAGGCACAGGACGACGTCCTCCGGGCGGATGGAGAGCCGGATCGCTTCTCCTTCCTGGATCCCGGGCCAGAGGCGTGTGGCGAGCCGGGCTTCCCCGACACGGACCCAGGCGTGCGAGCCCTTGCGGTCGCACGCCTCGACGGTCGCCTCGAAGAGGTTCTTCAATCGGGGCCGAGATACACGAGCGAAGTGGCCTTGACCACGGCGACGGCCTCGGATCCCTCGCGTAGGCCGAGGCGCTCGACCGCCTCGGCGGTGAGGAGGGCGCGCAGCGCCGGCTTCCCGACCTCCACGAGGAAGGTCTCGCCGGCTCGGACGACGGAGGAGACGCGGACCGGGAAGACGTTCCGCGCGGAGATGCCGCGGGGGACCTCCGCCGCGAGGAGGACGTCGTGCGCGTAGCAGGCAAGGCGGACTCCTCCCGAGGCGTCGGCCGGCACCACTGCGGCGAGGTCGACGCCGTCGACGAGGACCCGGCCCGGCCCGACCACGACGCCCGTCAGGTAGTTGTCGATCCTCGTCTCGCTGGCTCGGAGGACGGAGGCGCTCGGGCCGGAATCGACGACGCGTCCGTCCTCGAGCCGGATCGTCCAGTCGGTCAGTCCGACGATCTCGTCGCCGAGGTGGCTGACGAGGACCATGGGAAGGTCGGTCCTCGCTCGGATCCGGTGGAGCCACGACATCGCCTCGCGCCGCCTCGTCTCGTCGAGGCCCGCGAACGGCTCGTCGAGGAGGAGCACGCGCGGGCGGGAGAGGATCGCGCGGCCCAGCGCCACACGCCGGCGCTCGCCGGCGGAGAGGCTCCGCGGCATCCGGTCGAGGAGGCGCGGGATCCCGAGCGCCGCGGGGACCTCGCCGGGGTCCTCCGCCCTCGGGCTGTAGAGGAGATTCTGGAGCACCGTCAGGTGGGGAAAAAGGAGCGCGTCCTGCGTGACGTAGCCGACCCGCCGCCCCTCGAGGGGATCGGCCGAGCAGTCGACGCCGTCGAGGACGACGCGCGCACCGGGCTCGATCCCGGCGATCGCGTCGAGCAGCGTCGACTTCCCGCTGCCGCTCGGCCCGACGAGGCCGAGCGAGCGCGCCTCGCAATCGATCGCCGCCACCAGCGTGAAGCCGCTGGCCCGGCGCACCCGCGCCTCGATCTCGAACTTCAACGTTCCAGCTCGAGTCGCATCCGGTGGCGGCGGTCGAGCCGTCTCGACGCGAGGACGCAGAGGAGGCAGAGGGCGATCGAGGCGAGGACGAGGGAGAAGATCCGCGTCTCTCCTCCGGGGCTGTCCAGCTCCGCGTAGATCGCGAGCGGGATCGTCTCGGTCTCCCCGGGGATGCGTCCCGCGAGGACCACCGTCGCCCCGAACTCGCCGAGCCCGCGCGCGAAGGCGATCGCCGCGCCCGAGAGAATGCCGGGCCAGGCGAGCGGGAGCGTCACCCGGCGAAAGGTCTCCCACCGCGACCGGCCGAGGGAGCGAGAGACGATCTCGAGCCGCGGATCGACCCCCTTCATCGCGAGGGAGATCATCATGACGAAGAGCGGGAGCCCGACGACCGCCGCGGCGACGACGGCGCCCAGCCAGTGGAAGGCGACGGGGAGCCCGATCCCTTCGAGGGCCCTCCCGAGCCATCCACGCGGCGAGAAGAGCCGAAGCAACAGATAGCCGACGACGACGGGCGGGAGGACGAGGGGCATCAGGACGAGCGTGTGGACGAGGTCCCGCGCCCGGGACCTCGTGCGCTCGAGGAACCACGCGAGCGCGAGCGCGACCGGAAGGCTGAGGAGGGTCGCGACGAGTCCGACCCCGAGGGAAATGCGGACCGCCTCCACCTCAGTTCGTCTCCCCGAAGCCGTGCTTTCGGGCGATCTCGAGCGCCCAGGGCTCCCGAAGCACGTCGTAGAGGGCCTTCCCCTCGGGCCGGAGGAGCCCGACGGAGTAGAGGATCCTCGGATGGCTCTCCGGCGGGAAGGTGGTCGCGACGCGGACCCGCGGATCGATCGCGGCGTCCGTGGCGTAGACGATCCCCGCCTGCGCGCCTCCCTCCGAGACCCTGGAGAGGACGTCCCGGACGTTCTGGCCGTAGATCCTCCGCTCCGGGATCCGGATCCCGAGGTGCTCGAGCGCCGCCCGCGCGTACTTCCCGGCGGGGACCTGCTCGTTCGCGAGCGCGAGGCTCTCGACGCGCTTCAGGTCGAACTCCCGCTCCTCCGTCCGCACGACGCAGACGAGGCGGTTCGAAAGCCAGTCGAACTTCTCGACGCTCTTCACCATCTCGAGCCACTCCGGCGCGGCCGAGACGAACAGATCGGCCGGGGCCCCCTCCTGGATCTGCCGCGCGAGCGTCGAGGTCGCTTCGAACTGGAGCCGGTGCAGGCGCCCCGTCCGGGCCGACCACTCCTTCGCGATCGCCGTGACGACCTCCTTCAGGCTCGAGGCGGCGAAGACCGTGACGGGCGCCGCCGCCGGACCGCTCGCCGGGGAGGCCGACTTCCCGTCGCAGGCCCCCAGGAGGAGGAGGATCGGTATGGAAACAGACTTCATAACCAAGTGTTGCCGCTATGTTCGGCAAGATCCTACCTTCTGCCGGGTCGGGCCTCCAGGCGGACGGAGAGCGGGCGCGCGGGGCGTACTCGTCGCGGCGTTCGCCGGCTCAAGGGTTGGACCCCCGTCTGGGGGATCCAGGCAGGCGCCTGGCGCGGGCCCCCCCTCTTTGACCGATTCCGGGGCCGGCGGGATCTACTCTTCCGAGAGCCGTGAAGCCCGCCGACCCCGCCGCCCAGTCGGAGACCCTCCTCGAGCACGGTCCGTTCGTGCGCCGGATCGCCCGGAGTCTCCTCTTCGACGAGCACCGGGTGGACGACGTCGTCCAGGAGACCTGGCTCGCCGCGATCGAGCGCCCGCCGCGGGGGGTAATCCGGTCGTGGCTCGGCACGGTCGTCCGGAACTTCTCCCTGCGCGCGCTGCGGGGGGAGAGTCGCCGAGCCCGCAGGGAACTCGCCGCGGCTCGACCGGAGGCAGTCCCCTCGACGGAGGAGATCGCGGCCCGCGAGTCGGCGCGACGGACCGTCGTCGAGGCGGTCCTGGCCCTGGACGAGCCCTTCCGCTCCGCGATCCTGCTGCGCTTCTACGAGGGCCTCCCTCCTCGGACGATCGCCCGCCGGCTCGGGATCCCCGTCGAGACGGCCCGTTCGCGCGTGAAGCGCGGCGTCGAGCTCTTGCGCGCGAGGCTCGACGGCGAGCACCGGGGCGGGCGGAGGTCCTGGTGCCTCGCCCTCGTTCCTCTCGCCCTCCCTCGTCCCGTCGAGGCCGCCGGTCTTCTCGCCCTCGGGAGCATCGCCATGAGTTCCGCCTCGAAGATCGGGATCGCCGCCGCGCTCGCCGTCGGCGCTTTCGTCGCCCTCCGTTCCGAGAGAACCCGGGAGTCCGACGCACCTCGGGCCGACGCGCGCCCGGAGGTCGCGGTCGCCGCCGCCTCCGGCGTCCGCGCGTCAGGACGGGGTCCCGCTCGGGAGTCCGATCCGTTGCCGGAGGCCGCGCCCGCTCCCAAGCGCAGCCCGGTCGGGGGCGACCTCCCCCCCACCGAACCGGCCCCCGTCGTGTCGCCCCCCGCGGCGGCGGTCGGCGTGGTGTTCGGCCGCGTCACCGACGGCGCAGGGACACCCGTCTCGGGCGCGGAGGTCCACCTCCTGAATCTTGTCAGGAGGGTGAACGCGGAGGGAGGCGAGGTCCTCTCCGGCGTGGGAGGAGTGCAGGCCGTCACGAAGACGGACCCGGAAGGGCTCTACCGATTCGAGGTGCCGAAGGGAGGGCCCGTCACCCTGATCGTCTCCAGGAAGGGGTACGAGCAGCCGAACGCCCATCGAAGGGTCCCCGATCCTCCCTACGAGGAGCGAATCGACTTCGTCCTCCGGCGAGAGAGCTTCGCCGCGATCCGCGGCAGGCTCCTCGATCTCTTGGGCGCGCCGCTCCCTGCGGACGAGATCCGGTTCCTCTTCCCCCCCCGAGGAGCGGACCCGAGGCCGCCCCAGGGCGTCTCCGGGATCTGGGCGCTCGAGTCTCGTCGCCTCTCGGCCCCGGAGCCGGAGCGCTACGAGGACGGTCGTGCGCGGATCGACGCGGAGCGCGCCACCTTCGAGATCGACGCCCCGGCACACTCGGGGAGACCCGGCTGGGGATGGCTCGTCACCGCCTGCCTGCGCGGCGAGCTGATCACCGAGAAGTCGTGGAAGGAGGGGGATCCGGAGGTCGAGTTCCGCCTCGATCCGGCCGCACTGCGCGCATCGCTCGGAGCTCTCGAAGTGAGGGGGGTGGACGCCGCGAGTCGGACGGCTCTTCCCCTCTCGGCGGTTCTACTGCGCCGGCCCGCGGACCCCTACGGATACGGGCGGATCGAGCGGCCCGGCGAGGGAAGCGTCCAGGTGGAAGGGCTGCGCACCGGAACGTACGAGGTCGCCGCTCGCGCGGAGGGGTACGCAGAGGGCGCGGCGCGGGTCGAGGCCCGCCGCGGGGAGACGACCGTCGTCGAGATCCCGCTCGGGAAACCCGCCGCAGTCCGCCTGCGGCTAGTGCCCGTCGAGGGATGGAGTCCGGAGATCGAGCCGAAGGATCTCTGGAAGGTCCTCTCGTGTTTCGATGCGGAGGGCCGATCGCTCGGCTGTCGCTCCGAGTCGGAGACGACGGGAGAGGAGACCTTCCTGCGGATTCTCGACGCCCCTACCGGGGGCTGCTGGGTCGTCCTCGAAGGCAACGCACTGCGTCTCGAGCTCTCGAGCGGCGGGAATCCGGACCGCGACTTCCCGATCCACCGCCCCCGCCTGCTGAAGGCCCGCTTCCTCCCTGCTCCCTCTGCGTTCGGGCCCGGCGGCTCCCTCAGGTTCGTGCAAAGGCTCCTCCTCGAGGGGGTCGTGCCCGTGCGCGTCGGGACCGCCCACGGGGGCGCGGACAAGGGGGGGTGGGCGACCTCGTCCTTCGAGGCGCCCCCGGGACGCTACACCCTCGAGCTCCTCCTCCCCGGCGGCCCGCCGATCCGGCGGGAGATCTCGATCGGGGATGAACCGATCACCGAGATCTCCCTCGAAGGCCGGTGACGCCCCCCGGCGCGCCGGCTAGCGGAGCGCCGCGACGATCCCGAAGACCAGGGCGAAGAAGGAGATGATTCCGCCGACGATGAAGAAGGCGAGCCTCCCCTCCGAGATCCCGACCGTCGTGCGGTAGGGATCGAAGGGAAGCCCCGCGTCGGAGGAGCGCGCGGAGGCGGGGCGCTTGAGGCGGATCCGCCCGTTGTCGAACTTCTCGACGAGCGTCCAGCCGGCCTTGGCTTCCTCGTCGAGGTACTCCCTCAGTCGCGAGGGGTTCCGGAAGGTCCCCGTCACCGAGCGGAGGATCTTGAACTCCCACCCCTCCGCGAGGTCGCGGGGCGCGTAGTCGGTCATGAACTCTTCCTCATCCTGCTGGCGCCGCCGGGCGGCGGCCGCGGCGGCCCCGCCGGCCGCCCCGTTCATTCCGGGTCCTCCGTTCGCACGCGGGGATTCTCCGCGCGAGCCGGGGGCGCACGCAACGGGGCGCCCGTTTCCCACGCGGCTCGCGGCCCCTAGAGTCTGCGCCGCGATGAGGGACTCCGACCTCCGTCCCGGCGAGCGAATCCTCTACGTCGCCCGGCACCACGGCCTCGTCCTCTTCTGGCCGATCCTCCTCTCCCTCCTCGTCGTCGGCATCCCCTGGCTGATCTACCGGATCCTCGTCCTGAAGACGGACGTCTGGATCATCACGGACCGGAGGCTGGTCGACGAGGTCGGGATCCTCTCGAAGACCGTGAAGGAGAGCCCCTTCGAGAAGATCAACAACGCGACCTACCGCCAGTCCTTCCTCGGCCGGATCTTCAATTTCGGGGACGTCGAGATCCAGACGGCGAGCGAGGAAGGGGCGTCGAATCTCACCTTCGTCCGCGAGCCCGCGAAGGTCTGCCGCGTCCTGATGGAGGCGGTCGACGCGGACCTCGAGAACAAGGCGGCCCCGACGGCCTAGGGCGATTCTCCGGGGTCGACCACCGCGGGTTCGGAGGGGCGGCGGACATCGAACGCAAGCGATTGCGACCGCCGGGGTCGCGCTCCGCGGAGGAAAGTCAGAACTTCGCGACACAATCGACCGGCCTGGCGGTTACACTCCGCGCCTTCTTGACCCCCAGCCCCCGCCGAGAGCCCCTCGGCTCCCGGCGAAGGAGAAACCCCAGATGCGAATCGCGATGTTTTTCCCCATGGTGGCGGCGCTCCTCGTTGCACCCGCTCGCGGTCAGTGCACGGTCGGAACGGCCGGCCTGACGGTCACGCCCGACACGCCGGTCGTTCCCGGCTCCCAGATCACCGTGAGCGTGACGGGCAACCCCGGCGCCTATGTGCTGGTCTTCCGCGGGCCGAACCCGGGAGCGACGACGCTCCCCGGCTTCTTCGGCGGGGCGACGATCTGCCTCGACTCCCCCTTCCTGCCCATCCCGATCGGGTCGATCCCCTCTTCCGGCACGAAGACGGTCCAGCTTCCGACCAACCCCAACGCGGCGGCGGGCACCTCCTACACCTACCAGGCGGTGACGCTCTCCTACTCGGGGGGCCTGAACGTCGACACGAGCGGGACCGATTCGATCACCTTCTCCTCGCCGGGACCCCCGCCCCCGTGCAACCCGGGCGCGCTCGGCCTCACGGTCACGCCCGACGTCCCCGTCCAGCCAGGGGACACGATCGTCCGGACGGTCACGGGCCCGCCGGACACCTATGTCTTCCTCGCGTTCGGCCAGAACCTCGGCTCGACGACGATCCCTTACATCAACCTGAACCTGTGCCTCGGCTTCCCCTTCGGCGTGAGCTTCATGGGGGAGATCCCGGCGAGCGGAACGCTGACCAAGCAGAACACGATCCCCCCGAGCGCCACGCTCCCGGGAAACGTGACGGTCAGCATCCAGGCCTTCAGCGTCTCCTACTCGGGCGGCTTCAGCTTCGACACGAGCAATCTCGACTCGCTCGTCTTCTGAGCGGTCTCGAATCTCGCACAACGGGGGCCCCGGCGACCGGGGCCCCTCTTTTTTCCTCGCTTGAGACGAGGTCGTCGGATGCGGATGCTTGCTCCGCGTCCACGAGGCCTTCCATGAGAATCCTCCCCCTCTCCCTCCTCCCCCTCGCCGGGCTCGCCGCCCTCCCCCTCCTCGCTCAGGGAAACGCCGGGGATGCGACCGCCCGGTACCTCGCCCTCACGAGGCCGGGCCCCCACCACGAGCACCTGGCGGCCTTCGCGGGCTCCTACGACGCGAGGATGCGGACCGCCCAGATAGAGGGGAGGCCCGCCTCCGAGACGAAGGCGACGGTCGAGGCGCGGATGATTCTCGACGGGCGGTTCCTCGAGCTCGAGATCAAGAGCCAGGGCGACGGGAGGACGATGACCGTCCTCCACATCCTCGGCCACGACAACGCCCGCGAGCGCCCCACCCAGCTCGTCCTCTCGAACCAGTCGACCGCGGTGACGACGGGAGACGGGGTGTGCGAGGAGCATGGGAAGACGCTCCGCTTCGACGTCTTCGTCGAAACACCGACCGCGAAGATGACCTACCGGACGGTCTACCGCCGCACGGGAGAAGGGGAGTTCGCGATCGCGACGTTCATGCCGGACAAGGAGGGGAAGCCCTTCCTCATGAACGAGATGCTCTGCACGCGGCGGAAGTGAGGGGGAGCGCTCACCGGACCTTGATCGTCGAGCGGGAGACCGCCTCGTTCGACCATTCGAGGAACCGGCGCGAGAGGTAGTCCTCGCGCACGACGTTGCGCCAGTTTTCGCTCGAGAAGTCGTACGTCCGGTCGCCCGGCGACCGCGCGATCACGCGCCCGACGTAGTAGCCGTACGGCCCCAGGAACGGGCCGACCGCCTCCCCGACCGGCGCGTCGTGGAAGAGGATCTCGCCGATCGAGTAGCCGCGGAGGAGTTCCTCGAACTCGCTCTCCCCGAGGAGTCGCTTCAGAGGGTTCTTGTCCCGTGGGCCGAACGGGCCGCGGCTCGGCCCCGGCGCCGCCGTATCGAAGAACTCGGAGAACCGGTCGATCAGCCCCTCGAAGGAGGCTCCTTCCTCGAGGAGGGCGACGACTAGCCTGGCTCGGCCGCGGGCCTCGTCGAAGGCGCGCGGCCCTTTCGGGGCGCGGTCCGGCGAGTTCATGTCGAGACCCGCGCAGAGAATCACCTGCGCGTCGACGGTGGCCTCCTCGTAGAAGTCCCGGACCCGGTCGCAGTGCCGTGCGAGCGCGTCGACCGTGACCTCCGTCTGGAACTTTCGCTCGAACGACAGGCGGAGCCGGAAGAACTCCCGGTAGAGCTCGTAGGACGGGAACCCCTTGAACACGGTGGCGATCGTCTCCGGCCCGTGGTGGCTTCCCTTGTACGGCGGCTCGAGGCCGCGGATCGCCCCCTGGGTCGCGAACTCCTCGTCGTCCAGGTAGACCCGAGTCTCGACGAGCGCCTGGCGGGTCGCCGTCGCCCAGACGGTCCAGCGCATCGCCCGCTCCCGATCCAGCTCGGTCGCGCTCTGAGCGACGGCGAGATGGGCCTCCGATGTGAGCAACGGACGCTCGTTGACCGTCAGGACGACGTCGGGGGGAAGCCCGTCGCTGGCCAGGCGGATGCGCGCCTCGGCCTTGAGTGCCGTCGTGATCCACCGGCGGAAGATCGTCCGGTAGAAGGCGGGCATCGGCTCGGTCGGGTTCTTCCCTCTGTGCTTCCGGAGCCCCTCCATCGTCTTGTCGACGAAGTTCCTCCCTCCTTGGCTCGTGAGCGCACGGATCGTCGTCTCGGACCACTCGTCCGGATCCTCCGGCACGAAGACCCGATCGAAGAGGGCCTCGGAGCCGCTCTCGTCGACGATCGGTCCCATGCAGTCCGGTTTTCCCGTCCGATCGCGCCGCACCCATCCGCTCGCGATCCGGCGCTTCGCCGATTCGATCTCCGCGAGAACGTCTCCCGTTCCGATTCCCAGGTGCTCGACGGGCTGTCCCTTCTCCCGCCGGCGCTCGACCTCGTCGGCCACGAAGAAGTCCCCGATTCTCCGCTCGAGGTAGAAGCGGCCCAGGAGATAGACGAGGGTTCTCTCGATCGCCGCGACCCGGATCTCCTCGCCGTTGACCGAGAGTCGCATGGCGCCGGCGGAGCGGCGCGCGGCTTCGACCTGGCCGCGGAGCGCCTCGGCAACTTGGCGCACGCGGTCGATCTCTCCGGCCGCGGAAGGGACGGACTGACCCCCGGAGGCCGGCGCCAGGCCGGCGAGGAGCACGGGGAAGAGTCGGATGGCCCGGAACATCCAGGATCCTGGAGGCCGCCGAGCGGTCGTGGGTTCCCTCCTGGGAAGAGAGTGTGGCCTCCCTACCTCCCCGGGTCGAGGACGACGACCTGCTCGATCCGGTCGCCGACCTCGATCGTCGAGACGACTTCCATCCCGGAATCGACCTGCCCGAAGGCGGTGTAGCGACCGTCGAGGTGGGGCGTCGGGATGAGAGTGATGAAGATCTGGGAGCCCCCGCTGTCCGGGACGTCGGTCTTCGGCATCCCGATCGTCCCGGCGAGGAAGCGGCGGCGGTTGATCTCGTCGCGGATCGTCCCCCCTTCGGCGGCCTTCGCCCCCGTGCCGTCGCCGAGGTGGTCCCCCCCCTGGACGACGAAGTTCGGCTCGACGCGATGGAAGGGGGTCCCCACGTAGCGACCCGCCCGGGCGATCCGGAGGAAGTTCTCGACGTGGACCGGGGCGTCCTCCGCGAACAGGGTCGCCTCGAACTCCCCCCGCGAGGTGCGGAACCGGACCCTCGGGGGACGGACGAAGGACGGGGCCGTCAGGCCGGGGATCGGAGAGGGGCGCGGGCGTGGCGCGAGGGCTCCCGCCGGGAGCGGCTCGCGGACGAGGCTCTCCCACGCGCGGGCGGCCTTCGCGCGCACCGTCGGGTCGGAATCGCGGAGGGCCGCGGCGAGGACGGTCCGGAGGCGGACAAGGAGCTCCGCGTTCTCCTCCAACTCTGTCCGGGAGAGGACGGTCCCGCGAGGGCGGCGCGCGGCCTCCACCTTCTCGACGGCCTCGAGGAGGGTCGCGCGGACCTCCGCGAGGTCCTCGCCAGGAGAGTCCTCGATCGTGTCGAGCAGGGTGACGACGTCGCCGTCAGGAGGGACCTCGCCGGTCGCCCACTTCTCGAGGACCGCGGCTGCGTTCTCCTTGGCGAGGCCTCCGCCCTTCCGGAGGGCGGCGTAGGCGAGCTCGCGGGCGGGATTGCCGGGGATCCTCCCGAGGGCGGCCGCGGCGGCCGCGGCGACGGAAGGGGCCGCGTCGCGGAACGCGGCCTCGATGCGAGGGAGGGCCTCTTCCTCCGGCAGCTCGGCGCTGATCGCCTTCTCCCGGACGAGGGGATGGCGGTCCTCGAGCGCGCGATCGACGGCCTCGGGGCCCCCCTCCGCTCCGAGCCGGACGAATGCGGGAGCGACCTCGGCTCGGACGGTGGGAGAGGAATCGAGCCAGGCCCGCTCGAGGGCGGGAAGCACCTCCTCCCGCCAAGTCCCCATCGCCCCCATCGACCGGACGGCGACGCGACGGAGGGCGACCAGCTCCCGGTCGAGGAGCGCGACGAGGGCCGTCGCTCCCTCGGCCGAGGGATGCCGCGCGAGAGCGATGGCGGCCTCCGTCGCGACGGCGTCGTCGGCATCCTCCGCGGCCCGCGCGATCGCGGAGTCGACCTCCGGGTCGGGCTCTCCCTTCCCCAGGCCGCGGACGGCGAACAGCCGGACCAGGGGCGAGGAATCGAGGACGAGGTCCATCAGCCCCTTCCTCGTCCGGCCGTCGCGGATCGAGGCGAGGGCATAGGCCCGGGTCCAGAGCGGCTCCGGTCCCGGTCCCCGGTGATGGGTGTTCGAGATGGTTTCGATCGCCTCGCCGACGGCCTCGCTCCCGAGCGTGCGGCGACCCGCGAACCGCTCGCCGAGGAGCCGGCCGAGCGCGAGGAACGCTTCGGCCTGGACCGCCGGATCGGGATCGCCGAGGAGTTCGGCGCAGGCGGGCGCCCAGCGGTCGTCGTCGCACCGCCCCAGCGCCTCGACCGCGGCGGCCCGGACGGGCGCGGAGGGATACGTCAGGCGAGCCCGGACCGCCTCGGCGGCCTCGCCAGGCCCGACCAGGCCGAGGTCGAAGAGCGCCTCGGCGACGACCCAGGGATCGGAATCCGCCGCGAGGCGGCCGAGAGGCTCGCGCGCCTGCGCTCCTCCGATGCGGCCGAGGGCCCGGGCGGCCCGGGCGCGGACGGCGGCATCGGGGGAGGAGACGTGGGGGAGGACGGCGCCGCGATCGCGGAGGTCCTCCGCGATGGCGATGGAGGGGTGGGCGCCGCGCGCGGGCTCCCCCTCGGGGATGCCGGAGCGTTGCGGTTGCGAGCACGCGGCGAGGAGGAGGACGACCGCCA
>JAKEFM010000202.1 GCA_022616055.1 Planctomycetota bacterium
GATAATGGAAGGGTGGGACAGGCTCCAAGCCGGAGTAGGTCCTATCGTCTCCACGAGGCGACCGCGAGGAGCGCCCACCCCGCGAGGAAGGCGAGGCCGCCGAGGGGGGTCACGGCGCCGAGGCCCCTCGCGCCGGTGAGCGCGAGGGTGTAGAGGCTCCCCGAGAAGAGGACGATCCCCGCGCCGAGGAGCCACCCGGCCGCGCGCACCGATCGCCCCGGGGCGCGGGAAGCGACCCAGGCGACGGCGAAGAGGCCGAGGGAGTGGAAGAGGTGGTAGCGGACGCCGACCTCGAAGGCCTCGAGGCGTTCCGGGGGGATCGACCCCTTCAGTCCGTGCGCCCCGAACGCGCCCGCCGCGACGGCGAGGAACGCGCTCGCCGCCCCCGCGACGAGGAACCCGCGCTCCGCGGTCTCGAAACCGCCCATCGGCCGGCGGCCGGGTTACCCCTCGGGCGGTTCCGGCGGCGGCACGGGCGTCGTCCGGCCGTGCCGGACGACGAGATAGACGAATCCCCCCGCGAGCGAGAAGAAGGTCCCGAGGAGGAGGGCGATCGTCCACCCCATCCCGCGCGCAAGACTCGCGGCCTGGGAGGTCCCCGACTCGAGGGCCTCCTTGCACATCGCGCACTGCGCGCTCGCCCCCGACGTCGCGGCGAGGAGGAGGACGGCGGCGAGGAGGGGTCGGCGGAAACTCACGGTGCGAATCCTATCGCGGCGCGGGAGGCGCCGCCTCGCCCCCCGGGTTCCCGTGGTAGAGCATCGCGTAGACGACGACCCCGGTCACCGAGACGTAGAGCCAGATCGGGAGCGTCCAGCGCGCGATCCGGACGTGGCGGGGGAAGTTCCCCCGCAGCGCGCGCGCGAGGGTGAACCCCGCGAGGAACGGCACGCTCGCCGCGAGGACCGTGTGGGAGATCAGGACCGCGAAGTAGACGGTCCGGATCGCCCCCGTCCCGCGGTACGGCTCGCTCCCGTGGTGGGCGTGGTACCAGAGGTAGGATGCGAGGAAGAGCGCGGAGACGGCGCACGCCCCGACCATGCAGGCGCGGTGCGCGGCGACCCGCTTTCTCCTGATGCACGCGAGGCCGGCGAGGAGGAGGAGGGCGCAGGTCGCGTTGAGAGCGGCGTTGATCGAGGGGAAGGCCGCGAGGGGGATCAACCCGGCGGTTCCTTGAGCAGGCGCCGCGCGTCCTCCTCGAGCCGCTCGATCTCGTCCCCCTCGTTCCCCATGTACCAGCCCCGCATCCGCCCGGCGCGGTCGACGAGGACGAAGCGCAGGTCGTGCAGGACCCCCTCCCCTTCCTCCGCGACCGTGAGGGCGAACCCCTCGCGGACGAGGGAGTAGACGGCCCTCTTCTCCCCGGTCAGGAAGAGCCAGCGCTTCGCGTCGGCGCCGTAGGAATCGGCGTAGGTCGTGAGGACCTCCGGAGTGTCGAACGCCGGGTCGACGGACAGCGAGACGAACCGCATCTCGTCGGGGAGGAGGTCCGCGAGCCGCTTCATCTGGAGCGTGAGGCCCGGGCAGGGGCCCGGGCATCGCGTGAAGATGAAGTCCGCGACCCAGACCTTCCCGAGCAGGTCCGCGAGCCGCACCGTCCGGCCGCTCCGCTCGAGCAGGGAGAACTCGGGGAGCTTCCGGGACTCGGGGAGGGGGGAGGCGGTCGCGCCGGCCGGAGTCCCCCGCCGGCGCGCGAGGGTGATCCCGACGACCCCGAGGAGGGCGAGGAGGGGGAGGATCCACCGGAGGCGAGCGCGGGACGTCACGGGAGCACCTCCGTCCCCCGTCGCCGGACGAGGAGGAGCGAGACGGCCCCCGTCGCGAGGGCGAAGAGGACGCACACCCCCAGGGAGAGGGACGTCGAGGGGAACCCTCCCCGCTCCGGCTCGAGGCACCGCCGCAGCGAGGCGAGACCGTAGGTGAGGGGATTGGCGAACATGACGACCCGGATCCAGCCCGCCGCGCCCTCGGCGGGGAACAGCGCCCCGGAGAGGATCCAGAGAGGCATCAGGATCAGGTTCATGAAGGAGTGATACCCCTGGACCGACTCCGTCCTCCACGCGCCGAGGAACCCGAGCCCGGTCGTCCCGAACGCGACGATCCAGAGGACCCCGGCGGCGGGGAGGAGGTCCGCGACGCGCAACCTCGCCCCGCCGACAGGTCCGAGGAGGAGGAGCGCGAGGGCCTGGATCGTCGCGAGGACGGAGCCCCCGAGCATCTTCCCGAGGACGATCGCCGCGCGCGGGGCGGGGGACACGAGCACGGCCTGGAGGAACCCTTCCCGGCGGTCCTCGATGATCGAGATCGTCGAGAAGATCGCCGTGAAGAGGACGACGAGGAGCGCGGCCCCCGGGAGCGCGTAGAGCCGGTAGTTCCCCCCCTCGGCCGCTCCGGGCGGACGGAAGGACTCGCCGAATCCCGATCCGAGGAAGAGCCAGAAGACGAGGGGCGTCGCGAGGGCGCCGATGACGCGGCCGCGCTCGCGGGAGAATCGCACGATCTCCCGCCGCGCGAGGCTCGCCGAGGGGAGGAGGAGGCCGGGGCTCACGCGCCGTCCTCGAACCGCCGGCTCGTCCGACGGACGAAGACGTCCTCGAGGGTGGGGCGCCGCACGGTGACGCCGGTGAGCGCGGAACCGAGCGCGTCGGCGAGGCGCTTGGCGAGGGCGTGGCCCTCGCGCTGCTCGATCCGGACCCTCCCGTCGACGACTTTCCCCTCGACCCCGCACTCCCGGCCGATCCGCTCCCGCAGCCGCTCGGGGTCGGCCCCTTCCACGGTGACGACGTCCCCGCCGATCTCCCCCTTCAGCGCCTCGGGCGCCCCGAGGGCGACGAGGGAGCCGCGGTCGAGGATCGCGAGCCGGTCGCACCCCTCGGCCTCGTCGAGGAAGTGGGTCGTGAAGAGGATCGTCGCCCCCGCCTTCTCCCGCAGCTCCCGCAGGTGCGACCAGAGCTCCGCGCGAGCCGCCGGATCGAGGCCGACGCTCGGCTCGTCGAGGAGGAGGAGGGAGGGGCGGTGGAGGAGCCCCTTCGCGAGCTCGACGCGCCGCGCGAGCCCGCCGGAGAGCTTCCGCACCCGCTCGCGCCGGCGGTCCCCGAGCGCGAATCGGGTGAGCCCTTCCTCGATCCTGGAGTGGAGGTCCGCGCCCCGCAGTCCGTAGAGGTGGCCCTGGTGGCGGAGGTTTTCCTCGACCGTGAGGTTGCGGTCGAGACTTCCGGTCTGGAAAACGACGCCGAACCGGAGGCGGGCTCCGTCGGGGTCGGCGACGACGTCGTGTCCGAAGATCCGCGCGGTTCCGGAGGAGGGGAGGATCAGCGTCGCGAGGATCCGGAAGAGTGTCGTCTTCCCGCCTCCGTTCGGCCCGAGGACGCCGAAGACCTCCCTCTCGCGGACCTCGAGGGAGAGGTCACGCAGCGCCACGCGCTCGCCGTAGGCTCGGGTGAGTCGGTCGACGGCGACAGCCGGCTCGGGAGACATCGCGCGGATGCTACCCGGGGGGGTGGGCGCGCGGACGCTTCAGGGGCGTCCCCGACCGTATCCGAGTCGCGACCGCGGGGTAGGATCGTGTCGATGCGCTTCCAGCCGGACGGCACGCCCGAGAAGGTCTGGGCGTCCTGTTCCCCGGGCGGCCGCCTCGTTCCCTCGCCGAGGGAGGAGGCGCGGATCGAGGCCCTGCTTGAACGGCTCCTTCGCGCCGCGGGAGCGGGGGCCCTCGGCGCGAGCGAGGAGGAGGTCGCTGCGGCCGAGGCGGAGCTCGGCGTCCCCTTTCCCGCGGCGTACCGGCGATTCCTCCTCCTCGCGGGCGGGGCCAGCCGCGCGCCCGCCTGGCGAGGCCTGTGGCGGGTCGACGAGCTCGTCTCCCTCAACCGGAGCCTCCCCGTCTTCCGCTGGTTTGGGGGCCTCCTCGGCATTGGAAACGAGGGGTTCCTCGTCTACGCGCTCGACTACCGCGCGGGGGCGGAAGAGCCGCCGCTCGTCTCCGTGGGCTTGAGCAGCTCCGACCCCTCGGACGTCGCGCCGGTGGCCGAGCGCTTCGCGGACTGGCTCGGGGAGACGCTCCCCTCCCCCTGACGGCGGGGCGCGGGAGCCTCCTTGGCGGATCGGGCCCCCTCATCGCGACCTCGGACACCGCGACCGACTCCAAGATCGAGGGGACGGGGATCTTCCTCTACGGCCCCCACTTCATCTCGGACGTGACGTTCAGCGCCAAGCGGTCCACGCTCAAGTAGGGACCCCGCGCGCGGGCGCTCTCCGGCCCCCCCGGGCCGGGGGGCGCCCTCCAGACTAGTGCGCCGCGGCGAGGGCGCGCGCCGCGTCCCCGAGGCGGTAGGAGATGTCGGGCCAGAGGGCGATGACGAGGATCGAGAAGAGGACGAGGGGGTAGAGGACGAATAGCCAGATCCAGCCGCGGTCCCACTTGAGGTGCATGAAGAACGCCGCGACGCAGGAGGCCTTCGCGGAGGCGATGAGGAGCGCAAGCGTGATGTTCCCCGCGCGTCCGAGGTGGATCTCGGAGGCGGCGACCGTCAGGGCGGTCCCGACGAGCAGGACGAGGAGGATCGAGACGTAGAGGCGGATGCTCGCGACGTGGCCCATGGTCCCGTGCTCGTTCAGAGGAGGTAGAGGGTGGGGAAGAGGAAGATCCAGACGATGTCGACGAAGTGCCAGTAGAGGCCGACGTTCTCGACCGGCGCGAACCACTTCGAGGAGAACCGGTTCGCCATCCCCGCCGTGATCGTCAGGGCGATCACGCCGCCCAGGACGTGGAGCCCGTGGAACCCGGTGAGGAGGAAGTAGGTCCCGTAGAAGAGGTCCGTCGACGGGTAGTGCCCGTGGTGGAACTTGTCGTTGTATTCGATCGCCTTGACGACGAGGAAGACGAGGCCGAGGAGGGCCGTCGCGCCGAGGCACAGGCGCAGGCGCTGCGTCAGGTTGCGCTGCGCCGCGTTCACGCCGAGCGCCATCGTGAAGGAGCTCACGATCAGGACGACCGTGTTCGCGGCGGCCAGCGGCCAGTTGAGCCGGCCGTGTCCCGAGGGCCAGGCCGGGTCCGACATCCGGAGCGCGATGTAGGCGGCGAGGAAGCCGGTGAAGAACATCACCTCCGAGCCGAGGAACATCCACATCCCGAGCTTCGCTCGGTCGACCTTCTGCTCGTGCTCGGAGAGGGCGTGGGCGGTGGCGGTGGTCATGAGGCTTGGGCTCCCCCTCCCCCTCCGAGGACGAGGAGGGCGAGGAGGATCGGGAGGTAGGCGAGGGAGGCGTGGAACAGGGAGGCGGCCCGCTCCCGGGAGCGGCGCAGCGCGAAGCGCACGCCGAGCGCGAGGAAGCCGAGGCCGAGCGCCAGGGCCGCGGCGAAGTAGGTCGGCCCGGCGAGCCCGGTCGCGACGGGCGCGAGACTGACGAGGAGCAGGGCGAGGCTCTGGAGGACGACCTGGCGGCCGGTCGCCGCGCCCTCCCCGTCCTCCACCGTGAGCATGGAGAGCCCCCCGCGCGCGTAGTCCTCCCGCCAGATCCAGGCGATCGCCAGGAAATGGGGGAGCTGCCAGAAGAAGACGACGAGGAAGAGGAGCCAGGCGTTCCGGTCGAGGGTGCCCCGGACCGCCGCCCAGCCGATCAGGCAGGGGAGCGCGCCGGGGATCGCCCCGACGACGGTGCAGAGCGAGGTCGTCCGCTTGAGCGGCGTGTAGAGGAAGACGTAGACGATCGCCGCCGCGGCCCCGAGGAGACCCGCGAGGGGGGTGGTCCCCAGGGTCAGCGCGAGGACGCCGATCGTCGAGGCGGCCATGCCGAACGCGAGGGCCTCCCCCGGGGCCATCCGCCCCGCGGGGAGGGGGCGCCCCTGCGTCCGGACCATCCGGCCGTCGACGTCCCGCTCGAGGAACATGTTGAGGGCGTTCGAGCCGGCCCCGACGAGCGCGGTGCCCACGACGAGCCAGGCGAGCCCGACGAGATCGAGGTCCCCCGGAGCGGCGAGGAGCGCCGAGGCGAGCGCCGTCGCGCCCGCCATCGCCGTGATCCCCGGCTTCGTCAGGGCGAGGAAGTCGGCGACCCGCGCCCTCGGGCGGGCGGCGGAGACCGCGAGCGGGAGGCCCTCGCTCACGCCGCCACCTCCGCAGGCGCCGCGAGCGCCGCGCGCGCGCCGAAGGCCCTCCGCGCCCGCAACGCCAGGACCAGGGAGGTCGCGAGCAGGCCGGCCCCGACGGCGAGGTGGGCCGTCACGGTCGCGAGGTGGAGCGGCGGGGCCGCCGTGGAGCGCTGGAAGGCGGTCGTCACGATCGCGAGGGAGCCGACGCCGAGGGCGAGCTGGAGGGAGAGGAGGACGGCGAGCGCGAGCGCGGGCCGGCGCAGCGCCTTCTCCTCCGACCGCAGGCCGAGCGAGGCGGCGAGCATCGCGCAGACCGTCGTGATCCCTGCGAGGAGGACGTGGAAGACGATCCCCTTCCCTGTGTGCCGCATCACCGCGCCGAGGACGAGGGTCGCGTAGGCGAGGACCGTCGTCGTCGAGGAGAGGCCGAGGAGGGGAGCCGTGTCCCGGTCGGCGGAAGTCGGCTCCGCCCGGTCCCACCCCCGCGAGTGGAGGACGGCGAGCGCGACGGTGGCGCCGAAGATCGCCTGCGCGAGGGAGGCGTGGAGGACGGCGACGAGGGTCGGCTGGAGGCGGAAGACCCGCACGCCACCGAGGATCCCCTGGAGGACGACCGCCGCGAGGACCGCGTATCCGAGCGTCCGCCCCGCGCGGCCCGCGCTCGACCGCGCGAGGGCGAAGGCGAGCGCGAGCGCGAGGAGGCCGACGGTCGTGGCGACGAGCCGGTGGCCGTGCTCGAAGAGGACGCCCCCGACCATCGGGGGGAGGAAGGAGCCGTGGGAGATCGGGAGGAACCACCAGTCGGGGACGGCGTCCCCCGAGCCGGTGCTCGTGACGAGCGCGCCGGCGACGAGGAGAACCCAGGTCGCCCCCGCGGTGGCGAGGGACAGGCGCCGCAGCCCGGCTCGTCCCATTCGGCCCCGCCTCAGTGGGCGGCCGGATGCCCCCGGCCGTCCGGAGGGGCGTCCTGGGGAGCCCAGTCGCCGCGGCCGTCCGCCGCGCTCGAGGAGTACTCGTAGGGGCCCCGGTAGACGGTCGGGATCCGGTCGAAGTTGTGGAAGGGGACCGGCGAGGCGGTCGACCACTCGAGGGTGTTCGACTTCCAGGGGTTCGCCTCGGACTTCCGCCCCTTCCCCATGCTCCCGAAGAAGTTGACGAGGAAGATCAGCTGCGCCGCGCCGAGGAGGAAGGCGCTCCAGGAGATCCACTCGTTCATCGGCTGGAGGTGGCCGAGGAAGTCGTACTCGGTCGGCGTCGAGATCCGCCGCATGTGTCCCGCCTCCCCGAGGAAGTGCATCGGGAAGAAGGCGGCGTTGAATCCGACGAAGGTGAGGAGCCAGTGGACGAAGCCCCACTTCCGGTTCATCTCCCGGCCGAACATCTTCGGGAACCAGAAGGTGAGGCCGCCGAAGACCGCGAAGAGGGTCCCGCCGAAGACGACGTAGTGGAAGTGGGCGACGATGTAGTAGGTGTCGTGGATGAAGATGTCGACCGGCGTCGCCGCCATGTAGATGCCCGAGAGCCCCCCGATGATGAAGAGCGCGACGAAGGAGAGGGCGTGGAGCATCGGGACGGTGAAGCGGATCGAGGAGTTCCAGAGCGTCCCGAGCCAGTTGAAGACCTTCACCCCCGAGGGGAGGGCGATCAGCATCGTCGAGGTCATGAAGGCCATCCCGACGGCGGGGCTCATCCCCGACATGAACATGTGGTGGCCCCAGACGATGAAGCCGAGCCCCATGATCCCGACGAGGGAGGTGACCATCGCCGTGTAGCCGAAGATGGGCTTGCGGGCGAAGGTCGCGATCAGGTCGGAGGCGATCCCCATCCCCGGGAGGATCAGGATGTAGACGGCCGGGTGGGAGTAGAACCAGAAGATGTGCTGCCAGAGGAGCGGGTGCCCGCCCCCCGTCGCCGCGACCGGCTCGTCCCCCGTCAGGTGGATCCCCGCCGGGAGGAAGAGGCTCGTCCCGAGGAGCTTGTCCGACAGCAGCATGACCGTCGCCGAGGCGAGGACGGGCGTGGCGAGCGTCTGGAAGATCGCCGTGACGAACTGGGCCCAGGTGACGAGCGGGAGCCGGCTCCAGGTGAGCCCCGGCGCGCGCATCTTGATGATCGTCGTGAGGAAGTTGAGCCCGCCGAGGATCGAGGAGAAGCCGAGGAGGAAGATCGCGACGAGCCAGAGGACCTGGCCCGTCCCCGAGCCTGGCGTGGCGGCGGGACCGAGATCGGAGAGCGGCGGATAGGCCGTCCACCCGGCCGCCGCCGGGCCCTCGTGGACGAAGAAGGAGGCGAAGAGGATCACCCCGGCCGGGAGGAAGAGCCAGTAGGAGAGGGCGTTGAGGATCGGGAAGGCGACGTCGCGCGCCCCGACGTGGAGCGGGATCAGGAAGTTCCCGAACGCCCCGACGAGGATCGGGATGATCACGAAGAAGATCATGATCGTCCCGTGCATCGTCACGAGCTGGTTGAACCCCTCGGGCCGGACCGACCCCGCGGAGTCGAACACGAAGGTGTTCTTGAGGAGGCTCCCGATCAGCGGGAGGGGCTCGAACGGATAGGCGAGCTGCCAGCGGATGACCATCGCGAGCAGCCCGCCGAGGGCGAGGAAGAAGAAGGCGGTGAAGAGGTACTGCTTCGCGATGACCTTGTGGTCGGTCGACCAGACGTACTTGTAGAAGAACGTCGTCGGGGGCGCGTGGATGTGTTCGGCGTGTTCGTAGGCGCTCATCGGAAGGCCCCGTTGTACTCGGCGTGGATCCCGTCCCAGACCTTCTGCCACTTGGGAGCCGCGAGGAAGGGCGACTCCCCGTACTCCTCCAGGTACTGCGCCCGGGAACGTTCCCGCTCCTCGAGCCAGTTCCGGAAGAGGTACTCCGGCTCGACCCAGACCATGCCGCGCATCCGGTAGTGCTGGAGGCCGCACAGTTCCGCGCAGGCGAGGTCGAGGGGGTGGTGGACGTACTCCGCCTCCTCCCAAGGGCGGTCCTCGATCTTCCCTCGGTGGGCGATCGGAATCTTCTTCCCGACTGCGGTCCCCCCCTCCTTGTCTCGGGGTGGCTCGTAGTCGATGTCCCTCGCGCCGTTCTTGCGCTTCCCCCCCGGCTGGTCGTTCGGGATAAAGACCCCCGTCGCCGCGTTCCGGACCCCGTACCGGGGGCCGACGAATCCCGCGCGATCCGTACTTGCCGGGAAGGCGACCTTCCGCGCGTCGAAGTCGGCGAGCGTCAGGTACTCGATCTTGTGCGTCTTCAGGTTCCAGACCGCGATCTTGTCCGCCCGGAACCATGCGCGCGTCATCATCCCGGGCAGGACGTCCTGCTTGACGCGCAGGAGGGGGATGAAGAAGGAGTGGATCACGTCCTTCGAGGACATCCGCGTGACGACGTTCTTCCCGACGGGGACGTGGAGGTTGTTGAGCTCGAGGAGGTCGTCCTCCGTCCCGAACGCCCCATCCGCGCCCGGGTAGCGGAAGTTCCAGGCGAACTGCTCGGGCATCACCTGGACGGCGACCGCCTCCGACTCCTTCGGGAACTCCGACTTGATGTGGAACCAGGCGTCCTTCTGGACGAGGGCGAGCCAGAGGAGGATGAAGCCCGGCACGATCGACCAGAGGAGTTCCGTCTTCTTGCTCCCGTGGGAGTAGATCGCCCGGCGGCCGGACGCCGCCCGGAACCGCACGATCGAGTAGATGAGGAGGCCTTCCGTCAGGAAGAAGGTGACGGCGACGACGACCATGATCTTGTAGTAGAGCTCGTCGACCGTGTCGCCGTAGGCCCCGTTGAGGTTGGGCGGGAGCCAGCCCATGTCCGTGCAGCCCGTCAGGAAGACCCCCGCGGCGGCGGCCGCCGCGAGGGCCCGGCATCCCGGTTTCTTCATCGGGGGATGATCCCTCCCCTTGCCCTGATCGGAGTCCCGTCGCGGCGCGGGTCATCCCCGGCCGCGATCCGCCCTCCGCGCCCCCCTACTCCTTCTTCTCGCCCTTCGCCTTCGGGGCGAAGGCGAAGTCGACCGTCACCGGCGGGCCGGCAGCGACCGTCGCGGTCTGCGTCTTCTGGCCGTCGAGCCGCGGCGACTCGTGCCAGGCGACGATCTCGACCTCGCCCGGCGGGACGCCGGGGATCGTGAAGGTCCCGTCCTCGCCGGTCACCGCGAAGAAGGGGTGGGAGAAGACGCCGACGTACCCATTCATCCAGGGGTGGACGTTGCACTCGACGCGGATGACCTCCTCCTTGTCGAAGGACTTCGGCTCCTCCATCCCCTTCTTCGCCTGGCTGATGTTGAAGCCGGTGTTCTTCTTCGGGGCGCACTTGATGTTGTGCGAGGTCTCGTCGCTGTTCCGGATCGTGATCGCCTGGCCCGCCATCACGCCGAAGACGTGGGGCTTGTAGGTGCACCCCTTCTGGTCGAGGACGACGGCCTCCTTCGGCGCGTCGAACTTCTTCCCCTCGAGCGCCTTCGAGGAGGACTTCACGTAGACGAGGACGTTCTTGAGCGTCCCGTTCCCGTTCACGACGACCTCCTCCTTCGTCGCCTTCTCCCCCTGGTGCATCTGGGAGCAGACAGGATCGGCGTCGAAGTTGATGGGGGGCATCTTCGGCCGCTCGCCGTTGAAGGTGACCTTTCCGCTGATCGTCCCTCCCTCGTCCGGCGCCGGGATCGAGGTGGAAGGCCCGGACGCGGCGAGGAGACTCGCGAGGGAGAGGAGGACGGGACCGGTGAGGAGAGCCGCTTTCGGACGGATCATGAAGGGGACTCCTGGGCGAATCGCCGGGAACCACCGCCGGGCAGGGCCCGGACAGGACGCAGGCGCGGGGGAGGCTGGGACCGGAGCGGCAAGAACCTAGGAATTCCGCCCCGGCGCGTCAAGCGGCCGCCCCGACTCTAGGAGCGCCTCCGCGGCTCGAGGAGGGCGAGCCCGACCCGCGACGGGGCGTTGCCCTCCCTCTCCTCGAAGACGAGGGCGGCGCGCCCCGCGCCGCAGCCGAAGGCAGGGAAGTCGCGCGAGAATCCCGCGGGCGGGCGGGCCAGGGGGAGGGGCTCGACGTCCCCGCCGGGGGAGGCCGACCCGAGGAGGAGCGGCCCCGACTCCCCCTCGCGATAGGCGAAAAACAGCCGGTCCTTCCCCGCCCCCATGGCGGGGCGCAGGCCGGCGCCGAGGGTTTTTTCCCACGACCCGGGCCGGACGAGCTCGAGCCGCCCTTCCCGGCCCGCGAGGCAGACGACCGCGTCGCCGGAAAAGGCGAGGGCGCCCTCCATCATCGGGCAAGCCGCGAGCCTCCAGGTCCCCTTCCCGAGCTTCACGGGGGAGCCGAACGACCTCCCCTCCCTCTTCGAGAGGAGGAGGTAGGGGTCGCGCGCTCCCGCGAGCGAGTTGCGGAAGACGATCCCGACCCCTCCCTCCGCTCCCGCCGTCACGGTGATCGGGCAGCACTCGCAGACCGACTTCTCGGGCGAGGCGTAGGCGCGGACGTTCCTCGACCAGGTCTCCCCGCCGTCCTTCGACCGGGCCGCCCAGATCTCCTGGCCCCGGGGGTTCGACCGGCCGTCGAGCCAGGCCACGAACAGCTCTCCGTCCGGCAGCGCCGCGAGGTCGTGGAACCCCTCGCCCGCGGAGCGGGGCGCGTCGTTCACCGCGAGCGGCGCCGACCAGGTCTTCCCCCCGTCGGTCGAGCGGAAGGAGAAGAGGTTCCCCTCCGACTCGCCGCGCCCGGCCGTCGGGCACGTCACGACGATCGCCCCCTTCGCGGCCGCGATCCTCGGACCCCGTCGCATCGCCCCGGGGACGGGGAGGTCGGGGGCGAGCGAGACGGGGGCGGACCAGGAGAGCCTCGCCGGGTCCTCCGGGACACGGTCGGTCGAGCCGACGACCCAGACCCGGCGGTCCCGCACCGCGGCGACGTGGAGCCGCCCGTCCGGCGCGAAGGCGGCGGTCGGCTGGGCGGCGGGCCCGTCGACGAAGAGCCGGACGACCGGGATCGGGTCGGAGCCGACGACGGGCGCGAGGAGCATCAGGAGCCGCATGCCGGGATTGTTCCCTCGGCTCCGGATCCCGGCCAGCGCCCGACCGCCTTTCCCCGCTATCCTCCCGCCGAACCCGTGGAGAACTCCCCGATCAACCTCCTCCTCGGCGCCACGCCGGAGGACCTCCCCGACGGCCGCGTGCGCCTGCGCCTCGGCGTCCGGCCGGAGTTCGCCAACGAGACCGGCGCGACCCACGGCGGAGTCGCCGCCTTCCTCCTCGACGGGGCGATGGGGCGGGCGATGGTCCGGACCCTCGCTCCGGGGGAGTCCTGCGCGACGGTCCAGCTCTCCCTCCAGTTCCTCTCCCCGGCGCGCGGCCTCCTGACCGCCGAGGCGCGGATCGTGCGGCGCGGCCGTCGCGTCGCGTTCCTCGAGGCGGACTGCAAGGGGGAGGACGGGAAGCTCGTCGGTCGCGCCCAGGGGACCTGGGCGCTCTTCGAGAAGAGGTGAGCCGATGCCCGCCGCGAAGAAGGGGGTCAAGCGCCGCCGCAAGAACGTCCCCGCTCCCTCCGCCCTGGAGCCGAAGGGGCTCCGCCCCGAGCCCCCCTCCGAGATCCGCGACCTCGCCGCGAAGGTCGAGGCCGAGGGAGGGGCGGTCCTCGCCTCCTACCGGGATCCCTACGGAGGCCGCTGGATCCTCTTCGCCGCCCTGCCGATCGACCGGGTCGACCGGACGCCGTACCAGCGCGACATCTCCGACACGCACGTCCGGCGCCTGGGCGCGGTCGTCTCGAAGGTCGGCCGCTTCCTCGACCCGATCGTCGCGACCCGCAACGCCGACGGGACCTACTGGACCCCGAACGGGGGCCACCGCCTCCAGGCGATGCGCGAGCTCGCCGCGAAGACGATCTGCGCCCTCCTCGTCCCCGAGGCCGAGGTGGCGACGAAGATCCTCGCCCTCAACACGGAGAAGGCCCACAACCTCCGGGAGAAGGCGCTCGAGACGGTCCGGATGGCGCGCGCCCTCGCGCCGGTCGAGTCCCGGAAGGAGAGCGAGTTCGCCCTCGAGTTCGAGGAGCCCTCCTACCTCACCCTCGGGCTCTGCTACGAGAAGAAGGGGCGGTTCAGCGGCGGGGCGTACCACTCCCTCCTCAAGAAGACGGAGGACTTCCTCGACAAGCCGCTCGCGAAGGCCCTCGAGGTCCGGGAGAAGCGCGCGGCGAGGATCCTCGAGATCGACGAGCGGGTGGCGGCGATCGTCGAGCGCTTGAAGGCGCAGGGCCTCGTCTCCGCCTTCCTCAAGGCCTTCGTCGTCGCCCGCATCAACCCGATCCGCTTCAGCAAGCGGGAGAAGGCGGACTTCGACGAGACCTGGGCGAAGGTCGCCGACCTCGCCGCGAAGTTCGACCCCGCGAAGGTGAAGACGGCCGACCTCGCCCGCATGGGCGGGCCGCCGGCCGCGGCCGAGGAATAGCCCCCCTCCGAGGGGCGGGAACCGTGAAGGTGATCTACGACGCACGGACAGATACGCTCACGATCGTCTTCCGTGAGGCCCTCGTCGCGGAGAGCGACCCGCACGAACCCGGCTTTGTCCTCGACCTCGACGAGGAGGGGAACCTCGTCTCGATCGAGGTCCTCGACGCCGCGAAGAGGGTCGACGATCCCCGATCCGTCACCCTCTCGGTCCAGGAGTGAGAGGACCCTCCGATGCTGACACGCCTCGTCGTCCGGAACTTCAAGCGGTTCCGAGACGTAAGGATCGAGCTCGGGAACCCTGTCGTCTTCGTCGGTCCGAACGACTCGGGAAAGACGACCGCTCTCCAGGCCCTCGCGCTTTGGGACGCCGGACTCCGTCGATGGAAGGAGAAGCGCGCGGGCAAGGAGGCTCCGGAGCGGCGACCGGGCGTCACGATCAACCGGAGGGACCTGATCGCGGTTCCGGTCCCCTACGCGAACCTCCTCTGGAGGAATCTCCACGTCCGGGACTCGAAGCTCGTGGGGGGGAAACAGCAGACCTCGAATGTCCGGGTGGAGGTGGTGGTCGAGGGGGTGACCGACGGCAAGGCGTGGGTCTGCGGCCTCGAGTTCGACTACGCGAACGAAGAGTCCTTCTACTGCAGACCCCTCCGCGCGCAGGGAGGAGAGACCTCCGGGCGGACGACAGTCCCCGAGGAAGCCTACCGGGTCCCCGTCGCGTACTTGCCGCCGATGTCGGGCCTCGCGCCGAACGAGATCCGACTCGACGCGGGCGCGATCAACGTGCGAATCGGGGAAGGGCGCACGGCGGAGGTCCTCCGGAATCTCTGCCACCGGATCCTGACGAGTCCCGAGAACGGAGGCGCGCTCTGGCGGAAGCTGTGCGAGAAGATCCGGAGCCTCTTCGGAGTCGACCTGGAAGAGCCGCAGTACGTCGCCGAGCGTGGGGAAATCGAGATGACCTTCCGAACCCGTTCCAAGGTACGCCTCGACCTCTCCTCTTCGGGTCGCGGCCTCCAGCAGACCCTCCTCCTGCTCGCCCACCTCGCCGTGAACCCGGGATCCGTCCTCCTCCTCGACGAGCCGGACGCCCACCTGGAGATCCTTCGCCAGCGCCAGATCTACCAGGTCATCACCGACGCCGCTCGCGAACACGGCAGCCAGATCATCGCGGCCAGCCACTCGGAGGTGATCCTCAACGAGGCGGCCGATCGAGACGTCGTCGTCGCCTTCGTCGGAGGGCCGCACCGGATTGACGACCGCGGCAGCCAAGTCCTCAAGTCCCTCAAGGAGATCGGCTTCGAGCAGTATTACCAGGCGGAGCGGAAGGGGTGGGTCCTCTATCTCGAGGGGTCGACGGATCTCGCCATCCTCCGCGCTTTCGCCGAGATCCTAGAGCACCCCGCCCGAGAGGCGCTCGCGCAGCCCTTCGTGCACTACGTGCTGAACCAACCCATCCGCGCCCGCGATCACTTTCACGGCATTCGAGAGGCGAAACCCGACCTCGTCGGATTCGCCCTGTTCGATCGGATGGAGAGACCGGACTCGGACCAGGGGCCGGCTCTCTCCGAGCACATGTGGAAGCGCCGGGAGATCGAGAATTACCTCTGCCAGCCCGAGACCCTCATGGCCTACGCCTCCGAGTCCGCGCGGGAGCTCGTCCCCGGCCCGCTGTTCGAGGAGGCCGAGAAGGCCCGGCGGAGCGCGGTCATGCGGAAGTGCATCGACGATCAGGTGCCCCCGAGAGCCTTGCGCGATCGCTCCGATCCCTGGTGGGCGAATACCAAGGCGAGCGACGATTTCCTCGATCTCCTTTTCGAGGCGTTCTTCAAGGAACTCGGTCTCCCGGAGAACCTCATGCGCAAGACGCACTACCACGCCCTCGCGCGCTACGTCCCCGCGGGCCTCGTCGATCCCGAAGTGTCCGCGGTCCTGGATCGGATCGCCGCCGTCGCCCGTGGCGCGAAGCCCGCCGAGGAAGTGAACGAAGACTGAACCCGGGGGGAGGGCGTTTCAGACTCCTCCCTGTGTCGGGGCGGACCCGACTCAGGATTCCGGGTCGTGCGCCTTTGACGGATCGGCTACGCCATTCCTCGCGCCAGGGGTGCCGCGACGTGCGCGACGGCAAAGGAGACCCTCGAGAAGTTCGCCTTCCAGGACAGATTCGGAACGTCGCGGGGAAGGGGTGAGGCGAGATAGACGAACTTCTCCCCCGTACGATCGCGGACCTCTCCCGGGCGTCGCGGGCGGTCGGCTCTCTCCGCGAGCGCCTCCCGTTGCGGATCCGCGGTCGAGGAGTACCCTCGACACCCGCACGGGTCGATTCCGATCCCTCACGGAGGGCGCGCCATGAGCTTCCACGCAACGCTCCCGTTCCTCCTCTTCCAATCGGTTTGGGTCGTGGACGACAACGGCGGGCCAGGCGTCGACTTCACCGACATCCCGCCCGCGATCGCGGCCGCGGCGGACGGGGACATCCTGCTGGTCAAAGCCGGCACGTACGCCCCCTTCACCCTGTCGGGAAAGGGGCTGAGGATCCTCGGAGACGGCCCTCAGGTGACAAAGGTCGGCGGGAATCCCCCCTCCCCCCCTGTGGGAACCGCGGTGATCTCGAACGTGCCTTCCTCATCCTTCGTCTACATCGAGGGGCTGCACTTCCGGGCGACGGGCTTCTTCGGAATAAACCTCCTCCAGCCGCTCCAGGTCTCGGGTGCCGGCACGCGCGTGGCCCTTCGCGATGTGGTGGTTGGGCAGACCGGCGGGAGCCTTTCGGGCTTCGATCTCCAGCCGGGGCTGGGGGTGGACGGCGCGCTCGTCCACCTGTTCGGCTCCTCCGTATTCGGGACTGGACCGATCGGGTGCAACGCAGACGCGGGAGCGGCGCTCCGCGTCTCGCTGGGCGGGCTCGTCCATGCCGCCGGCTCGTCGTTCATCGCGAAGGGCCCCCAGTGTTGCAGCCCCATCTCTGCCTGCCCGTCTGCGGGTGGCCCCGGAATCCTTGTCGCGCCGGCCGCATCGGGGCCGTCCACCCGAGCATGGATCGCCGACTCGACGGTGAAGGGTGGCCCGAACGCGATCCTTCCCGGAAGCACGACGGGCCCAGGCCTTCGCGTCGACTCGGGAACCGCGCGCGTATCAGGCGGCGGGACCTCCTTCGTCCAGGGGGGTGCCCTGGCGGGGGGGGGTGGTTGCGGGGTCGCCGTCTTCACCACGGGATCTGCGGAGGTCGTGGTCCACTCGGCCGTGCTCGTGGGCTGTCCCGGACAGACGATCCCGATCACTTCGGGACCGGGTATCGCGCTCGGCGCTCCTCCGCTCCCGGTCCTTCGCGCGACGGGCGACTTCACGCTCTCGGGGAATGTGACGCTCTCCCTCACGGACGGACCGCCCGGTGCTCCCTTCGCCATCGCCATCGACGAGGCGCCCGCCCATTTCGGGATCCCAGGGCCCTTCCTCGGTGAACTCCTGATCGGCCCGCCCCCTTCCCTGTTCCTCCTCTCGGGCGGCCTCTCCGCCTCGGGAGAATTCAGTCTGACGATTCCGCTCTCGGGCGCACCCTCGAACCTGGCCTACCTTCCCTTGTTCCTACAGGCGGCAGCCTTCGACGCCGCCACCTCGGTCTGGCGCCTCTCGAACGCCGCCGTCGTCCTCCTTCGACCCTGAGGGAACACGATCGTCTAGTCCAGTCGTTGGCGCCGGAGGCTCGCCCGGGTCTCCCCGAGCCGGGCACAGCGGGATTTGCCGGCGCCGGCCGCTGCCGTGCCGGTTTACACCGAGGCCGAGGCCAGCTCGGGGAAGAGCCTGCGGAATGATTCGGCCGTCCTCGCCAGCGTCCTCGGCGGCCCGACGACCGAGGCCCGCCCCCCGTCGAGGAGGACCACCCGGTCGGCGAGCGCCACGAGGGCGGAGCGCTGGGAGACGAGGAGGGTCGTGCGCCCCTTCATCAGGCGGGAGAGCGCCGGGAGAAGTCTCGCCTCGGCGGGCTCGACGAGGTGGGCCGTCGGATCGTCGAGGACGACGACGGCGGGCTCCTGGAGGAGGGCCCGGGCGATCGCGACGCGGGAGCGCTCCTCGCCGCCGAGCGCGACCCCCCCTTCGCCGACCCGGGTCCGCGCACCCTCCGGGAGTCGCGCGCACGCTTCCTCGAGCCCGGCCCCCTGGATCGCCGCGCGCAGCTCCTCCGGGGTCGCGTCGAGCTTCGCGTAGCGGACGTTCTCCTCGATCGTCGCGCGGAAGAGGAACGTCTCCTGCGAGACGACGGCGACGGCGGCGCGGACGTCGGAGACGCGCAGGCTCCGCAGGTCGGCGCCGTCGAGCCGCACGCGCCCCGACTCCGGGTCGGAGAGTCGCTGGCAGAGGTCGGCCGCCGCCGCCCTCCCCGCGCCTCCCGGTCCCACGAGCGCGACCGTCTCCCCCGGCGCGACCTCGAAGGAGAGGCCCCGCAGCGCGGGCTCGCCGCGTCCGGGGGAGAGGACGACCCCCTCGAACGCGAGGGCTCCCCGCGGCGAGGGGAGAGGCTTCGCGTCGAGCCGCTCGGCGACCTCGAGCTTCCGATCGAGGAGCCCGAGGATCCGTCCGAGCGCGGGTCTCGCCGCGGCGGCCTCGAGGCCGACGCGGAGGAGAGAGGCGAGGAGCGGGAAGAGGCGCGCCTGGCAGGCGAGGACGGCGACCAGGGTCCCGAGCGTCATCTCCCCCTCGAGCACCTTCGGGCCGCCGAGAAGCAGGGTCGCGACTCCCCCGAGCGCCAGGATCGCGCCCGGCACTCCCGCGCCGAGCGCCTTGACCCCCTGCGCCCGCAGCAGCGCCCCGGCGAATGCGCGGTTCTTCTCGCGGAACCTCGCCGCCTCCCGCTCCTCCGCGCGGGCGGAGATCACCGCCCGAACCGCGAGGACCGTCTCGACGAGGCAGGAGCCGATGTCGGCCGTCCGTTCGCGCAGGGGCCGGCTCGCCTCGCGGGCCTTCGGCTGCAGCCTCCGGTGGAGGAGGATCGCGACGGCGACGAGAGGGAGGTTGACGAGGAGGAGGAGCGGGGAGAGCCAGCCGAGGATCCCGAAGGTCGCCGCCAGGAGCAGGCCCCGGGTCGCGAGTCCGGCCGCGGCTTCCGACGCCGCTCGCTCGACCTCGGCGACGGCCTGGTCGACCCGGGAGACGACCTCCCCGAGAGGCGCGCGCCCGGCGAAGCGCGGCCCGAGCGCCAGCAGGTGTCGGTAGAGGGCGAGCCGGATGTCGAGGAGGACGTCTCCGCAGACGGCGCTCGCCCGCCGGGAGGCGAGCGCGTCCAGGGCGAAGCATCCCCACCCGAGGAGGAGGACCCCGCCGGCGAGGAGCGCGAGGGCGCTCAGGTCCCCCTTCGCGAGGACGTGGTCGATGAGGAGCATCGGCGCGGCGAGGAGGAGGGACCCGGCCGCCGCCGACAGGAGGGCGAGGGCGATCACGGCGAGCACCCGGGCGCGGTGCGGCCGCAGGTACCGGAGGGTTCGCGCCCAGGGGCGCGAGGGGGCGGGGGGACGGACCGGTTCCGGTTCCACGGCGGGGCGTCTGTATCGGCCGGCGTCCGGCCCGACTTTCGCCCGCGCGGATCCCCGGGATAGCATCCCCCCGCGACATCCCCACGCCGTGGCCCTGTACACGCTGCTCCTCACCCTCATGCAGGACGCGACCCCCGCGACCCAGCCCGCGCCGAAGCCCCCGGAGGTCGGCGAGGAGGCGCCCGACTTCGCGCTCCGGGACCAGGCGGGGAAGGAGATCCGGCTCTCCTCCTTCCGCGGCAAGCGGAAGGTCCTCGTCGCCTTCTACCCGAAGGACGACACCCCCGGCTGAACGAAGCAGCTGTCCCGGTACCGGGACTCGTTCCAGGAGTTCCTGGACGCGAAGACGGAAGTGATCGGGATCTCCCTCGACGGCGTCGACTCCCACAAGGCGTTCGCGGAGAAGCTGAAGCTCCCCTACTCGATCCTCTCCGACGAGGGGGGCAAGGTCGCGAAGCGCTACGGCGTCTACATCGACAAGTACGGCGGCGTCGCCGCGCGCTCCGTCTTCCTCCTCGACGACAAGGGGAAGATCGTCTACGCCGACCGCGAGTACTCGGTGAAGGACGACGCCGACTACGAGGCGCTCCTCAAGGCGGCGAAGGGGGAGAAGGCCTCCGCGGGAGGGTAGCGGAAGCGGGGAGGAGTCCGGCGACTCCCCGGTCCGCGCCTTGACGCTTCCACGACTCGGGTCGAGGATCGTGCCTCCCCGTCGCCCCGGCGCGGGACGGAGGATTCCCATGACGACCCGGACCGTCCTCGCCGCCCTCCTCGCGATCGCCCTCGCCGGCCCCCCGTCCCGGGCCGACGACCTCTGGCTCGACATGACCGGAAACGGCGTCCCCGGCACGACCGTCTTCGCCCTCGACGGGACCTCGAACCGCCCCTACGCGATCGTCCTCGCGGGCTCGCTCCAGGAGCAGGCGATCCTCGGCGTCCAGGTCCACGTCGACCTCTCCTGGCTCTTCGCCACGACGGCGGTCCCGGGCTTCGTCGGATTCCTCGACCCGGCGGGGGCGGCCACGGTCTCCGTCCCTGTCCCGAATCTCCCGGCTCTCCTCGGCGTCCCCTTCTTCGCCCAGGCCTTCCTCCTCAATCCCCTCGACTCCTGGTCGAACGGGTGCTCGGTCCTCTTCGAGCCCGCGCCGGGGTCGGGTCCGGGCTCGGGCCTTCCCGCCTTCCAGCACCGCCAGGGAGGGATCGTCCACGGCGTCCACTTCCTCGATCCGGAGAACGGATGGACCGCCGAGGACGGAGGCCGGATCCGCGTCACGCACGACGGGGGCGCGACGTGGGCGTTCCGGCAGACGCCCGACGACGTCCGGTCGCAGCTGCGGGGGATCTTCTTCCTCGACGCGGACCGCGGCTGGGCGGTCGGCGACGGCGGCGTCGTGATCCGGACGACCAACGGCGGCTGCTCGTGGTCCCGGGCCACGTCGGTGCCGACGGGATTCGACCTCTTCCAGGTCCGGTTCGTCAGCCCGACGCAGGGGTGGGTCGTCGGAAAATGGGGAAACCTCCTCGCGAGCACGGACGGGGGCGACACGTGGCAGTCGCAGTCTCCCCCTTGCCTCGGGGTCCTCGACCTCTACGGCCTCGCCTTCACGAGTCCGACGACCGGGTTCGTCGCCGGGGACGAGGGGCTCGTGCTGCGCACGGCGGACGCCGGACAGACCTGGGTCTCCGTGGCGAATCCGTTCAACCCGACCGGCGCGTGCCCGCAGCCGGGGGTCGACCTCGAGTGGTGGACGATCTCCTTCGCGAACGCCTCCCTCGGCTGGATCTCGGGAGGAGTGGAGACGGGAGACGGCGAGGCGATCGTGACGACGGACGTGGGCCAGACCTGGACGACGACCTCCTTCTGCGGACCGACGAGCCCCGCGACCCTCTACGGGATCGCCGCGCTCGGATCGTCGGGGGCGGTCGCCGTCGGCTACGGGAGCGGGACGTTCGTCTCTTCCGACCCGGCGACGTGCTTCGCGGACAACACCCCGCCCTCCCTCGTGAACCCGCCCCTCTTCGCCGCGAGCGCCCCGAGCGCGCTCGAGGCGTGGGCCGTCGGGATGTTCAACGCGATCCGCCACACGAGCGACGGAGGGCTCACCTGGCAGAACCTGGCGGGCCCGACGACGTTCCGCCTCCTGGACGGCCACTTCCTCGACGGGACGACCGGCTGGATCGCGGGGCAGGGCTACGGGATCGCGAGGACGACCGACGGGGGGGAGACCTTCCAGATGCAGACCTCCCAGGCGACCGGGGCCTTCGCCTCCGGCATCTCCTTTTCGGACGCGCTGCACGGCTGCGCGGTCGGCCAGGCGGGATTCGTCCGCTACACGACCGACGGCGGCCAGACCTGGCTCTCTCCGGCCTCCGTCCCGACGGCGGTCGACCTGGCGGACGTGACCTTCGTCACGACGACGACGGTGGTCGCCGTCGGCCCGAACGGGACCGTCCTCCGGTCGTTGAACGGGGGGGCGAACTGGACGGCGGCGGTCCTCGCGGGCGCGCCGGACCTCGAGGGGGTCGCCTTCGCCGGCGCGCAGAACGGGCTCGTCGTCGGGGCGGGCGGCGTCGCCGTCCGCTACTCCTCGGGGACGTGGACCCCGACGCCGACCGGGACGACGGCGAACCTGCACGGCGTCGCCCTCGCCTCCCCGGGCGCCGGATACGCCGTCGGGGACGGCGGGATCGTCCTCTCCTTCAACGGGACGGGCTTCGCCACGGCCTACGTCTCCCCCACGGGGCTCGCCCTCCACGCCGTCGAGGCGCTGGCGACGGGCGAGGCCTTCGCCGCGGGGGACGCGGGGCTCGTCGCACGGTTCGACGGGAGTGCCTGGTCCGAGCCGAAGAGCCGGACGAGCATCCCGCTGCGGGCGCTCTCGTTCGCGTCCCCCGCGAGCGGCTGGGCCGTGGGGATCACGAACCTCGTGATGCGCTACGAGCCGGAGTAGCGAGAGCGTTCGATCCCTCGCTCGGCCTCGCGCCGGGGCGGCGCCTTGCGACGGCATTGGGAAGACCTAAGATGCGCCACGCATGCGGAA
Source organism: Planctomycetota bacterium (assembly GCA_022616055.1). Taxonomy (GTDB): domain Bacteria; phylum Planctomycetota; class UBA1135; order UBA1135; family JAKEFM01; genus JAKEFM01. The sequence goes on from JAKEFM010000202.1 coordinate 22,095, forward strand.
AGGGGTGACGAGGAGCGGGCGGGGCCCGGCGCGACGGGGAAGGTGGAGCCGCGAGGGGGCCGCCGTCGCAGCCGGCCTTCTCGGGTTCCTTTCCTCCGGAGGGCTCGCCCAGGAGGGGCCGACGACGAGGCCGATCGAGCGGCGACTGGAGGACCTCGAGCGGGAAAACCGGGAGCTCCGGGCGCGGATCGAGGCGATCGAGCGGATCGGGGCGTCCGAGCCGGAGGAGGGACTCGAGGTCGAGGAGACCGTCGGGCCCGGCATCACCTTCCGCTACGGCGACGTCCGCTCGACGTTCCAGATCTTCGCCGACGCGGGATTCGCCTACGCGAACCCCGAGGCGAGCGGCCAGGGGCACTCCGCCTTCGCCCTCGGCACGGTCGACCTCTTCGCGTCGATGCAGATGGGGGAGCGCGCCCACATCCTCTCCGAGACCCTCGTCAAGAAGCGGGGCGACGACACCGGGATCGAGCAGGAGCGGCTCTGGGCCTCCTGGACGTTTGGCGACCGGCTCTACGCGAAGCTCGGCGTCGACCACTCGCCGATCTCCCACTGGAACCGGATCTACCACCACGGGGAATGGCTCTTCACCACGGCGGACCGCCCGTCCCTCGGGCAGTTCGAGGAGGGTAGCGGCTTCCTTCCGTCCCATTTCGCGGGTCTCGAGCTCGGGGGAAGCGTCTCGACCTCGCTCGGGAGGCTCGAGTACGTGGGGACCGTCTCGAACGGGCGCGGCCCGGAGGTCGACGAGCGCCAGGTCTTCTCCGACGCGAACGACGACAAGGCGTTCGAGCTGGGGCTGGGCCTCGCGCCGGCGGGGGCGGAACCGCTGCAGGTCGGGGTCGCGGCCCACGTCGACAAGATCCCCGAGAACCCTTCGAACCCCGCGCAGCCGGACCCGATCCGCGAGCAGATCCTCACGGCCTACGCCGACTACCGCGCGCCCGGACTGGAGATCCTCGCCGAAGGGGGCTGGATCCGGCACGAGGACACGGGGACCGACGACACGTTTCACCACCGCTCGGGATACGTCCAGCTCGGTCTCCCCCGCGGAAACACCACCCCCTACACGCGGTTCGACATCCGGAGCATGCGCGAGGACGACCCCTACTTCGCCGAGGCGGATCGCGACCTCGACCGCAGGCTCCAGGTCTTCGGCGTGCGGTATGATCTGCACGCGAATCTCGCGGCGAAGCTCGAGCTCGGCCTCGGTCGCACGGAGCGGCGGCACTCCTCGGGCGACGTCACGCGGGACTCCCTGACGACGGCGGAGTTTCAGCTCGCATGGGTCTTCTGAGCGGAGTCGGGACCTCGTGGGGGGGACCGGCGCTTCTCGCCGCCGCCCTCCTCGCCGGTCCCTTCCACGCCGGGGGGCCCCAGGCCTCCGCCGCGCCGGAGCCGCTCGCGGTGTTCGTGCACCCCGGCAACCCCCTGAAGGACCTCTCCCTCGCGGACCTCCGCGCCATCTTCACCCTCGAGAGGCAGTTCTGGCCCGAGCGGCGCCGGATCGTCCTCGTCCTTCCCCGCGACGAGAGCCCCGAGCAGGCGCTCCTCCTCGAGAAGGTCTACCGGATGCCCCCGGCGGACCTCCGGAAGTACTGGACGGGGAAGCTCTTCGCGGGGGAGATCCCCGCGGTCCCCTCGACGGCGCGGACGGCCGCCCGGGCCGTCGCGTTCGTCCGCGCCACCGAGGGAGCCATCTCGGTCGCCTTCGCGAAGGAGGTTCCCCAGGGCCTCCCCATCCTCACCGTCGACGGGAAGAAGCCGGGGGAGAGCCACTACCCCCTCGCCGCCCGCCCGGCTCCCTGAGGGAGCTTCAGCGGCCGGCGTCGTTCGGCCGCGATTCCGCGCGGAGGGGTCGAGCTCGGGGGAGGCGGCGGACGGTCAGGAACCCGGTCACGTCCCCCGAGACGATCTCGAGCCGGTCGTCCTGGTCGAGGTCGGCGGCGGCGAGTCCCGTGACGCGGCCGGCCCCGCTCGTCCTCCACGCGGTCGACCCGTCGGCCAGGACCCAGAGGAGTTCTCCCGCCGCGCCGCCCCCGGAGGCGTCCCCGGTCCCGACGACGAGGTCGGGGCGCCCGTCGCCGTCGACGTCGGCGAGCGACAGGTTCTCGACCGGACCCGGAGCGCGCGCGAGAACGCGCCGGGGCCCCTTGCGGGAGAGGGCGACCAGTTCCCCCTCGACGGTCCCCGCCAGGATCGTCCTCACGCCCGGCTCGAGCAGATCCCCGACCGCGATCGCCTGGACGGCCTTCCCCACTTCGAGATCGAATTGCCGAGCGCCGTCCCCGCCGATTCCCACGACGCTCCCCTCCGCGACGCCGGCGAGGAGCTCCTGGCGTCCGTCGCCGTCGAGGTCCGCCGCGAGGAGGGCGCGGATTCGCCCCTCCATCTCGATCTCGAAGCGAGGATCGCCGGGAGCCCGGAAGGCGAGGAGGAGCCCGTCGCCCGTGCCGACCACGACCTGGCGCGTCCCTCCGCCGTCGAGATCGGCCAGCGCGAGGGCCTCGATCGTCGTCTCCGCGTCGAAGACGGGGCCCGGCTTGCCGTCCGCCGCGAAGGGGAGGACCTTCCCCTCGACCGTCGCGGCCACGACGTCGGGCGAGCCGTTCCCGTCGACGTCCCCGATGGCGAGGGCGGTGCCGGCCGCGCCGAGGTCGAGGTCCCGGAGGCGGGCCCCGCCCGACCCCAGGACGAGCACGCGCTCGCCGCTCCCCGCGACGACCTCGGGACGGCCGTCCCCGGTGAGATCGCCCGCGGCGACGTCCCAGATGAGGGAGGGGGTCTTCACCTCGAACAAGCGTTCCCGATCGGGAGCGAAGGCGACGAGCCTTCCGTCCCCCGTCGCGGCGACGATCTCCGGAAGACCGTCGCGGTCGATGTCCCCCGCGGCGATCGCGCGGACCGAGGCCCGAGCCTCCGCCCGGAACCGGAGGCTCCCGTCGTGCGCGAGCGCGAAGAGCTCCCGGGCGACGTTCGCGGCCAGGATCTCCTCCCGGCCGTCTCCGTCGAAGTCGGCGACGACGAGGTGCTCGAGCACCCCGAACCCCCCGGACTCGAACCGCTTGGTTCCGTCCGCTCCGAGGGCGAGGATCGAGCCGTCCTGGGTCGCGAGGACGATCGCGGGGATCCCCTCGCCGTCCAGATCGGCGGGGACCAGGGCGGCGATCTGCCCGGGAGCGCCCGCCTCGGTCCGCCCCGCCCCGTTCGGCGCGAGCACGTAGACGCGCCCGCCCCCGCTCCCGGCGACGATCTCGTCGCGCCCGTCCCGATCGAGGTCGACCGCGGCGAGCCTGCGGAGCTCGCCGCCGGCCTCGGCCTCGAACTTGCGCGTTCCGTCTCCCTCGAGGGCCAGGACCGATCCCGACAGGGTGGACGCGACGATCTCGGGGAGGGAGTCCGAGTCGAGCTGCGCGAGCACGACCACGGAGACGACGCCGTCCGCCTCGGTCTCGAATCGGGAGTCTCCTTTCCCGTCGAAGGCGACGACGCGGCCGGCGGCCGTCGCGACGATGATCTCCTCGCGTCCGTCCCCGTCCGTGTCTCCCGTCACGATCGCGACGGCCGGCCCGGGGATCTTCGCCGCGAACCGGACCTTCCCGCCGCCGTCCATCGCGACGAGGGGCAAGGGGCTCTCCGACCAGGACTGTCCCGACTCCGCGCCCCCGCCGGCGACGAGGAAGCGCCGGCCCCCCCCTTCGAGATCGGCGGACGCGAGGACGGAAACCGGCGCCTGGATCCGGGCCTCGGCCCGCAGCGATCCGTCTCCGGCGAAGACGAGGACGCGCCCCGAGGGGGTCCCTCCGACGATCTCCCGGACGCCGTCGCCGTCGACGTCCGCGAGGAGGAGGGTCGCGATCCCTTCCGCGACCCCGACCTCGAATCGCCGCTCGAGAGGGGGGAGCCAGATCCTCGTCCGGGTCGTCTCCCCGGCCGCGACACGGACCGCTTCCCGTCCCTCGAGGTCTCGGCGGTCGTGCCCGGGAAGCCTCGCCCGCATCGAGTAGGGCCCCGCGGGGAGCCGCAGGGGCTCCCGCAGCGGGAGGGTCACGATCCACGACGGGCCGCCGGCGGCGATCCCCTCGCCCCTGTGCACCTCGACCTGGACCCCCTCGCGGAATCCCTCGAGATCGAGGCGTCCCGTCTCCCACGCGATCTCGCAGTCGGTTCGCACGCCCCCCGCGCCCACTTCGACGGCCCTCTCCCGCGGCTCGAACCCCTCGAGCTCGAAGCGCGCCGTGTACCGCCCCGCTCGGAGGTCGAGCATCGTCGGAGTCGGCTCCTCCAGGGCGGTCTCCCTTCCCTTCTCGTCGAGGAGCGTGATCCGCGCGCCGACCGGATCCGACCCGAGCCGGAGGATGCCGTTGCGGCTCGCCAGGGCGCGCTCGATCTGCCGGGGTCGCCCCCGATCGACGACGATCTCCTCCTCCGCCGAGAAGAGGTCCTCCCCCTGCTCGATCCGGATCCGGTGGATTCCCGGCCGGAGGGAGACGCTCTCGAGCGGCGTCGTCCCGAGCGCCACCCCGTCGACGTACACCGTCGCCCCCATCGAGGGGGAGGTGACCGTGAGGAGTCCCGGCCGCAGCCCCCACGCGACTCCCCACCCCGCGGCGCCCACCAGGAGGGCGCAGGCGCCGATCATCGCCGCGCGGTGGCGGCGCGCGAACTTCCATCCCCGCGCCCCGAGCGACGCGGGCTTCGCGGCGATCGGCTTGTAGGTGAGGAACGCGCGCAGGTCCGCCGCGAACGCCCTGCCGTCCTGGTAGCGGCGGTCGGGGTCCTTCTCGATCGCCTTGAGCACGATCGTCACCAGGTCGCGCGGGAGGAGGGGGTTCCACCGACGCGGGTTCGCGGGCTCCTTCGTCAGGATCTGCGCGAGCACCTCCTGCGAGGTCCGGCCCTCGAACGGCCGCCGGAGCGTGAGGAGCTCGTAGACCGTGACCCCGAGGGAGTAGAGGTCCGCGCGTTGGTCGACCTTCACGCGCCGGCCCATCGCCTGCTCGGGGGAGACGTAGTAGGGGGTCCCCGCGAACTCTCCCGTCCTCGAGAGGGAGGGGAGCCCCTCCTCGCGGGCGAGGCCGAAGTCGGTGAGCACGGCCGAGCCGTCGTCCCGCACGAGGACGTTGGCGGGTTTGACGTCGCGGTGGAGGACCCCCGCCCGGTGCGCGTGATCGAGCGCCTCGGCGACCTGGGCGACGAGCCCGCAGGTCGTCTCGATGTAGGTGCGGTTCCACGCGGAGGAAGGCCCTCGCTCCCGCCGCTTCTCCTCCTTCTCGCCGCCCGCTTCCTCCGCGCCCGCGATCTCGGGACGGCCGACGGAGACGGCGGCCGCGACGGTCGCGCCGTCGAGCCGGTCGAAGGGCTCCTCCCTCATCTTCGCGAGGACGCGATCGAGGGGGGTCCCTTCGACCAGCTCCATCGCGTAGAAGTGGTGGCCCGCCTCCGAGCCGACCGCGTAGACCTCGACGATGCCCGGGTGGCGCAGGCGGGCCGCCATCGACGCCTCGCGCTGGAAGCGCGCGACCGTCTCCGCCTGGAGCGTGAGGTGGGCGGGGAGGACCTTGAGGGCGACGGCGCGACGCAGCGAGATCTGATGGGCGAGGTAGACGACGCCCATCCCCCCGCGTCCGATCTCCTGGACGATGCGGAAGTCCCCGAGCGTCTTCCCCTCCCCGATCGCCGACGAGGGGACCGCCGGCTCCCCGGGTGCGGCGCGTCGGAAATAGCGGGCTTCGAGGAACTCCTGGATGCGCCCGCGAAGGTCCGGGCCGCAATCGGGGTGCCGCCGGCAGAACTCGTCCGGATCGGGGGCCGTCCCCTGGAGCCAGGCCGACGCGTACTCGTCGAGCGCGGCCGCGATCGGGGAGCGTGGCGCCTGCGCCTCTTCCGTCATGTTCGGGAATCGGTCCACCCCCGCGATCGCTTCCCCGGGATCGCCGGCCCTCGGTGGGATCCGGGCGAGCCTATCCGGGGTCGCTCCGGCGGACACCCCCCGAGGGGCTCCGCCCCTCCCGCGTCAGGCGGCCGGGAGCCCGCGACCCGTGAGGTCGATCCGCCTCCAGTTCCCCCGCCGGAACCTCCAGTAGAAGGCGACGGCGAGGGCCGCGAGGTAGATCACGATGCAGACGACCGCCTCGACCGGGCCGCCGCCGAGCTCCCGCGCCCACAGGATCGAGAGGGGGACGAAGAAGATCCACGCGAGGAC
>JAKEFM010000203.1 GCA_022616055.1 Planctomycetota bacterium
CAGCAGCGCGTCGGGCTCGAGGAGGACGTCCGCGTCCGTGACGAGGACGGCGTCGAAATCGCGCGTCGCCTCGATCCCCTCGGCGAGCGCCCCGGTCTTCCCGGGGGAGCGGCGGCTGCGGAGGTAGCGCACCTCGACGTCGGGCCGCCCCGGCTCGGCCGCCCGGAACGCCGCCTCGAGCGTTCCGTCGATCGAGTGGTCGTCGACGACGAGGACCGCGTGGGGGCCCCCCCCCGGGAACCGGAGCGCCAGGGTGTTCCGGATCTTCCGGCCGAGGACCGCCCCTTCGTCCCGGCACGGGATGAGGACGGCGACCCGCCCGGTCACGACCGCAGCGCGCGCGCGAGGATCCGGGGCGCGCTCCCCGGATCGAACAGGAGGTTCGTCGCCGCCGCGCACTCCCAGGTGCACGCGCACCGGCTCTCGCGAATCCAGCGGCGGATCCGCTCCGCCCGCTCCCCCTCGAGGAGGGCGCGGAGGTCCATCCCGACCTCCCGGAGGTTCCCGAAGGACGCCCCGAGCACCTCGCAGGGGCGCACCTCCCCGCGCTCGTCGACGACGAGGGAGATCTCCCCCGCGCGGCAGGGGACGTACGCGCCGTTGAGCCCGGTCCCGTCGAGCGCGCCCCCCGCTTCCACGCCGGGGAACGCGATCGGGCGGACCTCCCCGGCCTCCCGCGCCCGCGCGATCTCGGCGATCCGCCCGTGCATCTCGGCGTCGCGGGCGAGGCCGAGCCGCGCGTGGGGCATCCGGAAGTAGGGGAGCGCCCCCTCCCGGACGAGCGCCTCCTTCCGCGCGACGGCGGCGCGGTACTTCGCCGGATCCACGCCGAGCAGCGAGGGGTCGCGCGGCCTCCCCCGCGCGAGGTTGATCGTGACGTTGTCCGGACGCAGCTCGCGCGCGATCCACTCGAGGAAACCCGGAGCGAGGTCCTGGTTCTCCGCGGTCACGGTGAAGATCGCCCCGACCCCGAGGTTCCCGATCCGCAGCGACCGAAGCCGGCCGACGGTCTCGACCGCGAGGGCGAACCCGCCCGGGACCTCCCGGATCCGGTCGTGGACCGCCTGCGGCCCCTCGAAGGAGACGGCGAAGACGACGAACGTGTCGGGGTTCTCCCGGGCGATCTCCGAGGCGAGGCGCTCGGCGCGCTCCGGGAGGAAGCCGTTCGTCGGGACGGAGAGGACCGACGGCCTCGACCGCCGGAACGCCCGGGCGACCGCGGGAAGGTCCTCCCGCAGCGTCGGCTCCCCCCCGCCCAGGGCGAGCCACAGGAGCGGGCCCGTCGAGCGGCCGATCGCCTCGAACTCCGGGATCGAGAGCCCCGGCGCCGCCGCGTCGACCTCCTCCCAGTAGAAGCAGTGCCGGCACTTCGCGTTGCACCGCCCCGTGACGAAGAGGGTGAGGTGGATCGGGGAGCCGCGGCGGATCCAGAGCCGCGGCAGGAAGGAGAGGGTGCGGAGGGCGCCCGCCACGGAGCCGAGTATAGGGCCCCCGCTTCAGGACCGGCCGGCGCTGCGCTCGAGGAGCCGGCCGAGGAGGAAGACGACCACCCCGGCGGCGCACGCGCCGAGCTCGACCGACATCGAGCGCAGCCCCTCCTCCCGCATCCCGAGCACGATCCCGTAGGCGAGGCCCCAGAGGACGACGACGAGCCCCAGGCCCTCGAGCGCCTTGCCCAGGGCCCAGCGGTAGTTCGTGCTCACGGCAGGCGCAGATGCCGGCGCACCGCCGCCTCGACGCGGGAGGCCGGGATCGTGTTCATGCAGTGGGGGTCGAAGTCGCAGCGCGTCTTGTAGCAGACGAGGCAGTCGAGGGAGTCCGAGACGATCTTCTCCCCCTTCCCCCTCAGGTCCACCTCGGCCGCCGAGGTCGGCCCGAAGAGGGCGATCGACGGGATCCCCAGCGCGCAGGCGAGGTGCAGCGCGAGGGTGTCTCCCGTCACGAGGCAGTCGCAGAGCCCGACGACCGCCGCGAACTGCCGCATCGTGTGGCCGCACCCGGTCTCGATCGCCGCCCCCGCGGTCTCCCGCGCCAGCGTCCGGTTGCGCTCCACCTCCTCGGGCCCGCCGAGGAGGAGGACCGTGACGCCGCTGGCGGCGAGTCCCTTCGCCAGGTCCCGGAACCCGGCGACCTCCCATTTCTTGTACTGCCAGCGCGCTCCCGCCCCGGTGTTGAGCCCGACGACCGGGCGCTTGCCGTCGAACCCGAGCGATCGCGCGAGGGACTTCGCGTAGGCCCTCTCCCCTTCCCCGAGGTGGAGGAGAGGCCCCGTCCGCGGCGGAGGGAGCCGGAACATCGCGTGGACGATCTCGGGATAGGACCTCTGGTTCGCCTTCTTCCGCTTGTCGTCGAGGCCGAGCAGGAGCCACTCCTCCGCCTCGGGATTGAACGGGTAGGGCCTCCCCGCCGCGTCCAGTCCGAGTCCTCGCTTCTCCCCCGCCCGGACGGCCGACGCGAGGGCCGCCGCCTCAGGGGAGGCATCGGGGTTCAGGACGAGGTCGAACTCCGCCGCGGCCAGCTCGACCGGCAGGGACCCGCGGAACGGCACGATCCGGTGGATCCGCGGATTCCCCTCCAGCAGGGGGACCGACGTTCCGCCGGTCGCCCACACGATCTCGGGCCGTCCGAGCGCGTCCTCGAGCGCCGGGAGGATCGTCGTCGTCCGCAGCACGTCTCCCGGGGCGGCGAGCTTGACCACGAGGACCCGGGCGGTCCGCGGGTCGTAGCGCGGGCATCCCTCCTCGCACGCCACCCCCTCCTTCTTGTGGGGCTCGCAGGGGCGCTCCCCCCGGAAATGGCGGCAGTCGCGGCGCAGTCGGTCGAAGGCCTCGGTCACTCCTCCGATTATCGGGGAACCCGGGGGCGCGGGAACATCCGGCTGGGCCGGAACCTTGTCCGCCTACGCGCGTCCCCGCGTAATGGACCGGTTGCGCGCCCTCGTCGTCGTCCCGACGTACGACGAGCGGGAGAACATCGTCCCGCTCGCGCGGGCGATCCTCCAGGCGGTCCCCGAGGCGAAGGTCCTCGTCGTCGACGACGCCTCCCCCGACGGGACGGGGGAGGCGGTCCGCGCCCTCTCGAAGGCCGAGCCTCGGGTTTTCCTCCACGCCCGCCCCGGCAAGCTGGGCCTCGGCACCGCCTACCTCACGGGGTTCGACCATGCGATGCGCGACGGTTTCGAGGCGGTCGTGACGATGGACGCCGACTTCTCCCACGACCCCTCCCACCTCCCCGCCCTGCTCGCCGGGCTCCGCGAGCGCGACCTGATGATCGGCTCCCGGTACATCCCCGGCGGGGGCGTCCGGAACTGGGGCCTCCACCGCCGCTTCCTCTCCGCCGGGGCGAACCTCCTCTCCCGCCTCTTCCTGCGCATCCCCGCCCGGGACATCACCTCGGGCTACCGGGCCTACCGCTGCGAGGCGCTGCGCCGCGTCCCCCTCGCCTCGATCCGCTCCTCGGGCTACGCCTTCCTCGAGGAGGTCCTCCTCGCCTGCCACCGCGCGGGGCTCCGGATCGGCGAGACGCCGATCGTCTTCGTCGACCGCCGCGCGGGCCGCTCGAAGATCTCGCGCGGCGAGATCTTCGCCGCGGCGAGGAACCTCTTCCGACTCGCGCGGCGGGGGTGAGCCCCTCGGCGGGCACGGCCAGGCGCGGTGCGCCTCTTGCCGGTCGACGGATCATGGCTAGGATGGCCTTGTGAAAAAGGCCAAGATATCCGATCTCAAGGACTCGCTCAGCCGATACCTCGACTACGTGCGGCGAGGGGGCGTCGTCCGCGTCTTCGACCGCGAGAGGCCGATCGCGGACATCGTCCCGGTCGCCCGCGCGGCTCCGGGCGGGAGCCACGCCCTCGAGCTGGTCCTCCGGGACCTCGAACGGAAGGGGATCCTCCGGCGGGGGGGCGGGAGTCTTCCCCGGGACTTCCTCACCCGCAAGCTCCCGCGACCGGCGGCGAGCGTCGTCGAGGCGCTGCTCGAGGAGCGAAGGGGGGGACGATGAGGTTCTGGGACAGCTCGGCGGTCGTGGCGCTCCTCCTCGAGGAGCCGGCGACGACGTCGGTCCGTCCGCTGCTCGCCGCCGATCGCGAGGTGATCGTCTGGGCGCTCACGCCGCTCGAGGTGCTGTCGGCGCTCTGGCGCCGGCGACGCCGGGAGGAGCTTGACGAGGCTTCGGGAGCCGCCGCTGAGGCGGGCCTGGAGGACCTCGAACGGGTGTGGTCGGAGGTCGGAGACCTCGACGAGGTTCGACGGCGGACACGCCGCATGCTCGCGGTGCACCCCCTTCGCGCCGCCGACGCCGCGCAGCTCGCGGCGGCCCTCCTCGCATGCGACGAGCGCAGCGACCTTCTCACGTTCGTCAGCCTGGACGGAGTGCTCGCCGAGGCGGCGCGCAGGGAGGGGTTCGCCGTCCTGCCCTGACGACGGGAGTCGCGTCCGGACGGGCAGAGATTGCCGCGCCCCATCCCAGGAGTCGAACCCAGTCCCGAGGCCCGGGGGTGGACGCCCCTCCGGATCTGTCCCCAGCGGCCGAGGTCCTCCAATCGGCCAGGAGGGCTCCACAGCCTCCCCGCCGCGCGAGAGGGCGCCTGCGCCGAACCCCGGCCGGGCTACCGGATCGTGACCGAGGTGATGCCGCTGAAGGATCCGGGCGGCGAGGAGACGAGGAGGGAGGCGTACTGCAGGTGGACGATCCCTCCGACGAGGGCCGGGTTGTTCGGTATCGAGACGGGCACGAGGGTGTTCCCGTCGGACGGGAACACCCCCGATGCCATCACGAACAGGGCGGTGGGGTCGAGCCCGAGGCCGCCCTGGAATCCCGGAAACGAGAGGAGTGGTCCGGTGGAGGAACTCGCCACGAGCGTCCAGGACGCGAGCGCCGTCCCCTCGAGATCGAGGTGGACCGTCCTTCCGATCTGCGGCCTGCCGATCACCTCGATGTCGCTCCCTCCCGTCGTGTTGAGCGCGACGGCGAACGCCGGAGGCGTCACGGTCGGCTGGCCCCTCTGGTTGACGAAGAGGTCGGGGTACCCGTCGCCGTTCACGTCGGTCAGCACGGGGTGGGAGACCCACCAGGTGTATCCCTCGCTGCGGGGGGTGGCCTGGAACGCCGTCCCCGCTCCGAGGTTCCGGTAGACGCGGGTCCGGTTCCCGCCGGCCGAGTAGAAGGTGGGGCTCGCGATCTCCGTCACGACGAAGTCGTCGTAGCCGTCGAGGTCGAGGTCGGCGGCGGCGACGCCGGTGAGCCAGCCGGGGTTGACGAAGGTGGGGCCGAGGTTCCACGTCGAGGAAGTCGAGGAGGCGCGGAGATACACGGCGACGTTGATCGGGTTCGCCGGCCCTCCCCCCTGGATGCTCGCGAGCACGAGGTCGTCGACGCCGTCGCCGTTGAAGTCCCCCCATGCGTAGTACTTGTCGTTCGCCGGCGGGCCGATCAACAGCCAGTAAATCTGAGACTGCAGGTAGGCGAAGCAGCCGTTGCCGAAGCCCTGGAGGATCTGGATCACACCCCCGGAACTGACGTAGTCCACGATCAAGTCGTTGTCGAGGTCCCGAAGCTCCGTCTGGACGATGCTGCCGGACGCCACTTGCAAGGGGAACCCGTTGCACGCGAACGGCGCCGTTCCGAAGACCCCACCGCCGGCGTTCTGGGCCATGTTCACGAATCCGAGTGCGGCAAGCACGAGGTCGGGATCCCCGTCCCCCTCGATGTCGCCCGCCGCGAGGTATCCGAAGGTGCCCCCGACGGTCTGATAGTTCGGAGGGTTCGAGGGGACGGGCCAGGGGAGGAACCCGCCCAGGCCATCCCCCCTGAGGATCTGCGATGTCGGGCCGACTGCCATTGGCACGACGAGGTCCAGCACCCCGTCCAGGTCGAAGTCCGCTGCCGGGAATGGAGCGTCTCCACCCTGGAAGGATCCCGGGTTGCCGAGGAGCGGAGTGGCACTCCCGAAGGCGAAGCCCCCCTCCCCGTCGCCGAGCCACGTGCGCAGTTCCGGCGGCGTCGCGTAGATGCCGCCGAACGCGAAGGCGACGTCGGGCGAACCGTCGTTGTTGAAGTCACGAACGACCCTTCCCATGAGTCCGCTGGGCCCGGGCCAAATCCAACTCGTCGGGGCGAAGTAGGGGACGGGGTCCGCCAAGCGCAGGGGCGGGGAAGCGGGAGCGTACGCCACCCCCGGCGCCTGCGTCAGCGCGATCGAGCTTGCGAGCAACCACAGCATGGCACGAACCTCGCGTCGCCGAGCGCGCGCGTCAGTTGTTGAGCCGGATCTGGATCACCCGGTCGCCCTGGTCGGGGTCCCCGTTCAGAGGCCCCAGGCCCTGGTACGCTTCCCATCCCTCGTAGGCGATCAGTCCGAAGTAGGGGCCTCCGGGGGGCGGGTTGATCACGAAGTTGAAGGCGTTCTCGACCGCCGGGTTGTTGCCAGGCCCCGCGACGTAGCGCCAGCGATACGTCGGCGGCCATATCGACTGATCGAACCCGACGACGACCCCGTCATCGGCCCACCCGTCGCCGTTGATGTCACCGACCCCTGGTGCGGACTCCCTGACGACGTGTACGAAGTTGATGCCCGCGACGCTCACCCGCTCGCCCCAAACGTCGTTCCCGAGCGAGTAGCCCGATCCGCAGGGTGCCGAGCTGGTCGGGTTCGCCCGCCCTCGATGCGAGTGGAACGGCCCTCCGGGCGGAATCGGGCAGTCCGGCCCGACCGTAGGCTGCTGAAACGCGGGGATGACGTCGAATCCGACATACTGCCCGAACGTCGGGTCGGGGCGCGTGCTCGGGAAGTTCCCGACGCCCATCAGGCACACGCCGGAGAGAGTGACCGAAATCGTGAGAGGGCAACACGCAACGGGCGTGTTGATGATCTCCCGGAAGGCGACTACGCGGTCGCAGAGGTCGCCGTCGGGGTTGAAGGAGGCGCCGAGGTCCGCCTCCCGCTGCTCGAAGACGATGAACCGGGTCTGCGGAAACAAGAGGCTGCTCCGGAAATTCGCCTTCGGGTTGTAGCCGGCGACGGAGGAGACGAAGATCGGGAACGGGCTGGGCAGGATGCCGGGCGGAGGGTTGACGGGACTGACGAAGCCGAGGAGGTCGAGCACGAGGATCGGAAGCGGCGGGACGCTCGCCATCGGAAGGGAGGGAGGCGGGAGCGGCGCGCTGGCCCCCTGCTCGATCACCATGATGTCTCCGTTCATGTGGACGCCGATGAACCCGGACGAGAGACCGGGGGAGGCCGGGGGAGCGAGGACCCACGTCCAGCCTGGGACCGTTGGAGGGGGAGCGTTCTTGTACGCCATGAGCACGACGACCCAATCGCCAGTATCCATGTCCGCGTTGCGGTCGAGCCCGTAGACCCCCTGGATGTAGGGGAGGTTGAAGAGCTGGTCCTCGCGGGAGATCCACGCGGCGAAGATCGCCCCCCCCGTGCCGATCTCCGTGATCGTGAGCGTGTTGCGGAAGGAGCCCAGGGGGTCCGACAGGCCCGGGACGGTGGTGTTCGTCAGCACCTGAGCATCGAGGTCGAGGATCTGCACGACTCCCCCGATCGGGTCGGCGGGAAGCCCGCAGCCGGGGCCGGGCGGCGGACCGGGGTTGCAATCGAGGTCCTGGCCCGACTCGACCTCCGAGGTGATGAACGCGACGTCGACGTTCCAGACGGCCGGGAACGCGCCGACCTGTCCCGTGTTCGTGACCCCGGGCCCGAGCGCGAGGGGCACTGGCGTCGGAACGATCGGGAGGAGTCCCCCGTCGGTGATGGTCTGGGCCGGCGCCTCGGCCGAGACCCCCAGGACGAACGTCAGCGCCGCCGCGAGGAGGAGGAAGTACCCCCCCCCCAACACAAACCGTACCGCTGCGCATCTCTCTGCTCCTTTCTCGCGAACAGAGGCCGCTCGGGCAGGCCTCCCCAAGCGAGAGGCGAGGCTACTCGCGCCCTTCGGGAGGTGTCAAGCAGGGTCTCACCGGGCCTACGTCCCACACCCGCGCGAGGATCGTCCGGTCGCTCCCCTCGGTGGACCAGGAACGGCGGGGATCGTCGGGCGAGTCCCACGCCGGGTCGCCGGCACTCGCGGACGAGAACCCTCCTTACACCCACGCCGTTCCCGCCTGCGAGGGGTGTGAGAAGCGATTTCGTGTGCCGGTTGGAGAGCGTCCTCGGGTGCGGTGCCCGAATCGCGGACTCGAGCGAGGGTTCGATGCGCGACCCTGTCCCGGGGCATCGCCCTGACGTCTCTCCTCCCTTTCGAGGGCTCGCGGGCTTCTTCGATCGCCGCGGACGGCTTCCAGGCCGCCCGCTCCTGACTCTGACCTCGCCGGAAGCGCAAATCTGCAGTCTGAATGCAGATCTACTTTGACCGCCGGCCACCGGACGGCTTCGGTCCCCCCCATGGCGGTCCCCCCGTGTCTCCGGCGGACCATCGAGCCGACGCTCCGCCGCGTCGCGCGTCCGTTCCCCCTCGTCGTCCTCACGGCCCCCGCCAGGCGGGGAAGACGACCGTGCTCCGGAGGCTCTTCGACTCGAGCCACCGCTACGTCTCCCTCGACGACCCGGGCGCGCGCCTCCTCGCCGAGCGCGACCCGCGGCTCTTCCTCGAGGAGAACCCCCCCCCTCTTCGTCGAGGAGATCCAGTACGCCCCGAGCCTCCTTCCTTTCCTCAAGATTCGGGTCGAAGCCGAACGCTCCCGGAAAGGACAGTTCCTCCTGACGGGCTCGCAGCATTTCGCCCTCATGGAAGGGGTCATCGAGTCCGTTGCGGGTCGCGCGGCTGTCCTGACGCTCCTGCCCCTCGCCTGGCCGGAGCGAGTGCGACGGCCGAACGCAGGCCCCCTCTTCGCGGGGAAGGCCCGGCCCCGCGTCCGCAGCAATCGGTCGTCGGCTCGGGAGCTCGCGCGCGGATGGATCCGGGGGGGGTGGCCCGAACTCGTCGCGTCTTCGGGGCCCGAGAGCCGGTTCTGGTACGCGGGCTACCTCCAGACCTACCTCGAGCGGGACGTCCGGTCGCTCCGCCAGGTGGGAGACCTCGGTGAGTTCCAGGCCTTCCTCCTCGCGGCCGCCGCGCGCAACGGGCAACTCCTCAACCTCGCCGAGCTCTCCCGCGATCTGGGCCTTTCCGTGAACACGGTCAAGGCGTGGATTCGGGTCCTCGAGGCGAGCGGCCCGGTGTTCCTGCTCCGGCCCTTCAACCGGAGCCTCGGGAAACGGATCGTCAAGTCGCCCAAGCCCTTCTTCGTCGAGACAGGCCTCCTCTGCCACCTCCTCGGGTTGCGCGACCCCGCCCACGCCCTGAACGGACCGGCCGCCGGGCCTTCGCTCCTGCTGGCGGGGACCCGAATCCGACCGCGGGAGGGGGGGAGGATCAAGCGCCGGCCTTGCGCGCCTCGCCGGTCCGGGTGGAGACTCCTCCCGCCGTGCTCGCCGTCCTCCTCCCCCTCCTCGCGGGCCCCTTCCAGGAGCCGGAGCATGTCCTCCTCTACGAGGAGCGCGAGGAGAGGGCCTTCGCCCGCGCGATCGAGACGCTGCGGAGGAGGCGCGCTCCGGTCTCGCTGGTGGACGCGGATCCCGCGGTCGTCGCCTCGTTCCTCTCGACCCTCTCCGGCATCCCCTTCGTGGTCCATCCCGCCCTTCGCAAGGCGATCGCGGATGGCGCCGCGAGGCCGGTGACCGTGGACCTGCGCGAGATCTCCCTTCTCTCCGCGATGGAGATCCTCGCCGAGCGGTCGAACTGGCGCTTCCTCTTCAAGCGCTCGGTCTTCTTCCTCACGACGACCGAGAACGCGAGGCCTCGGGTCAGCCTGCGGCTCTACGAGATCGGGGACCTCCTCTTCGAGGTCCGGGACTTCCCCGCACCCGAGGACTTCGGACTCCTCCTCCCCTCGGGCCAGGCGCGGCGCGAGCCGGAGCCGCCGGTCGTGCGGACCGCCAGCGGGCTCAAGGCGGAGCAGATCGTCGAGATCCTGAAGAAGTCCGTCGTCCCCGGGTCCTGGTCGGAGGAGGGGATCTCGGCCGAGGTCTACGGAACACTCCTCGTCGTGCGGCAGACCCCGTGGGGGCAACGGGGCGTCCGGGCCTTCCTCCGGATGCTCCGGGGAGGGGGATAGCCCTCCGCGGTCTCCTCCCTACGCAACCGGGCCGAACAGGATCCAGTCCGGCACGGCCCAGACGTGTCGCTCGAGCTCGGCGACCTCGCGTCCGCGGTAGACGACGAGTCCGAGTCGCCTTCCCGGGCCCCGAAAGATGTCCCCGAGGAAGGAGGCGAGGGGACGAGCGTCGGAGACGTGCGCGCGGCTCGACGCCCGGCACTCGATTCCGACGACGTCCCGGCCGGCCGCGAGGACGAGGTCGACCTCCAGCCCCCCGTGCGTGCGGAAGAAGTGCAGGGCGGGCGCGTCGTCGCGGAAGGAGGCCCACTTGAGGATCTCCGCCGCGACGTAGGACTCGAAGAGGGGGCCGTCCCCGGCGTCCCACCGCTCGGCGAGGGTTCGCGCAAGCCCCGCGTCCGTCCAGCAGACTTTCGGGTTCTTCGCGAGCCTCCTCTCGATGTTCGGGAGGAAGGGAGGGAGGAGGACCGCCTGGTAGGAGACCTCGAGGAAGCGGACGAACCGCTTCGCCGTGTTCACGGCCACGCCGAGCTCGCGGGCGAGGTCGGAGAACGAGAGAGGCCGCCCCGTCCGGGCGGCGATCCAGACCTGCGCCCGTGCGAAGGGATCGAGGTCGGCGACCCTGCCCAGGTCGGCGAGGTCTCGCTCGAGAAACGACCGCCGGTAGTCGCGGAACCACTGGCGACGCTCGGCGTCGTCGGGGAGGCTCCGCACGGGCGGGTAGCCTCCCCAGAAGAGGGTCTCCTCCGCGGCCGCGCGGAGCGCACGGGCGCGGTCGGCCTCCGGGTCAAAGACGTCGGCACGACGAAGCACGGCGGGCCCCTCCTCCCAGACTCGGTCGAGAACGGTGGGCGCATCCTCGACGCCCCCGCACTTCTCCCCCACCGAGAGGGGCCACAGGTCGAGGAGGGTCGCGCGCCCCGCGAGGCTCTCCCTCACCTCGCGGAGGTGGAGGATCTGCGAGGAGCCGAGGAGGAGGAAGCGCTGCCCCTCCTTCCGGTCGGCGAGCACCTTGACCGCGTCGAGGAGGGAGGGGAGCTTCTGAACCTCGTCGAGGACGACGAGCCGGTCAGGGCGATCGAGCGATCGGACCGGGTCGGCCCCGACCCGGAGCCTCTCGTCGGGATCGTCGAGGGATAGGTAGTGGAGGGGAGAGGGGGCTCGCGCAGGGAGGAGCTCCCGCACCAGGGTCGTCTTCCCCGTCTGGCGCGCCCCGGTGAGGACCACGACCCGACGCCGGGCCAGGCGCTTGAGGAGCCGGGGGGCGATTCTCCGCGCGAAGAGGGACACGGGAGGGGCTTAACTTGAGTATGCAAAATTTCAAGGAAATCTTGCAGAGTTACTGCAAGGTCACCCCACCTACCCCCCCGCCACGGCGAGGACGAGGTCGACTTCGTCGCCTTCCCGGAGGAGGTCGGCGGGCGCGAGCGACTTCCCGGCACGGAAGGCCTGAGCGGGAGCGCGGCCATCCTTCCCGAGGAGTCCGGCGGCGGGAGGGCTTCGCTTCGCCAGGCGGCCGAGGAGATCGGCGATGTCCGTCCCGTCGGGAACGTCGACCTCGACGCGCTTTCCGCCGAGCGCCGCGGCGAGCGGGCCGATCGAACGGACCGCGACGATCACGCCGGCGCGGCCGCCGGCACGGAAGCGCCGGGGAAGGGGCTTCCCCCCCCGCCGAGAACCCCCTCCGCCTCGAGGCCGAAGGAGAGGTCCTCGAGGCCGAGGGAGTGGAGGCGCTCGCGCGTCGGGGTCCCGGCCTCCGAGAGGCCGCGCCAGCGGTAGTACTCCCCGAGCATCCCTTCACGGGAGAGGTCGGCGAGCGCCCAGGAGGGAAGGTCGTCGGCGCGGGTCGCCCCGCGGCGGGCGTTGAACGCCCGCTGGACCTGGACGATCCGCTCCCCCGCCGCGAAGAAGCCCTCCCAGGTGCCGTCTCCCTCGGGCAGGAGCGCGGCGACGTCTCCGGGGGTGAAGAGGCCGTCGGCGATCAGCGCCGCCGCGCTGAAGGCGCAGAATCCCGCCGCGTCGATCGCCGCCTTGAAGTTCTCGTGCCACCAGACGAGCCGCCCCTTCGCCGCGGGGCGCTCCGGGTCGTACCCCTCCTCCGGGAGAGGGCCGAACACGCGGTCGATCGCGGAGCGATTCCCGCCGCCGAAGAGGAGGAAGGGGAACGCCCGCATGTGGTCGCCGCCTCGGGTGGAGACGCACTGACCGAGGACGGAGGCGAGGTTCTTCTCGGGCCGACCTCCGAGGCCCTTCGCGTGCGGCGCGAGATCGGGCCTCCCGATCGAGCGGGCGAAGGCCGCGGCGCCCTCGGCGAGCGCCGCCCCCGGCCCCTCCCGGCGCGCGAGGGAGTCGACGAGTCCGAGGAGCCGCGGCAGATCGCCCCAGACCGGCGCCCCGCCGTCGACCTCTCCCCGCTCGACCGCGGCGGCGTAGGCCGCGAGGGTCGTCCCCAGCTCGATCGCGTCGAGGCCCAGGCCGTCGGCGGCCTCGAGGAGGCGGAGAACCCCCTCGAAGTCGGCGATGCCGAGGTTCGGTCCGAGCGCGTAGACCGCTCCGAACTCGGCCCGCCTTCCCTTCGCGAGGTCGACGCCTCCGTAGAGGAACCCGCAGGGAGTCGGGCACCCCGTGCATCCGCGCCGTCCCTCGGCGTGCTTCTCGTGGATCGCGTCGGGGTCGAGGGACGCGATCGCCTCGGCGGGGAGCGCCCGCTCGAAGTTCCGCTCGCGGAGGTCCCCCATCGCCGCGTAGGCCTGGAGGAGGTCGAGCGTGCCGCGCTCCGCGCGCATCCGCAGGCGCGGGGACTCGAGGAGCGCCGCGACGAGGTTCCGGCAGGAACCGGGATCGGCTTCCCGGGGAGGGAGGGGCGCGCGGACGACGATCGCCTTCAGGTTCTTCGAGCCCATCACGGCGCCGAGCCCTCCTCGGCCCGAGAGGCTCGGTCGGCGGCGGGCGGAGACGATCCCGGAGAAGAGGACCCCGCGCTCCCCCGCCACCCCGATCCGCGCGGTCTCGCAGTCGCCGAACCGCTCGGCGAGGCGGGCGTCGGTCTCCTCGGGGGGGAGGCCCCACAGGTCGGGGGTCTCGACGAGGTCGACCCGTCCCTTCGGACCCACCACGAGGCAGGACGGGGCGGCCGCGCGCCCGACGATCGCGAGGTGGTCGATCCCGGCGCCCGCCAACCGCGGGCCGAGCGAGCCCCCGGCGTTCGAGTCGCAGAACAGTCCGGTGAGCGGGCCCGTCGAGGTGAAGGTCACACGGGCGGCGGAGGGGATCCCCGCGGCCACCATCGGACCCACGCCGAGGAGGAGGGGGTTGCGTGGGGAGAGCGGGTCGACGCCCGGCGGCGCGAGGTCGTAGAGGAGGCGGGAGTTGACGCCCGACCCGCCGCAGAAGTCTCGCGCGAGGTAGGGAGGGAGGATGTCCCGCTCGACCACGCCGCGCGAGAGGTCCACCCCGACGATCGCGCGATCGCCCATCGACGCAGACTGTAGGCCCTCCGCCCCCCGCCGGGGAGGACCCGCGTCCCCAGGGAGGCGGCCCCTCGTACCATGGACCCCTGGTCCGGGACCCAACCGACTCATGCGCCATGCTCCCGCCGCCCGGCTCGTTCCGGCCCTTCTCGCCCTCGCCTCCTGCGCGGACGGAGGGGCGGGGAGCCGCGGCCCTTCGAGCACCCGATCCGGACCGGAGGGCTCCCCCCCGGTCTCCGAGGAGACGCCGATGACCGCCGAAGCCTCCATCCCCCGCCCCGGGACCGAGATCGCGACCTTCGGCGCCGGCTGCTTCTGGTGCGTCGAGGCGGTCCTCGAGCAGCTCGACGGCGTCCTCGACGTGAAGTCGGGCTACATGGGGGGGAAGGTCGCGAACCCCAGCTACAAGCAGGTCTGCTCCGGGACGACGGGCCACGCCGAGGTCGTCCAGGTCACCTTCGATCCGAAGCGGATCTCCTACGCGACCCTCCTCGACTGGTTCTGGCGGCTGCACGACCCGACGACCCTGAACCGCCAGGGGAACGACATGGGGACGCAGTACCGCTCCGCCGTCTTCACCCACTCGGAGGAGCAGCGCAAGGCCGCCGAGGCCTCCCTCGAGGCGGTCGAGAAGTCGGGGGCCTTCGAGGACCCGATCGTGACCGAGATCGTGGCGGCCGGCCCCTTCTACTCCGCCGAGGCGTACCACCAGGACTACTACCGCGGGAACAGGGAGCAGGGGTATTGCCGGGCCGTGATCGCCCCGAAGCTCGACAAGCTCGGGCTCCGGAAGTAGGGGGCGCGGGGCCTCCCTCCCTGCACGCGGCGACCTCCGCCGGGCGATATCCTCCGCGGCGATGGCGATCGTCCACATGTCCCGCCCCTCCGGGTCGGGCTTCTTCGTCTTCCCGATCGAGGAGGGGAGCGGCGGCGCGCGCGCGGCCCACGACCTCGAGCGCGCCCGGACCCTCGCCGAGATCGAGCCGCATCTCTCCGCCGCCACGGTGAACCAGCTGCGACCGCGGATCGGCAAGTCCCGCCTCCAGATCGTGGGGCTCCGTCCGACCGAGGACGCGCAGAAGCACTGGGACCGGGTCGTCGGGGGGGAGACGGTCTTCCTCCTCCGGGACCGGACGATCGTCGCGCACGCGACGATCGTCCACGCGGAGCACTCGGCGGCCCTCGCGTCGCGCCTCTTCGGAGGCCCCGGCGGCGGCTACGAGCTCCTCCTCTTCCTCGTCGACCTGCGGCCGTGCGCCTACGACCTCGCGCGCTTCAACCGGGCCGCGGGGCGCGCGGAGCGCTCCACCTTCAAGTCCTTCGTCACGCTCTCGAGCGGGGCCGTCCAGAGCCTCGAGCGGAACTTCGGCTCGATCTGGAGCTTCCTCGAGGCGGCGGCATCCCCCCCTCCTCCGACCCCGGCCTGAGCGGCCGCCCTCGTCCGGGGAGGAGGGCTCCACCTCCCCCCGCGGACTCGCCGAAGAGGGGTCCCTCATGAAGCACCTCCCCTCCGCGACCCTCGTCCTCCTCTTCGCCGCGACGGCCCTCTCCGGCGCGCGCGGGCCCGAGACCGCCTCGCGGTTCGTCGACGCGGCCAACGGCTACTCGATCGAGCCCCCCGCGTTCCCCAAGGCGCCCGCGGGCCTCGCGTGCCAGACCGCCGCCTTCCTCGCGCCTCCGGAGGACGGCTTCGCGCCGAACGTCAACATCCAGATCCAGGGGGGCGCGAACTCCCTCGAGGAGTTCATCACGGCCTCGCGGGCCCAGTTCAAGGAGTACGGCCTCAACCTCCTCTCGGAGGAGAAGCGGAAGGTCTCGGGGAAGGAGGCCGTCGCCTTCGACTACGAGGGAGACGTGCAGGGCACGCCCCTCCGGTTCGCGGCCCTCGCCGTCGGGGTCGGCGGCCGGGTGATCCTGGTGACCGCGACGACGCCGAAGGAGTCGTTCGGGAGGCACGAGAAGGCGATTCGAGCCTGCCTCGGGAGCCTCCAGCTCGAGAAGCGGTGACCCGCCGGCGCGCCCGCGGGCGCCGCGGGCCGCGCGCGCGCCCGATCCCCGGGCCTACGACCCCGGCTTCACCGAGACGTCGAAGCGGACCGTGAAGGCGGCGGAGGGGTGGCGGTTCGACCAGGCGACCGTCCACCGGCCGTCCGCGGGGACCTCGAGGGTCCCCTCGTCCGCCTTCTTCTCGGCGCCGGCGAGGACGCCGTGGGCCTTCGCGCGGTCGGGGCCGCAGATCGTGAAGTCGAGGACCTCGGCGGCGAGGTCCGCCGGCCCCTCGACGATCGACCAGGTCCAGCGGATCCGCTCCCCCTTCTTCGCCTGGAAGGTGAGGGGGAGGATCTGGTAGGGCGGAACCTCCTCGGTCCCCTCCCCCGCGAGCCGGGAGAGCGCGTCCGAGGCGGGCGCCGGGGGCTGGGCGAGGAGCGCCTCGAGCTTTCTCCGAGCCTCCTCCGCGTCGGACCGCGCCCTCGTGACCTCCGACTCGCGCTGCTGGAGCGCGGTCTCGAGCTGCTTCGTGCGGGAGGCCCCGTCGGCGAGCCGCTTCTCGCTCGCGTCCGCGGCGCTCTTCGCGCGCCCCAGCTCCTCCGCCACCCGCGCCCTCTCCTGCTCGGCGGCGGCGAGGGCCGACTCCTTCGCCGTGATCGTGTCTCTCGCCGCGGCGAGCTCCTTCTCGACCGAGGAGGCCCTCGTCTCGGTCTCGGAGGCGCGGCGGGAGGCCTCCTCCTTCGCCCGGTTCGCCGCGGAGAGGTCGCCCGAGAGCTTCAGGCCGTCCCTCTTGGCGCTCTCCAGGTCGGCCTTGGTGCGCAGGAGCTCGGCCTGATTGTCCTCGAACTCCTTCCGGCTCGGCCCGCAGGCGGCGAGGGCGACGAGCGGAACCAGCGCGACGAGACGGTTCTTCAAGGCGTCTTCCTCTCTTCTGTCCACTCCCCCACGGTCCAGACCCAGCGCCCCTCGTGCTCCATCCAGCATCCCGGGACCCAGAGGACCCCGGTGCGCGGCGGCGTCACGAACTCCCCGCCCTTCCACTCCCAGCCCAGCTCCGTCGGCGCCCAGTGGCCGCCGACCCAGATCTGGCCCGGCTCCGGCGGGGGGCCGGGGAACTCCGCCCTCTCCGCGGGCGGCGGGACGTCGCTCGACAGGGGAGCGGGGGGCTCCTCCCGCCGCAGCGCGCTGCAGCCGGCGAGGAGGAGAGAGGCGAGTAGGGGGATCCGGAGCGGCATGTCCTCACCTCCGCGGGAGAAGGGCGGTTCGAGCGGGCGGGAGTATAGCCCCCTCATACGCGACGCCGGCCAGGGAGGTTGGTGATCCATCCCGTCACCCCCGCCTCTCCCGCGGCGGCCCGGTCCGCCTCCGTGTCGAGGGAGTAGGCGAAGAGCTCGACCCCCGCCGCCCGGATCTCCGCGAGGACGGGGAGCCGGAAGAGGTAGCGCTCGACGGTCACGAGGTCGGGTCGCAGCGCCAGGGCGAGGGAGGCGGGGAAGGGGCTCTCGAAGGTGATCCCCCTGGGCAGGGCGGGGGCCCGCTCCGCGGCGCGGGAGACCGCCTCGGGGGAGAAGGAGATCAGGGCGAGCGCGCCTCCCGGACCGGGGGGGCCGACCTCGAGGAGGATCGCGTCGAGGAGGGGGATCGCCTCCTCCGGGTGATCCACCTTCGCCTCGACCATGATCCCGGCCCTGCCCCGGCAGAGGTCGAGGAGGTCCCGGAGGAGGGGCACCCCCTCCCGACCCGAGCCGCCGCGGAGCCGCAGGTCCCGGATCTCCCGCAGCGTCCGCTCCCGGACGGGCCCCGACCCCTCGGTCGTCCGGTCGAGGGTCTCGTCGTGATGGAGGACGACCGCGCCGTCCGCGGTCAGGCGGGCGTCGCACTCGACGGCGTCGGCCCCCCCGCGGAGGGCGGCCTCGAACGCGGCCAGGGAGTTCTCGGGGGCGGCGAGCGGGGCCCCCCGGTGGCCGACGAGGAGGGGGCGGGGGCGGTCGGGGAGGAAGGGGGGCACGGGCGCGGGATTATCCTCGGGACGGCCCCTGGAAAAGGCGTTTCAATCTCCCCCCCTTCGGACCGATATAAGGCGCGCTGTGGACTGGCTCCGACTGTCGAGACTCTCCCCGAGGGAGATCCGAGGCCTCCAGGAGGCGAAGCTGCGGAGGCTCCTCTCGGAGCAGATCCCCTTCTCGAAGAACTACCGGACGGTCTTCGAGCGCGAGCGGATCGACCCGCGGAAGGTGAAGACGATCGAGGACTTCCGCAAGCTCCCCTTCACCTCGAAGAAGGACCTCATCCCGACCGACGACAACCCGGAGCGCTCCCTCGACTACATCCTGCGGCCGGACCCGAAGCTCCTGCGCGAGCACTGGCCGCGGATGCGCCTCCTCGGGCTCCTCGCGCGCGGGCGCGCCCGGGCCCTCGCGCACCTCGAGCGCGAGTACCGGCCGATGTTCGCGACCTTCACGACCGGCCGCTCCGCGGCCTCGATCCCGTTCCTCTACTCGAAGCGCGACGTCGAGGTCCTCCAGACGGCGGCGGCCCGCCTCCTCGCCGTGCACGGCCTCACGCGCGAGGACCGGATCGTCAACCTCTTCCCCTACGCCCCCCACCTCGCCTTCTGGGCGACGGCCCTCGGCGGGCTCGAGACCGGCTCCTTCGTCCTCGGGACCGGCGGGGGGAGGGTGATGGGCTCGACGGCGACCGTGCGCCTGATCCAGAAGTTCAAGGCCTCCGGCCTCGTCGGCGTCCCCGGGTTCGTCTACCACTGCCTGCGGAGGGCGAGGGAGACGGGGGTCGCCTTCCCCCAGGTGCGGACCGTGATCCTCGGCGCGGAGAAGCTCCCCGACGCCCTGCGCAAGCGGATCCGGGAGACGCTCGGGGAGATGGGCTCGAAGGACGTCGCGGTGATCGGGACCTACGGATTCACCGAGGCGCGGATGGCGTGGGGGGAGTGCCGGGGCGGGGAGGGGGGCGGCTATCACCTCTACCCCGACCTCGCCCTCCTCGAGATCGTCGACCCGGAGACCGGGGAGCCGCGGGGCCCGGGCGAGGACGGGGAGATCGTCTTCACCCCGCTCGAGGGGCGCGCCAGCACGGTGCTGCGCTACCGGACCGGGGACATCTCGAAGGGGGGGATCGTCGAGGAGCCCTGCCCCGCCTGCGGCCGGACGGTCCCGCGGCTCTCCTCCGCGATCGGGCGGCGGAGCAACGTCGCCGACCTCCGGCTCGTCAAGGTGAAGGGGACCCTCGTGAGCCTCGACGCCGTCGCCGCGGTCCTCGGCTCCTTCCAGGAGGTCGAGGAGTGGCAGGTCGAGCTGCGGCGCGCGAACGGCGACCAGTACGGGCTCGACGAGATCGTCGTCTACGCCGCCTTCGGGAACGGGACGCGCCCCGAAGCGTTCGCCGCGCGGCTGCGGGAGGCGATGCGCGAGGCCTGCGAGGTCGCCCCGAACCGGGTCGAGATCCTCCCCCTGCCGGTCCTCCTCGAGAAGCTCGGGATGGAGACGGAGATGAAGGAGAAGCGGTTCGTCGACCTCCGTCCGAAGGAATGAGCGGCGCGGGGCGACCCGCGATCTTCGGCGGGGTGCGGACCCCCTTCGCGCGGGCAGGGACTGACCTCGCCGCCCTCTCGGCCTCCGACCTCGGGACCCTCGTCGTGCGCGAGACCCTCGCCCGCGCCGGACTCGACGGCTCGGAGCTCGACGAGGTGATCCTCGGCTGCGTCGGCCCCGACGCGGGGGAGGCGAATCCCGCGCGCGTCGCGGCGATCCGGGCCGGGGTGCCGGTCCGGGTGCCGGCCGCCACGGTCGGACGCAACTGCGCCTCGGGGTTCGAGGCGGTCACGTCCGCCGCCGACCGACTGGCGGCGGGGCGCGGCTCCCTCTACCTCGTCGGGGGGACCGAGTCGATGTCGAACTACCCCCTCTCCTATCCCCGCGAGTTCGCCCGGGTCCTGGCGCAGGCGAGCCGGGCGCGGGGACTCCCGGCCAAGGTCGCCGCCTTCGCGCGGCTGCGGCCGAGCTCCTTCAAGCCGCGCGTCGCGATCCTCGAGGGGCTCACCGACCCGACCTGCGGGATGATCATGGGGAAGACGGCGGAGCGGCTGGCGCTCGAGTTCCGGATCCCCCGCGGGGAGCAGGACCGCTTCGCCTGCGAGAGCCAGAACCGCGCCGAGCGGGCGCGGGAGGCCGGTCGGCTGGCCGAGGAGACGCTTCCGGTGTTCGCCCCCGAGGACGGGGCGCAGGGGTCCCCGCGCTACCGCGAGGTGCGCTCGGACAACGGGATCCGCCCCGGCCAGTCCGAGGAGGCGCTCGCCCGCCTGCGCCCCTACTTCGAGCGGCGCCACGGGACCGTGACCGTCGGCAACTCGAGCCAGGTGACGGACGGGGCCTGCACTCTCCTCCTCGGGGAGGAGGAGCGCGGCCGGGCGCTCGGACTCTCCCCCCTCGGCTACCTGCGCGGGTACGCCTACGCGGGGTGCGCCCCCGAGCGGATGGGGCTCGGCCCCGTCTTCGCGACGTCGCGCCTCCTCGAGCGCGAGGGGGTCTCCCTCGCGGAGCTCGACCGGATCGAGATGAACGAGGCCTTCGCCGCGCAGGTCCTCGCCTGCCTCCGGGCGTTCGCCTCGGACCGCTTCGCCCGCGAGGAGCTCGCCCGCCCCCGGGCCCTCGGGGAGATCGACCCCTCCCGGCTCAACCCGAACGGCGGGGCGATCGCCCTCGGCCATCCGGTCGGGGCGACGGGGGCGCGGCTCCTCCTGACCCTCCTCCTGGAGCTGCGGCGCGCCGGAGGCCGGCTCGGCCTCGCCACCCTGTGCGTGGGCGGGGGACAGGGAGGGGCGCTCCTCGTGGAGGCGGCGTGACCGAGGCGGTCGGAATCGGGCCGTCCGCGACGGCGGCGCCCCCGGCCCCGCCCGCGGGCGAGCGGGCGGCGCTCGAGACGACGCCCCGCGAGGTGCTCCTCGTCCGGTTCCTCCCGGCCGCCGGCGACAAGGTCGTCAAGATCGACCTCCCGTTCGCCGATGCGCTCGAGGCCCTCCTCCAGCGCATCGAGCGCTCGAGCCCCCGTGGCATCGTCTTCCTCGGACCGGGCCCCGGACTGTTCCTCGCCGGGGCCGACGTCGCCCTCATCCGGGACCTGCGCGATCCGATCGAGGCGCAGCGCCTCGCGGCGCGGGGACAGAAGATCTTCGAGCGGATCGCCCGGCTCGGCCCCCCCACGCTCGCCGCGATCTCGGGGGCGTGCCTCGGGGGCGGATTCGAGCTGGCGCTCGCCTGCCGCTGGCGGATCGCCTCGGACCACCCGAGGACCCGGATCGGCCTCCCCGAGGTCCGCCTCGGGATCGTCCCGGGGTTCGGCGGGACCCAGCGCCTGCCGCGCCTCCTCGGGCTCGCCCGCGCGCGTCCCCCGATCCTCGCCGGGACCTCCTATCCGGCGAAGGCCGCGCTGCGACTCGGCCTCGTCGACGACGTCGTGCCGGAGGAGAGGCTCGAGGAGCTCGCCGAGAAGGGGGTCCTCGGCGAGCTCGGTCTCCCCCGCCGGCGGCCCGCCCGCTTCCTCGACCGGCTCCCGCCGGTCCGGCGCCTCGTGGCTTCGGCGGCGCGCCGGCGGACGCTCCTCCAGACGCGGGGGAGCTACCCCGCGCCGCTGCGCGCGATCGAGGTCGCGTCCCGGGGGCTGGGGATGTCGATCGAGCGCGGGCTCGAGCTCGAGGCCCGCGCCCTGGCGGAGACGGCGACGGGGGCCGTCGCGAAGAACCTCCTCCAGCTCTACTTCCTCCGCGAGTCGGCGAAGCGCTTCGCCTCCCTCGGCGGGAGGGAGGTCGAGCCGGGCGTCGCCCGCGCGGCGGTGGTCGGCTGCGGGACGATGGGAGGCGGGATCGCGATCCTCCTCGCCGAGAGCGGCGTCGCCGTCCGGCTCGAGGACGCCGACGCGGGCTCGATCGCCCGGACCCTCGAGCGCGCCCGCCGGCGATTCGACGAGAAGGTCGCGCGGCGCCGGGCGGAGCCGCACGAGGCCCGGGCCGCGATGGACCGCCTCCAGCCCGCCGCCGACGGATCCGGGCTCGAGCGCTGCGACCTCGTCGTCGAGGCGATCGTCGAGTCGCTCGAGGCGAAGCGCGCCCTCTTCGCGCGCCTCGCCTCGCGCGTCCGGCCCGACGCGCTCCTCGCGACGAACACCTCGAGCCTCGCGGTCGAGGCGATCGCCCGGGGCCTGCCCCGCCCGGAGCGCGTCGTCGGCCTCCACTTCTTCAACCCCGTCGAGAAGATGCCCCTCCTCGAGGTGGTCCGCGGCCCGGAGACCTCGGCGGAGAGCGCCGCGCGCGCGGCGGCCCTCGCCCTCGCGATCGACAAGATCCCCCTGTTCGTGGGGGACGGGGCCGGATTCCTCGTCAACCGCGTCCTCGGCCCCTATCTCCAGGAGGCCTCGAATCTCCTCTCCGAGGGGGTCCTCGAGCGGGAGATCGACGACGCGGCCGTCGCGTTCGGCTTCCCCGTCGGGCCGATCGCCCTCCTCGACGACGTCGGGCTCGACGTCGCCGCCGCGGCCGCCCGCAGCCTCGCCGCGGCCTTCCCGCCGCGGTTCGAGGCCCCGCGCGTCCTCGACCGGCTCCTCGAGAACCGCAGGCTCGGCCGCAAGAGCGGACGAGGCTTCTATCGCTACGGACGGGGCGGTCGCCGCGTCTCCGACCCCGACCTCCCGCGCGTCCTCGGGATCCCCACCCGCTCGCCGGGGCTCCCCTCCGAGGCTCTCGCGGAGCGCCTGGTCCTCGCGGCCGTCGCCGAGGCGTTCCGCTGCCTCGAGGACGGGGTCGTCGAGCGCGCGGGGGACCTCAACCTCGCCTCCGTGATGGGGTTCGGCTTCCCCCCGTACCGCGGGGGTCTGGTGCGGTGGGCCCTGGAGGGGGGCGCGGAGGCGCTCCTGCGGCGGATGTCGGACCTCCGCGCCCGCCACGGCGTCCGGTTCGAGCCCTGCCGCCTCCTGCTCGAGCTCGCCTCCTCGAAACGGTCCCTCGCGTAGCCTATCCGGGCGCCGACGCAACCCCTTCCTGCGGGCGCTTCTCGGGTCGGCGGCCCGGGCGCGCGGAAAGGGGACTTGCCGAATGGCGATTTGTAGGTTATTGCTTTTGGGGTGGTCGAAGGGGGAGGGACCACGGGAGACCGGCGTGTTCTCGATCCTGCGATCGACGCGCCGGAGCCGTCCGCGAGACGGCTCCGGCGTTCGAGCCTCGCTCTGGATCGCGCTCCTCGCCGGGTGCCGCGCGACGCCCGACGCGGGAGCGGAGCGGAGCGACGGCTCCTCGAGGGGAACGCTCGCCGCGCGGTTCGCGGCCTGCGCGCCCGCGGCGGGCCCGCTCCTCGGGCTGCACCTGATCGAGGCCGATCGGCCCGACCGCCCGCGCGGCACGCCCGCCGCCTCCCCGCGCGATCTCGCGCCTCCGTCCTTCCTCCGGACCGCCGCGCTACCCCGGGCGGAGAGCGTCGCGGCCGAGGGACCGGAGGAGACCTCCGCCGCGCCCGAGGCGGCGCCGATCCTCGAGCGCGCCCTCTACCCGAACGAGTACGAATGGCCGAAGTCCCCCGGGGACACGCTCGAGCGCATCGGGCGCGGGATGGCGAGGGACGACGGAGCCGGGCGCAACTTCGCCCTCCTCCGGCTCCTCGACCGCTACCACCGCTCCGCCCCGGACGCCGCGGACCCGCTCGCGATCACGGAGCAGGACCTCGACGTCGAGGCCCGCACGCGCTTCCTCGACTCGAGGGCGAAGAAGACCGTCCGCTCGCGCCTGCGCGAGGCGCTCGAGGAGACGGAGCTGATCGGACCCGTCCTCGGGGGCGCCGAGAGGCTCCCGCAGACCGGTATCGAGGTCCTCGAGACGGTCGTCGACGGGGTGACGGGGGACGAGTCGAACTTCGGCGAGCTGCGCCTGCGGATGAAGGGCGGACTGTTCCGCTCCCCCTCGCGCATGCTCTCCCTCCACTACTCCGCCGGCCCCCTCAAGGCCGACTTCTACCCGACGCAGGCGAAGGTCCGCGTCGCGCGCTCGATCGCGGGCTTCCGCGTCTCGCTCCAGGGGGACGTCGACTATGCCGACCCCTCCCCGACGGCGCGGATCGAGGTGACCCGCCGGCTCGGGCGCGAGTGGAGGCTGCGGCTGAGCGCCGGCTCGGGCGTCGGCCAGACGACCCTCCCCCTCTTCACGACCTGGCCCGGCGAGGGGGAGGACTCCGACTCCCGCCGGGGCGCGGTCGCGTTCTTCGAGCGGCGGTTCTGAGATGCCGCCCCTGGTCGGGAGGCTGCGCGCCCTGGTAACGACCGCGGTCCTCCTGGCCGGCTGCCGGAACCTGCGCCCGTCCGCGCCCCGCGCGGCCGAGGGCCTCCCCGAATCGATCGCGGCCCGCTTCCTTCCGCCCGCCCCGCCGCTGCGCGTGGAGGTCGAGACGCTCGAGCGCTACCCGACCTACGACGTCCGGGGGGGCGCCCTCGTGCTCGCCGACGGCGTGCGCGCCCGGTTCGAGTACTACCGGCCGGTCGGGGCCCTGCGGCGGCCGCTCATCCTCGTCCTCCCGATCCTCGGCGGAGAGAGCTCGGTCACCCGGCTGATCGCCCGGGCGTTCGCCGAGCGCGGGATCGCGGCGCTCCACGCCGAGCGGCCCTGCGAGGTCCTCACCCCCGACCAGGACGGGCGGGCGATCGAGGGGCTGTTCCGGCACACCGTCGCCACGACGAAGCTCCTCCTGGACTGGACGGTCTCCTCCGGCGACGCCGACCCCGATCGGATCGGCCTGGTGGGGATCAGCCTCGGGGGGATCCTCGGGACCGCCGTCCTCGCGGCCGACACCCGAGTTCGGCGCGGGGTCATCGCCCTCGCGGGCGCGGACCTCTCCGACCTCCTCCCGCGCTCCTCTGAGGGGCAGGTCCGCCGTTACCTGGCCTCGCGGAAGGAGATCGGCTTCGACGAGGCTGCGGTCGCCGCCGACTTCGCCCGGGAGTTCGTCTCCGATCCTCTGCACCTCGCCCGGTACGTCGATCCCCGGGGCCTCCTCTTCATCCGCGCAGCCTTCGATCGGGTGGTTCCCCGATCGAACGCCGAGCGGCTCTGGGAGCTCCTCGGGCGCCCCGAGCGCCTCGACGTGCCGACGGGCCACTACTCCGCCGCCCTCCTCCTCCCCTACCTGCGGGGCCGGATCCTCGGCCACTTCGGGGCTTGGGAGGAGCGCCGGTCCTCGGCCGCCCGCCCGCGCTGACCGGCCCGCCGCGCTTGATGCTGCGCGCGCGCGGTTCCTATCATCCCGGAATGCCCCCGTTCGCAGGTCTTCCCCTCCTCCTCGGGCTCCTCGCCGGAAGCGGGGGATTCCAGGAAACGCAGCCCTCCCTCTCGACCCGGATCTCCGAGCTCCGCGCCGCCCTGAAGGACATCGCCGAGCAGCTGGAGAAGGTCCGCAGCGGAGCGGGCTCGCTCCCCCAGGCGCCCGCCGGGCGCGCCGCCCCGCCCCGACCGTCCGATCTCCCCCCCGAGAAGGAGGTCGAGCTCCTGGAGGGGATCGTGGGCGACCTTCGCGCCTCCCTGAGGAACCTCCAGACCGATCTCAAGTTCCGCGAGGCCCGGACCCGGCTCGCCGAGGACCTCGCGACGCGGAAGCCCACGTACGGGTCGGTCAAGCTCGCCGACCAGCCCCCCCGTCCCGCCTCCCCCGCTCCGCCGAAGCCCGCGGAGCCGGCCCCCCCCGCGCCGGTCCCCGCGATCACGGACGCGGCGGTCCCCGCTCCGCCCCCCGCGGTGGAGCGCCCGGCCCCGCAGCTCCCCCCCGAGGCGCTCACGGGCGGCGACCGCGTGGTCCTGCGCGTCAACGACGCCGAGGTCCGGAAGCGCGACGTCGACGAGCTGGTGGCCTACCAGAAGTCCTACTCCTCCGGACCCGAGGGGCTCCTCGTCCGTGACGCCCTCGAGCGCGCCCTCCTTCCGACCAAGATCGCGCTCGCGGCGTACGCGGACCGCGTCGAGTCGCTGAAGGCGAAGGCCGAGAAGCTGCGCTCCGAGCTCGCCGCGGGGAAGGACTTCGCCGAGCTCGCCCGGGCGAACTCCGACGACCGCACGACCGCCGCGAACGGGGGGGACCTCGGCCTCTTCGGACGGGAGGACTTCAAGCTCCCCTTCGCGCGCGCCGCCTTCGGGACGGAGAAGGGGAGGGTCTCCGCCCCCTTCTGGACATCCTTCGGGCTGAACCTCCTCCAGGTCGACGAGGTCATGAAGGGGGAGAAGCCCTCCCTCGACCGCGTCCGGGGGCGCTACATCCTCCTCGCGTTCGACCCGAAGGACCCCAACTTCTACCAGACCCTGAACCGCCTGACGGACGAGGCGAAGGTCGAGGTCGTCGACCCCTCCTACCGCAACGCCGTCCCGCCCCGCTTCCTGCGGGAGCGCTGAGCCGGGCCCCCGCTCAGAGGATCTCGAGCCGGAGCGGGTTGCCGAGGGAGCCCCGGAGGTTCCCCCCGACGAGGGTCGTGCCGACCGACTGGATGTAGATCAGGAGCCCGAGGAGGGTCGGGTCGTTCGGGATCGTGAGGGGGATCGTCGCGGGCGGGAAGCCCACGATCCCGCCGAGGGGGAAGATCGGAGGCGCGACGAAGAGGACCCCCCAGTAGGGGATCGCGAGCGGCGGACCCTCCGCGAAGGCGAAGGAGTTCTGGATGAAGACGCCGGGCGTCCCCGTGAGGACGAAGGAGAAGGAGCCCCCGACGGTCGTCGACCCCGTCGTCGCGATGTGCGCGTGCGCGTACTCGTCGGAGCCGACGTCGGGGAGGGAGACCCCGTCGAGATTCCCGTCGAGGGGACGGGAATCTCCGTAGGAGTCGCGGTTCGCCGGGCCCGGTCCCGCCGCGTCGATGCACGGGGATCCCTGCTGGAGCTGGAAGTTGTCCACGGATGTGTCGACGAACATCGGGTCGACGTTCACGTTCCCGTTCTGGCCGACGTAGGCCCCCGGACCGACGACGCAGTTGACGACGGAGGAGACGGGGACCGCCGCGAAGTCGCCCCCGGTGTTCCCGCGCACGATCGAGTTCGAGACGATCGCCCCGGCGCTCCCCACGAGGGAGATCCCCGCGCCCGTGTTGTCCGCGACCGTGGCGTGGTCGATCGACACGAAGCAGGAGCCCCCCCCCACGGCCGACGCCTCGATCCCCTTGTTCACGTGGTGGAAGACGGTGAGGCTCGTCGTCGTGAGGACGACGGAGCCGCTCGAGGCCGTCGCGAAGAGCCCGGTGTCGAAACAGGACTCGATCCGGTCCCCGGAGAAGGTCGCCGCGACCGAGCCCCCCGACGCCGCGAAGGCCGCGACCCCCTGGGTCGTGGAGAAGGTGATCCAGTTCCGGTCGAAGTTCGCGATCGTCGTCGTCCCCGGCGTCCCCCCCACGAGGAAGACGTTCGTGACGTTGTAGGCGAGGAGGTTCTGCCGGAAGGTCGGGCCGACCGCCCCCGTCCCCGCCTCCACCCGCAGTCCCGTCCCGTTGCCGGAGAGGGAGCAGCGGGCGATCGTGATCCCCGACCCGTCGGGCGTGCTCACGCGGACCGCGGGTCCCCCCGTCCCGGAGATCCGGATCCCCTCGAGGCGGGTCGGCGTCGCGAAGGGGACGGCGTTGAACCGGATGCCCGCGACCCCGACGCCGACGGCATCGAGGATCGTGACGCCGAAGCCGGCGCCGATCACGCTCACCCCCGGCTTCATGTCGATCGGGTAGGTCTCGCCCAGGGCCGAGTCGTAGACCCCCGCGGCGACGTGGATCGCGTCGCCGGGGCCCTGGACCTGGGACACGGCGAACGTGATCGTCCGCCAGGGGCTCGCCAGGGAGCCGTCGCCGCTCGCGTTGTTCCCCGTCGCGGCGTTCACGAAGTAGTCGACCGCGGGCGCGCACGGGGCGAGGAGGGAGAGGACGAGGAGGGCGTGGAGAGGGGCGGGACGCATCGCCGAGACCTTCCTTCCGTGCAGGCTTCCGGGTCGTGAATCGCCGGGCGGACGGAGACTGCGCCGCGGCGAGCCCCAGTCTAGCGCACGCCGCCGCTTTTGGCAGGCGTCAAGGTCGCCAGGGGAACGCCGGCCGCGACCGTCTCCCCCGGGCGCACGTGGAAGCGCTCGATCCGCCCGCCGCAGGGGGCGGGGATCTCGTTCTGCATCTTCATCGCCTCGAGGAGGAGGAGGGGGCTCCCCGCCTCGACCTCCTCCCCTTCCCTCGCGAGGAGCGCGACGACGATGCCGGGGATCACGCCGCGGACGACGCGCGGGCCGTCGGCCTGCGCCCCCCGGTCGGCCATCCGGGAGGCGCGCTGGCGCTCGTCCTTGACGGAGACGGCGTATCCCTCCCCCGCGAGGCCGATCCGCAGCCTCCCCTCCCCCTCCCCGTCGACCGAGAGCGCGAAGGTGCGCCCGTCGACGCTCGCCGCGAACTGGCCGAGACCGTCGACCGGGCGGAGCTCGAGCCGGTGCTCCCGGCCCTCCACGCGCGCGAGGATCCCCTCCCCGTCCGCCGCGAGCTCGACCTCCCGCTCGCGGCCGTTCACCTCGACGGTGAACTTCACCGCGGACGGCCCCGACGCCTCTCCTCGCGGCCGAGGAGGACCCAGGGGGAGATCGCCTCCCCTTCCCTCCCCTCCGCGAGCGCCGCGCGCTCGCGCTCCCCCCTCGCGTAGGCCGCCGCGAGGAGGGCGACGATCTCCTCCCGCGCGGGGTCCGCCGCGGGGGCGAACCGGTCGAGGAAGTGCGTGTCGAACTCCCCCCGGCGGTAGGCGGGATCCCGCAGGACGCGGAGCGCGAGGGGGGCTCCCGTGCGCACGCCGCCGACGTGGAGCTCCTCGAGCGCCCGCTCCATGCGGGCGATCGCCTCCCCCCGCGTCGGGGCCCAGACGATCACCTTCGCGAGGATCGGGTCGTAGTGGAGGGTCACCTCGAGGCCCCGGTAGAGGGCCGAGTCCGACCTCACGAACGGCCCCGCCGGGAGCCGGAGGTTGCGCACGACCCCCGTCGAGGGGGCGAAGCCCGCCTCGGGGTCCTCCGCGTTCACGCGCACCTCGATCGAGTGCCCCCGCCGGGGGACCGACCCGTAGCCGAGGGGTTCCCCCGCCGCGATCCGGAGCTGCTCCGCGACGAGGTCGAGGCCGCTCACCGCCTCCGTCACCGGGTGCTCGACCTGCAGCCGGGTGTTCATCTCGAGGAAGTAGAAGGAGCCGTCCTGCCAGAGGAACTCGACCGTCCCCGCGTTCCGGTACCCGACCGCCCTCGCCGCCCGCACCCCCGCCTCCTCGATCGCGGCCCGCGCCCGCTCGTCGATCCCCGGCGAGGGGGTCTCCTCGATCAGCTTCTGGTGGCGGCGCTGGATCGTGCACTCGCGCTCGCCGAGGGAGACGCAGTTCCCGTGGGCGTCGGCGAGGACCTGCACCTCGATGTGGCGCGGCCGGTCGAGGTAGCGCTCGAGGTAGAGCCGGCCGTCCCCGAAGGCGGCGGCGGCCTCGCCCGAGGCGGTGCGGAACGCCGAGGCCATGTCGGCGGGCTTCGCGACCCGCCGGATCCCCTTCCCCCCCCCACCGCCGACCGCCTTCAGCGCGACCGGGTACCCGATCCCCTGCGCGACCCGGGCGGCCTCCTCCGGAGTCGCGACCGGGTCGACGGTTCCGGGGACGACGGGGACCTTGGCCGCGACCATCGTCCTCCTCGAGGAGACCTTGTCCCCCATCGCCCGCATGGCCGGAGGCGGCGGCCCGATGAACACCAGGCCCGCCTTCTCGCAGGACTCCGCGAACTCCGCGTTCTGGGCGAGGAAGCCGTACCCCGGGTGGACCGAGTCGGCCCCCGTCCGCCTCGCCGCCTCGAGGATCCGGTCGATCCGCAGGTACGACTCCCGCGGGGGGGCGGGCCCGATCCAGACCGCCTCGTCGGCGAACCGGACGTGGAGCGCGTTGCGGTCCGCCTCCGAGTAGAGGGCGACGGTGGGGATCCCCCGCTCGCGGCAGGTGCGGATCACCCGCAGGGCGATCTCGCCCCGATTGGCGACGAGGACCTTCCGCAGGCTCGCCAAGGATCAGGAGGCCGGACCCCCCCCGAGGAAGGTCCGGATCAGGAGCGCCGCCGCGGCGGCCCCGAGGGCGAGGAGGAGGAGGCGCACGGCCTTCGAGAGGGAGGACCCTCAGGTCTTCCCGGTCGGGCAGGCGGGGGAGCCGCGCGGGGAGTCCATGGCGGGGATCGTAGCGCCCCGGACTCCTCCCCGGACGCGACCGGGTGCGCGATTGACAGTCGCGAGGGGGGTGCCGCACGCTACCGGCGGTCGCTCCACGCCCCGAGGCGTCGTTCCCGACAGAGGTGAGCCCCATGGTCGGACGCATGCGCCTTCCCCTGGCCGCCGGACTCTTCGCCCTCGCCCCGACCGCCCCGATGGCCCCGGTCGCCGCGCAGACCTGCGGCCTCTCCCCGCCGCAGCAGAGCTACCTCCAGAGCCCCCTCGCGCCGGCGTACACCTCGATCTCGGGGCTCGCCGGCACGACGCAGGCGCTCGGCCCGTGCTCGACGGCTCCGTTCTTCTCCGTGATCCCCCCGCCGTTCCCCTTCACCTACTTCGGGCAGGCGGAGACCTTCCTGCGCATCCAGAAGAACGGCTTCTTCCACTTCACCTTCTTCGGCGGGGCCGCCACCTCCCCGAACGCGGCGATCCCGGGCGTGGCGGCGCCGAACGACGTCGTCGCCCCGTTCTGGCAGCCGCTCGTCCCGGCGCCCGGCGTCGGCGCGGTCCTCTTCCGGACAGACGGCGCGGCCCCAAACCGCGTCTTCACCGCGGAGTGGAAGGACATGATGGTCATCTCGGGGGGGAGCCCCTGCTTCGACAACGGCTCCCGGCTGAATTTCCAGGCGAGGCTCCTCGAGGCCGACGGCACGATCGAGTTCCGCTACGGACCCTTCAACGCCGGGACCGTCGGCCCGCAGATCGCCGCGACGATCGGGCTCGAGAACGCGGCGGGCACGCTCGGGATCGACGCGACGGGGCTCGGAACCCTGAACGCCGCCTTCCCGGCGACCGACCTGCGCTTCTTCCCGGGCGCGGTCACGAGCCCGGTCGCCTCCTACACGGTCTCGACGGCGCCCTCCTCCTTCGCCTCCATCGCCGGCGCCCCGGGCGCCGTCCAGGTCTTCTGCTCGGCCGGGGGCGTCTGCCCCCCCCCGACGACGGGGCCCTGCACCGACGACGAGGGGGCCGCGGTCGCCCTCCCCTTCCCCTTCTCCTTCTGGGGGCAGGCGAAGGCCACGGTCCAGATGAGCATGAACGGGATCGCGGCCTTCGACTTCAGCCTCGGAGTCGCCGGGGCGGGCAATCCCGTCAACCCGGTCCCCTTCCCGAGCACGGCGATCCCCAACGACTGGGCCGCCGCCTGGTGGGACGACATGGTGGCGGACGACCCGGCGCCGACGACGGGAGGGTGGTGGATAGTGAGCGGTCCGATCGGCAACCGGGTCCTCACGATGGAGTGGACGAACCTGAGCATCTTCGACCCGGTCACGAACACCCCCTGCACCGACACCGGCGACCGGATCAACTGCCAGCTCGAGTTCCGCGAGGCGGGGAACCTGGTCGTCTGCAAGTACGGGGCGCAGATCCTCGGGTCCGGCCCGAACACGGCGGGCGTCGGCGTCGAGAACCCCTTCGGGACCCTCGCCGTCGACGGGACCGGGCTCGGCCCGCTCAACTCCGTCTTCCCGACGACGGACATCGTCTTCACCCCCTGCGGCACGCTCGGGGCGGTCCTCCCCTTCGGGAACGGCTGCGCGGGGAGCCTCGGCGCCCCTCCGTCGATCGGGTCCTCCGGCGGGCCCGCGACGATCGGGAACGCCACCTTCGCCCTGACGATGGGCGGCGGCCCCCCCTCCTCCCCGGCGAACGGCCTGATCCTCGGCGCGAGCGGCTCGCAGTGGCTCGTCTTCACGCTGCCGATGTCGCTCGGCATCTTCGGCCTGCCGTCGAGCTGCACCCTCTTCGCGTCGGTCGACACGATCCTCCCGGTCGTCACCGACGCGGCCGGGTCCGCGACCGTGGTCCTCCCGATCCCGAACGTCGGGAGCCTCGTCGGGGCCTCCGTGTTCGCGGAGTTCTTCTCGCTCACGCCCGCCCTGGCGACGACCAGCGGCGCCGAGGTGCAGATCGGCTGAGCGGGCCCCCCGCTCCGCCGGCCCCCGTCTACAGCGGGATGTTCCCGTGCTTCCGCGGCGGGTTGTGGTCGCGCTTCGTCCGCAGCAGGCGCAGCTCCCGGATCAGGCGGGGTCGCGTCTCCGAGGGCTCGATCACGTCGTCGACGTAGCCGCGGCCCGCGGCGACCCAGGGGTTGTAGAACTTCTCCTTGTACTCGGCGATCTTGCGGGCGGCCTCGGCCGGCGGGTCCTTCGCCGACGCGATCTCCTTGCGGAAGATGACC
The DNA here is from genome assembly GCA_022616055.1 of Planctomycetota bacterium. Taxonomy (GTDB): domain Bacteria; phylum Planctomycetota; class UBA1135; order UBA1135; family JAKEFM01; genus JAKEFM01. Next base: position 32,008 of record JAKEFM010000203.1, read on the forward strand.
TTCGCCGCCGCCTCCGCCCCCATGACGGCGATCTCGGCGGAGGGCCAGGCGAGGTTCACGTCGGAGCGGATGTGCTTGCTCGCCATGACGCAGTAGGCCCCGCCGTAGGCCTTGCGGGTGATGACCGTGAGCTTCGGAACCGTCGCCTCGCAGTAGGCGTAGAGGAGCTTCGCCCCGTGGCGGATGATCCCCCCGTACTCCTGGGCGGTGCCGGGGAGGAAGCCCGGGACGTCCTCGAAGGTGACGATCGGGACGTTGAAGGCGTCGCAGAACCGGACGAAGCGGGCCCCCTTCACGGAGGCGTCGATGTCGAGGCAGCCGGCGAGCACGGCGGGCTGGTTCGCGACGATCCCGACGGGCTGGCCGCCGAGGCGCGCGAAGCCGCAGAGGAGGTTCGTCGCGAAGCCGGCCTGGACCTCGAGGAACGCCCCCTCGTCGACGACCGCCCGGATCACCTCGTGCATGTCGTAGGGGCGGTTCGACTCGGAGGGGACGACCGCGTCGAGGCGGCCCTCCTTCCGGTCGGGGGGGTCGGCGCTCTCGCGGCGGGGGGGATCCTCGGCGTTGTTGAGCGGGAGGTAGGAGAAGAGATCGCGGACGAGAGCGAGGGCCGCCCGGTCGTCCTTCGCCGTGAAGTGCGCGACCCCGCTCTTCTCCATGTGCACGGCCGCCCCGCCGAGCTGCTCGGAGGTGACCTCCTCGTGGGTGACCGCCTTCAGGACGTCGGGCCCCGTGATGTGGAGGTAGGAGGTCCCCTCGACCATGACGAGGAAGTCGGTGATCGCCGGGGAGTAGACCGCGCCTCCGGCGCAGGGGCCGAGGACCGCCGAGACCTGGGGGATCACGCCGGAGGCGAGGGTGTTGCGAAGGAAGATGTCGGAGTAGCCGGCGAGGGAGACGACCCCCTCCTGGATCCGGGCTCCGCCCGAGTCGTTGAGGCCGATCACGGGGACGCCGAGGCGCATCGCGGCGTCCATCCCCTTCACGATCTTCGCGGCGTAGGTCTCGGAGAGGGATCCGCCGAAGACGGTGAAGTCCTGCGAGAAGACGAAGGCCGGCCGCCCCTCGATCCGGCCGTGCCCCGTGACGACGCCGTCGCCGAGGGGCCGGTCCCGGTCCATCCCGAAGTCGTCGCAGCGGTGGGTCACGAAGGCGTCCCACTCGAGGAAGGACCCCTCGTCGAGGAGGAGGTCGAGCCGCTCGCGCGCGGTGAGCTTCCCCTGGGAATGCTGGCGCTCGATCCGCTCCTTCCCCCCCCCAGGCGGGAGGCCTGTCGCTGGAGGCGCAGCCGCTCGATGCGCGGGTCGGTCATCCGGTCTCCTTCCCTCGGAGGGTCCTCCGCCGCCCCGAGTCCTCGACGAGCTCGGTCAGGACGCCCCCCGTCGCCGAGGGGTGGAGGAACGCGACCCGCGTCCCGCCCGCGCCCGGCCGGGGCGAGGCGTCGATCAGGCGGGCGCCCCGGCGAGCGAGCTCGGCGAGCGCGGCGTCGAGGTCCGCCACGCGGTAGGCGACGTGGTGGAGCCCGGGCCCCCGCTTCCCGAGGAAGCGGGCGACGGTCGAGTCGGGGCCGAGGGGCTCGAGGCACTCGACCTTCGAGGCCCCCGCCCCGGCGAAGAGGACGCGCACCTTCTGGGAGGGGACCGTCTCGGAGCCCCGGTCCTCGAGGCCGAGGAACTCGAGGTAGAGCGAGCGCGCCTGGGCGAGGTCCCCGACGGCGACGGCGACGTGGTGGATCTCGAGGATGCGGAGGGGCTTCAAAGGGCGGAGGGGGCCCGGTACCGGCCGAAGACCCGCTCGAGCCGGGCGCAGATCTCCCCCACCGTCGCGTAGGCCTCGACCGCCTCGAGGATCGGGGGGAGGAGGTTCGATCCCGCCCCGGCGGCCTTCTCGAGCGCGTCGAGGGCGCGGCGGACGCGCCCCCCGTCGCGGGAGTTCCGGGCGGCGGCGAGGGAGGCGAGGACCTCCTCCCGGGCCCTCTCCCCCACGCGGAAGATCGGCGGCGGGGGCTCCTCCGCCTCGAAGCGGTTCACGCCGACGAGGACGCGCGCGCCCGACTCGACCTCCCGCTGCCAGCGGAGCGCGCTCTTGTGGATCTCCCGCTGGACGAATCCCGACTCGATCGCCCGCACGGCCCCCCCGAGCCGGTCGACCTCCTCGATCAGCGCGGCGGCCCCCGCCTCGATCTCGTCCGTCAGCGCCTCGACGAAGGCCGAGCCGCCGAGCGGGTCGGCCGTGTCGGCGACGCCCGACTCGTGGGCGAGGACCTGCTGGGTGCGCAGCGCCAGGCGCGCGGAGGACTCGCCCGGGAGGGAGAGCGCCTCGTCGCGCGAGTTCGTGTGGAGGGACTGCGTCCCCCCGAGGATCGCGGCGAGCGCCTGGACGGTGACGCGCACGACGTTGTTGTCGACCTGCCGGGCGGCGAGCATCGAGCCCGCCGTCTGGGCGTGGAAGCGCATCTGGAGGGCCCCCGGACGGCTCGCCCCGAAGCCCTCCCGCATCGTGCGGGCCCAGAGCCGGCGCGCGGCGCGGAACTTCGCCGCCTCCTCGAAGAGGTGGTTGTGGGCGTTGAAGAAGAAGGAGACCTGCTCGCCCACTCGATCGACCGCGAGCCCCCGGTCGCGGGCGGCGGCGACGTAGGCGATCCCGTTCGCGAGGGTGAAGCCGACCTCCTGGACGGCGGTGCAGCCGGCCTCCCGCATGTGGTAGCCCGAGATCGAGATCGGGTGGAAGGAGGGGGCCGCCTCCGCGCACCACTCGATCAGGTCGGTGACGAGCCGCAGCGAGGGGGCGACCGGGAACCGGAAGGTCCCCCGCGCCGCGTACTCCTTCAGGATGTCGTTCTGGACCGTCCCGCGGATCCCCTCCGCCGGGACCCCCTGCCGGCGCGCGAGGGAGACGAGCATCGCGAGGATGACGCTCGCCGTCGCGTTGATCGTCATCGAGACGGAGACTTCGCGGAGCGGGATCCCCTCGAAGAGGCTCTCGAGGTCGCGCAGCGTCTGGATCGCGACCCCGACCTTCCCGACTTCCCCCGCCGCGAGGGGGTGGTCGGCGTCGTAGCCGATCTGCGTCGGGAGGTCGAAGGCGACGGAGAGCCCGGTCTGCCCCTGGTCGAGGAGGAAGCGGAAGCGGCGATTCGTCTCGCGGGCGGACCCGAATCCGGCGTACTGCCGCATCGTCCAGAGCCGCCCCCGGTGCATCGTCGGGTGGATCCCGCGCGTGAAGGGGTACTCGCCGGGGGGGCCGAGCCGCCCGGCGAGGGCCGGATCGGAGGGCTCGTAGACCGTCCGGACCGCCAGCCCCGAGGGGGTCGTCGCGTCCCGCAGGGAGGGCGCGGACATTGGTAGTTACTGGCGCGGCGTCCCCAGGCCGGGGAGCCGGTTCCAGCCACCCCTTTCAAACCGTGCACGCGGGTTTCCCGCACACGGCTTACCGAGGG
>JAKEFM010000001.1 GCA_022616055.1 Planctomycetota bacterium
GTTGCCATCCAAAGGGAGGGGCAGACTCATCATTCGAGGGGCTGCTGCGAAGCAGCGGCCACGCCGGAGGCCGACGAAGTGACGGCGGGCGTTGCTGAGGCGACGTGGCGGCTTGCCAGCGTCGTGCCTGGACCGCCCAACAACAGCATGCAGCGGCCGGCGCTCCGCGCCGCCGCGGATGCTGGGCGTCGCTAGACACACCATCGGGGACACGAGAAGAGGACGGACAGTTCCTCGGAGAACGAGGATGCGCGCCCATGGCGCCCTGACGCTCTGTCTCCTCCTGCCCGCCGGCTGCAAGAGCACGGCGGCGCCGCCCGAACCCGTCGCTCGTCCTGTCATCGTCATCGGGGCCGGCGTCGCTGGCCTCGGTGCCGCGCGCGCGCTCCATGACGCGGGGCTCGACGTGGTCGTGTTCGAGGCCCGGGACCGCATAGGGGGCCGCGCCTACACGCGCGACGTCGGCGGTGTGCCGGTCGACGCCGGCGCGATGTTCGTCCACGGCGTCGTCGACAATCCCCTGGCCGCCCTCTGCGACGCGCTGGGGATCGGGGTCGAGCCCACCGGCTTCGGCCCGATCCCGGTCTACGACGCCGCGTCGGGTGGGTGGGTCGAGGGTGGCTTCCTGCAGCTCATGATGGCGACGCGCGACTTCGAGGATCGGATCAAGGAGCTGGCGGCCGCGCTCCCCGCCGACGCCTCCGTGCGCGACGGCATCGAGGCGTTTCTCGGCGAGGCGGACGAGCTCTCCGAGGATCAGCGGCGCTACGCGTCCTTCGCCCTCACCCAGCTCCTGATCGAGATCCTCGAATCCGGTCCGCCGGACACGATGTCGCTGCGCGCCTACGTCGAATCCCCTTACCAAGAGTTCGCCGGCGGCAACCACGTCGTGCCGGGCGGCTACGGGCGAGTCGTCGACGCCCTCGCCCGAGGCCTCGACATCCGCCTGAACGAACCGGTCTCGCGAATCGCGCACGACGCCTCCGGCGTGACCGTGTCCACGCCCTCGGGCGACCTGCGCGGCAGCCACGCGATCGTGACGGTGTCCGTCGGCGTGCTCAAGGCCAGGAAGATCGCGTTCGACCCGCCGCTCCCCGCGTCGAAGCTGGCGGCCATCGGGCGACTCGACATGGGCAACCTCGAGAAGGTCATCCTGCGCTTCGAGGAGCCGTTCTGGCGCAAGCACGGGGCGGCGTTCCTCTACATCGCGGAGACGCCCGGCGAGTTCCCGGGCTTCACGGACTGGACCGACGCGGCCGGGGCTCCAACCCTGGTCTGCCTCTACGGCGGCCGGAGCGCGCGCGACGTTCTCGACAAGTGGGAGGACGAGGAGATCGCCCCGCGCGCCATCCAGGCGCTGCGCGAGATCTTCGGCGCGGACGTTCCCGACCCGATCGCCACGCACGTGACGCGCTGGCGCGACGATCCCTGGACGCTCGGGTCCTACAGCTACCTCCCGATCGGATCGAGCTCGGAGGACATGCGCGAGCTGGGAGAGCCCGTGGGCGGCCGACTCCTCTTCGCCGGCGAGGCGACGGAGCCGCTCCTCTACGCCACGGTCCACGGGGCCCTCGTCTCGGGCCTGCGCGAGGCGCGCCGGATCGCGGGCGACACGGCGGCGCTGCCCGGGATCGAGTGAGCGCCCCCCCGGCCCGGATCCTGCGGTTCCCCGGCCGAGGATCCCGGGTCGGCGTCAGGTGCCGAGCCGGTAGCGCTTGAGCCACTTCCAGAGCGTCACGCGGCTCACGCCGAGCTTGCGGGCGGCGAGGTTCCGGTTCCCCCCCGCCTCCTTCAAGGCCTCCTGGATCCGTCCCGGCTCGAGGCGGCCGGCCGGAGCCTTGGCCGACCTCGCGGGGAGGATCCAGTCGGGGCCCCCCGGCCTCCGGATCTCCACGGGCAGGTCCTCGAGGCGGATCGTGGGCCCCTCCTGGACGACGAGGGCGTGCTCGATCGCGTTGCGAAGCTCGCGGACGTTCCCGGGCCAGGGGTGGTCCAGCATCCCGTGGAGCGCCTCCGGCGAGAGCCGCTTCGCGCTCCCCCCCGGCCCGCCCGCGAGCGCCTCGAGGAAGTGCCGGGCGAGGAGGGGGATGTCCTCCTTCCGGGCCCGGACCGGCGGGAGCGCGATCTCGAAGACGCGGATCCGGTAGAAGAAGTCCTGCCGGATCGCGCCCGAGGCGACGAGCGCCCCGAGGTCCCGGTTGGTCGCCGAGACGACGCGGACGTCCGACCTCCGGGAATCGTGCTCCCCGACGCGGCGGACCTCCCCGTCCTCGAGGAACCGGAGGAGCTTGAGCTGCATCCCGGCGCTCACGTCCCCGATCTCGTCGAGGAAGAGGCTTCCCCCGTCGGCCGCCTCGAGGAGGCCGGCCTTGTCGCGGGTCGCCCCCGTGAAGGAGCCCTTCGCGTGCCCGAAGAGCTCGCTCTCGAGGAGCGGGTCCGGGATCGCGCCGCAGTTGATCGCGAGGAAGGGCCCCTCCTTCCGGGGGCTGAGAGCCTGGATCGCGCGGGCCGCGAGCTCCTTCCCCGTCCCCGATTCACCGGAGATCAGGACCCGCGCCTCCCCCTGGGCCGCGAGGCGGATCCGCCGGAACACCTCCTGCATCGCCGGGCTCTTCCCGACGAGCCCCTGGAAGGAGGTCCGGGACCGGGCCTGCTCCTCGAGGAAGCTCGCCCGCTCCTCGGCGAGCGCGGTCCTCCGGTGGAGGGAGGAGATCCGGGAGGCGACGGTCAGCCGGACTCGGAGGACCCCGGGCTCGAAGGGCTTCTCGAGGAAGTCGTCCACGCCCGCCTCGATGCCCTTCTCGAGGTTCTCCCGGCCGCCGCTCGCGGTGACGAGGATGAAGTAGGTGTAGGTCTCCTTCGGGTGGGAGCGGACGAGCCGGCAGAGCTCGAGCCCGTCCATCCCCGGCATCCGCCAGTCGCTGAGGACGGCGTCGAACTCCGCCTCCTGGAAGCGCCTCCAGGCCTGCGCCCCGTCGCGGGCCTCGGCGCAGTCGTGGCCGAGGCCCTTCAGGATCCCCCGGAGCAGCTCGAGGGAAACGAGGTCGTCTTCGACGAGGAGGATCTTCACGCCAGCTCGGGCCGGGAGAGGAGCGCCTCCCGGACCCGGAGGAACGCCGCCTCCAGGCGGGGGAGGGCGTTCTCGGCCTCCTTGAGGTCCCCGGACGCCGCCGCGATCTCGATCTCGGCGCACGCGGTCGCCATCCCGCGAGCCCCCAGGTGCCCGCAGGATCCGCGGAGCCTGTGGGCCGCCTCCCGGAGCGAGCGGGCGCGACCCTTCTCGAGGGCCTCCCGGATCGAGGCGATCTGCGGCGGGGCCTCCTCGAGGAAGAGGCGCGCGAGCCGGCGGGGGAAGTCGGGGTCCCCTCCCCCGAACTCGCGGAGCCTCTCGAAGGCGTTCCCGTCGAGGGCCTCCGCGGGAGACGCGACCGCCGGCGCGGGGACTTCCGAAGGACCCTCCGTAGCGGTCCCGGCCCACCGGAGGAGGAGGGTCTCGAGCCTCCCGATGTCGACCGGCTTCGAGAGGTGGTCGTCCATCCCCGCGGCGAGCGCCCTCTCCCGCTCCCCCTCGATCGCGTGGGCCGTCAGGGCGATGACGGGGGTGCGGCGGCCCTCTCCCTCCCGCCGCCGGATCTCGCGCGTCGTCTCGTAGCCGTCCATCCCCGGCATCTCGCAGTCCATGAGGACCGCCCCGAACGAGGCGCGCGACAGCGCCTCGAGCGCCCGGGCGCCGCTCCGGGCGACCTCGAAGCCGTAGCCGAGCGCCCGGAGCATCCCGGAGGCCACGGCCTCGTTCACGGGGTTGTCCTCGACGACGAGGATCCGGGCGGTCCGCGACCTCGCGGGCTCCCCCGCTCCCGGAGGCCGATCGTCCCGCGCCTCCGGCCGACCCATCGCCCGGGCGAGGGCCGAAAGGAGCTTCGCCCTCCCGATCGGCTTGGGGAGCAGGACCTCCCCATCCCTCTCCCCGCCTCCGGTCCGACCCGGGAGGACGAGCCGGATCCTCCGGGTAGGCGGCAGCCGACCCTCGAGGAGGCGCCCGATCTCCTCTCCCTCTCCGTCGCGGAGCCTCGCGTCGTAGAGCACGAGGTCGAAGGGCTCGCGGCCTCGGTCGAGGGCCTCGATCGCCTCGGCCGGCCCGGGGACCGCGGCCGCGCGGAGTCCGGCCCGCTCGAGGCAGCCGAGGAGTGCCTCCCGGGAGGTCGCGTGACCGTCCGCGACGAGGGCGCGGAGCCCGGCGAAGCGGGGGTCCGGCCCTTCCGGCCGCGCGCTCTCCGTCCGATCGAAGGGGATCTCGACCCAGAACCGGCTCCCGCGGCCCGGGGTGCTCTCGAAGTCGATCCGTCCTCCCATGAGGTCGGCCAGGCGCTTCGAGATCACGAGGCCGAGCCCCGTCCCCCCGAACCTCCGAGTCGTCGTGCCGTCGGCCTGGGTGAAGGGCTGGAAGAGCCGCTCCTGCGCCTCGGGCGGGATGCCGACGCCCGTGTCCTCCACCTCGAGGCGGACGCCGGCGCCCGCCGCCCCGGACCCTTCCCGCAGGCGCGCCCGGAGGACCACCTCCCCGCGCTCCGTGAACTTGACCGCGTTCGCGAGGAGGTTCGTGAGGATCTGGCGGACCCGGACGGGGTCGCCGCGGATCAGGGAGGGGAGGCCCGGCTCGACGACGCAGGCGAGCTCGAGGCCCTTCCCGAAGGCCTGCGGGGCGAGGAGATCGGCCACGTCCTCGAGCGTCCGGCGCAGGTCGAACTCGACCCTCTCGAGGTCGAGCCGGCCCGCCTCGATCTTCGAGAAGTCGAGGATGTCGTTGATCACCGTGAGGAGGGCCTCCCCGGAGCGGCGGATCGCTTCGGCGTGGTCCCGCTGCTCCTCCGTGAGGGGGGTCCGGAGGAGGAGGGCGTTCATCCCGAGCACGCCGTTCATCGGGGTCCGGATCTCGTGGCTCATGTGGGCGAGGAACTCGCTCTTCGCCTCGCTCAGGCGCCGCTGCTCCGCCTCGCTGCGGGCGAGCGCGGCGGTCCGCTCGATCACCCGCCGCTCCAGGTCGACGTTCTTCGCCTCCATCGCGCGGCGGTTGCGGACGACGATCGCCGCAAGCCCGGCGAAGAGCGCGACGAAGAGGAGGAGGATCCCCCCGTTCGCGAGGAGGATCGACCGGCGGTCCCTCTCGATCAGCCCCTCCATGTCCCCGGCGATCCTCTCGCACCCGTCGAGGATCTCGTGGAAGAGGGCGTCGAAGCGCTGGTCCTGCTCGCTCCCCGGCATTCCCGTGCTCGCGCGCGCCTCGGAGCGCGCGCGGGCCATCCCGAGGAAGCGGCCGAGCTTCTCCCCCGTCGCGCGGAGGTTCTCCCGCGCGGCGGGCCCCTCGACGGGCCGGATCTTGCCGAGCTCCGTCTCCCCTCCCTCGAGGGCCGCGTCGAGGAGCCTCCTGGCCCCCTCGATCCGAGCGTAGACGTCCCGGGCGAGGTCGATGCTCTCGTCGCCCGCGAGCGCCTCCTCGAACCAGATGTGGGCGGCGGAGATCCTCTGCTGGACCCGGTCGCTCAGGCGGATCAGCGGGGCGTTCCGGTCGAAGGCGCGGTGGAGGAGCCACTGGGAGTAGGAGACGAGCCCCAGGGCGAGGATCCCGACCCCGAGGATGCCGGCGCCGACGTAGGCGTACCGTCCCGTCGCGGAACGCTCCGGCATCTCCGTGATGTTAAGCGTTGCGTTCACGCGTTAGCGCGCGGACGTAAAGGCTGCCCACTTCCGAGGAGGAGGCCCGGCGCCGCCAGATCATAAGGCCCGAGATCTCAGGTCGTTCAGGGGCTCCCGGGGCCCGCCTGGAGGAGAGGCACTCTACTTGCCTTCCCCACCTCCCGCGTCTCCAACCTGTCCCTCCTCCTTACATGAA
>JAKEFM010000020.1 GCA_022616055.1 Planctomycetota bacterium
GGTGCCGAGCGGGGCGGTCTCGTCGGGGATCGGGCCGTCCGTCTCCTCGTCGAGGAGGTCGAGCGCCTCGTCGCGCGGCTCGCCGTCCGCGGTCTCGGTCCCCTCTTCCTCCTCCTCTTCCTCCTCCGCCTCGGCGCCGGCCGCCTCGGTCTCGTCGATCAGCTGCACCCCCATCTCGTCGAGATGGAGGAGCAGCGCGTCGAGCTTCTCGGAGGACACGAGGTCGTCCGGGAGGACACGGTTGATCTCTTCGTAGGTGAGGAACCCCTTCTTGCGCCCCTCGTCGATGAGGTGCTTCACGTCGGGGTCGAAGGGTTCGTTGCTCATTCCGTTTTGTTTCAAGGCTGGACGGAGGAGGCGCCCCGGCGCGCCTGGACGACGGCGGCGAAGTCGCTTCCCGCGTGCTCGCGCACGAACGGGCTCCTCTCCTGGCCCGCCGCATCGCGCGCGAACTGCGCCAAATGCACCTCCGTGCGCTGGCGCGCGTCGGCGGCGGGCTCGAGGGCCTGGAGGGCCCGGACGGCCTCGTCCTTATCCGCTAGTACGCTCAGTAGCCCCTCCCGGGTCACGGATTCTCCTCGCCCACGCAAGTCCGCGAGCGCCCTCGCCAGGAGGCGGAGGCCACCGTCCCGGAATCGCTCGGGCGGATAGGAACGCTCGATCCGGGTCCAAAGTTCCCCGTCCTCGATCCCCGCACGCAGGAAGTCCTGCTCGGCCTGGACCCAGGCATGGGGCGCCTCGGGGCGATCGGTCCCTTTCCCGGCGGTGCGCGGGGGACGGGCCTCGCTGCGAAGGATCGATTCGGGCACGCTGGTACGTTCCGCTAGCAACCGGAAGGCCAGTTCGCGCCACACGGGGTCCCCGATCTTCGTGACCACGTCCACCAGCTCCTTCGCCGCCTTCTCCCGGCCGTCGAGCGTGGCCATGCCGTGCCGCACGAGGGCGCGCTCCATCCGGTAGGTCCAGAGGTCCACCGCCCCCTCGACCGCGGCGTCGATGGGCCCCCGGCCCCCCGCCAC